>NZ_JNWJ01000014.1:0-312653 GCF_000716805.1 Streptomyces yerevanensis | reverse complement strand
CTTGTCGTCGAACTGCTTGATGTTGCCGGGGTTGACGCGGACGGCCGCACAGCCCGCCTCGATCGCCGCGAACACGTACTTCGGCTGGAAATGGATGTCGGCGATGACGGGGAGCTGCGACTTCTTGGCGATCACCGACAGGGCGTCCGCGTCATCCTGCGTCGGACAGGCCACCCGTACGATCTGGCAGCCCGACGCCGTCAGCTCGGCGATCTGCTGCAACGTGGCACCGATGTCCGACGTACGCGTCGTCGTCATCGACTGCACCGACACGGGTGCGTCTCCGCCCACGGCCACGGTCCCGACCTGGATCTGCCGCGAGACACGGCGCTCGGCGAGCTTGGTCGGAACGGACGGCATGCCGAGAGAAATCGCAGTCATCTGCTGTGCAACCCCAAGGTAAGGATCGGTCGGTCCCGAAGCTGACGGGCTCCAGCCAACGAGATTACGGCACCCCCGAACACGCGAGCACATCCGCCGCACGGGCCACCACAAGGAGGGGCGACCGGGCCCACAGCCTGCCCGGTCGCCACGAACTCCGTCTTGCTAGGAGATGCGCACCGGGTTAACGACGTCCGCGACCAGGACGAGCAGGGTAAAGCAGATGAAGATGCCCGCCACCACATAAGCCACCGGCATCAGCTTCGCCACATCGAACGGTCCCGGGTCGGGCCTCCTGAACACCTTCGCCACATTCCGCCGCAGCGATTCCCACAGGGCGCCGGCGATGTGCCCGCCGTCGAGCGGCAGCAGCGGGAGCATGTTGAACAGGAAGAGGGAGAGGTTGAAGCCCGCGACGAGGAACAGCATCATCGCGATCTGGTTCTCCGGCGGGATGTCGAGGGTGAAGACCTCGCCGCCCACGCGGGCCGCGCCGACCACGCCCATCGGGGAGTCGTCCTCGCGCGGGCCGTCGCCGAACGCCGCGTCCCACAGGGCGGGGACCTTGGACGGGAGGGCGATCAGCGACTCGACGCCGTTCTCCATCATGTCGCCCATACGGTCCACGGACTGGCCGAAGGACTGCTGGACGATGCCGGAGGCAGGCGTGAAGCCGAGGAAGCCGGCGTACACGTACTCGTCCTCGACATAGCCGCCGCTGCCGTCGCTCTTGCTGACCTGGTTGCGAATCAGGTGGGTCTGCAGGTCGACCCGCTCGCCCTTGCGCTCGATGGTGATCGTGACGTCCTTGCCGGGGTTGGCTCGGATGTCGTTCTGGAGGGTGGACCAGTCCTCGACGCGTGTGCCGTTGAACGCGATGATCTTGTCGCCCGCTTCGAGTCCTGCGGCCTTCGCGGGAGCGGCCTGGTCGCCCTTCTCACACTTCGTGCGGTTCTCGCTCTGCTGGATGACGCAGTCGGAGACCTTGCCGACCGTGGTCGTCTGGGTCTGGACGCCGAAGGTCATCATCACGCCCATGAAGATCACGACGGCCAGGATCAGGTTCATGAAGGGGCCGGCGAACATCACGATCACGCGCTTCCAGGGCTTGCGCGTGTAGAAGAGGCGGTTCTCGTCGCCGGGCTGCAGCTCCTCGAAGGACTGCGCGCGGGCGTCCTCGACCATGCCGCGCCACGGCGAGGTGGAGCGGGCCTCGAGCCTGCCGTCCGGGCCGGGCGGGAACATGCCGATCATGCGGATGTAGCCGCCGAGCGGGATCGCCTTGACGCCGTACTCGGTGTCGCCCTTCTTCCGCGACCAGATGGTCGGGCCGAAACCGACCATGTACTGCGGTACGCGGACGCCGAAGAGTTTGGCCGTGGAGAGATGTCCCAGTTCGTGCCAGGCGATCGAGAAGAGCAGGCCGATCACGAAGACGACTATGCCGAGGATCGTCATCAGGGTCGTCATGCACGGACCTCCGCCGTCGTCGTCTGCACTGTCTGGTCCCCCTGGTTCGTCAGTTCGCGGGCCCGGGCGCGTGCCCAGGTCTCCGCTTCGAGGACGTCCGCGACGGTGAGTGAGGTTCCCGTACCTCCCGTACGGGGAGTGCCGTGCTCCCCGACCACCTTCGTCACGGTGTCCATGATCCCGTTGAAGGGCAGGGCGCCGTTCAGGAACGCGTCCACGCACTCTTCGTTCGCCGCATTGAACACGGCCGGGGCCGTGCCCGCGAGTTCTCCCACATGCCGGGCGAGGCCCACCGACGGAAACGCGTCGTTGTCGAGCGGGAAGAACTCCCAGCTCGACGCCTTCGACCAGTCGAAGGCGGGCGCGGCGTCGGGGACGCGCTCGGGCCAGCCGAGCCCGATGGCGATCGGCCCGCGCATGTCGGGGGGCGTCGCCTGGGCGATCGTCGATCCGTCCGTGAACTCCACCATCGAGTGGACATACGACTGGGGGTGCACGACCACCTCAATCCGCTCGAAGGGAATGTCGTAGAGGAGGTGCGCCTCGATGACTTCGAGCCCCTTGTTGACGAGGGTCGCGGAGTTGATCGTGATGACGGGGCCCATGGCCCAGGTGGGGTGCGCGAGGGCGTCGGCCGGGGAGACGTTGGCGAGTTCTTCCTTCGTACGTCCCCGGAAGGGGCCCCCGGAGGCGGTGACGACGAGCTTGCGTACGTCGGATCTGGTGCCCGAGGCGAGCGCCTGGAACAGGGCCGCGTGCTCGGAGTCGACCGGGATGATCTGCCCCGGCTTGGCGAGCGCCCTGACCAGCGGGCCGCCGACGATGAGCGACTCCTTGTTGGCGAGCGCGAGGGTGCGGCCCGCTTCGAGCGCGGCGAGGGTGGGCGCGAGTCCGATCGACCCGGTGATGCCGTTGAGCACGGTGTGACACTCGGAGGCGGCGAGCTGCGTGGCCGCGTCCGCTCCGGCGAGGATCTCGGGCAGCGGCTCGCCGTTCCCGTGCCGCTCGCTCAGGGCCTCCCGCAGCGCCGGTACGACGTCCTCGCGGGCGACCGCGACGGTACGCACCCGAAGCCGCCACGCCTGCTCCGCCAGTAGCGCCACCCTCCCGCCCGCCGCGGAGAGCCCGCTCACCCGGAACCTCTCGGGGTTGCGTTCCACAAGGTCGATGGCCTGCGTACCGATCGACCCGGTGGATCCCAGGATCACCACGTCCCGGGGCCCGTCCGAGGTCACGGGATCGAAGACGAGATGCGGATCAGCGAGGGGCGCTGGACTGTCGCTCATTCCTCCATTGTGGCCGCACCGAGTCACTGACCGGACAGGGTGTCCCCTTCGTGGGCCTCTTGCCTCCATGTGTCACAAGACGAAGACATATCACCGCTTGTGAAGCTCACGTGAAGAAAGCGTGATAATCCTTCTCTCCTGACACTGGACGACACCCAGGGGGGGATCTCCATGCGAATACGCGCTGCCCTGCCCGCGCTCATCGGCGCCGTGGCTCTGACCGGCACGTTTCTCAGCACTCCGGCGCAGGCCGCCGGTCGCGTCTACATCTACCAGGTGTACTACGACAGCCCGGGCTCGGACAGAGGCTCGAACGCGAGCCTGAACGCCGAGTGGGTGCGGATCAAGAACTCGACGTCGTCGACGGTCGCCCTGAGGAACTGGAAGATCAAGGACGAGACGGGCTACACGTACACCTTCGGCAACGTGACGATCGGCGCCGGCAAGACCAAGAAGGTGCACACGGGCAAGGGCACCAACAACGCGTACGACAAGTACTGGGGCCGTGGCTGGTACGTCTGGAACAACGCCGGCGACACCGCCTATCTCTACAAGCCCAGCGGGGCCAAGGCCGACGACTGCACATGGGGATCGAGCGGCGACTACCGGTACTGCTGAACCGCGCGGGACCGCCGCTGCCGTCGGCGTGAGCCGTTACTTGCGCCGGCGGCGGTTCTTCGACCGGTTGGACTTGGCCGACTTGCTCGACTTGGTCGACTTCTTGGCGGGCCGCCGGGCCGGGGCAGGCTTCGTACCGGTGATCGCTTCCTTCGAAGGCGAACCCGCGGCCGAAGCAGCGGCCTTCGAAGGTGCCGGTGCCGCGTCGGAGCGGCTGAAGTCCCCCTCGACCACACCTTCCGCCGTGTCCAGCGTGGGTGCGCTGAAGTGGAGATCCTCGTCCCGCCGCCCGGGTTCCAGGGTCTCCTGACCGTCGCGGGCCTTGCCCGAGGCGTCGAGGTTGAAGACGTAGCCGACGGACTCCTCCTTGATGGCCTCCGTCATCGCGCCGTACATGTCGTAGCCCTCGCGCTCGTACTCGATGATCGGCTCGCGGCCCAGCGTCCAGCGCAGGCCGATGCCGTCGCGGAGGTAGTCCATCTCATAGAGGTGCTCGCGCCACTTGCGGTCGAGGACCGAGAGGACGACGAGGCGTTCCAGGTCACGGAGGGCATCGGAGCCGAGTTCGGCCTCGCGCTCCTCGTAGCGGGCGTGGATGTCCTCGGTGATCGTCTCGATCAGGTCGTCGGCGGTGAGGTTCGCGCGCCCGCCGACCTCGTCCTCCACGTCCTCGATGGTGACCTTGATCGGGTAGAGCTGCTTGAAGGCACCCCACAGCCTCTCCAGGTTCCACTCCTCGGGGAAACCTTCGGCGGTCTCCTCGGTGATGTACGCGCGGATGGTGTCGTCCATGAAGTGGATGATCTGTTCGCGCAGGTTCTCGCCCGCGAGGACCCGGCGGCGTTCCTCGTAGATCAGCGTGCGCTGCCGGTTGAGCACCTCGTCGAACTTCAGGACGTCCTTGCGGGACTCGAAGTGCTGTTGCTCGAGCTGGGACTGGGCGGAGGCGATGGCGCGCGTGACCATCTTGTTCTCGATGGGTATGTCCCCGGGGACGTTCGCCATCGCCATCACACGGTCGACGACCTGCGCCCGGAACAGCCGCATCAGGTCGTCCTCCAGGGACAGGTAGAAGCGGGAGGCGCCGGGGTCGCCCTGCCGGCCGGCGCGTCCGCGCAGCTGGTTGTCGATACGACGCGACTCGTGGCGTTCGGTGCCGAGGACGTAGAGCCCGCCGAGGTCGATCACCTCGTCGCGCTCGGCCGCCACGGACTGAGTCATCCTCTCGAGCGCGGCGCGGTACTCCTCGGGGTGGTCCTCCGGATCGAGCCCCCGCCGGTCCAGTTCCGCACGCGCCATCGCCTCGGGGTTGCCGCCGAGCATGATGTCGGTGCCGCGGCCCGCCATGTTCGTGGCCACGGTGACCGCGCCCCTGCGGCCGGCCTGGGCGACGATCTGCGCCTCACGCTGGTGGTTCTTGGCGTTGAGCACCTCGTGCCGGATACCCCGCCGCTTCAGCTGCGCGGACAGCAGCTCGGACTTCTCGACGGAGGTGGTGCCCACCAGGATCGGCTGGCCCTTCGCGTGCCGCTCGGCGATGTCGTCGACGATCGACGTGAACTTCGCGTCCTCGGTGCGGTAGATCTGGTCGGCGTCGTCCGCGCGGATCATCGGCCGGTTCGTGGGGATCGGCACCACGTGCAGCTTGTAGATCTGGTGGAACTCGGCGGCCTCGGTCATCGCCGTGCCGGTCATCCCGGCGAGCTTCTCGTACAGCCGGAAGAAGTTCTGCAGGGTGATCGTCGCGAGGGTCTGGTTCTCGTCCTTGACGGTCACGCCCTCCTTGGCCTCGATCGCCTGGTGCAGGCCCTCGTTGTAGCGGCGCCCGGCGAGGATGCGGCCGGTGTGCTCGTCGACGATGAGGACCTCGCCGTCGATGACCACGTAGTCCTTGTCCTTCTTGAAGTGCTCCTTGGCCTTGAGGGCGTTGTTCAGGTGGCCGATGAGGGGCGTGTGGTCGGACTCGTAGAGGCTCTCGATGCCGAGCTGGTCCTGGAGGTACTCGACCCCGCTGTCCAGGATCGCCACCGTGCGCTTCTTCGGGTCGTACTCGTAGTCGTGCGTGGCCCGCAGTTCGGCGAGGCGTTCCTTGTCCATCGGCGAGGTGAAGTGCTCCTCCTGGATGGAGACGCCCCGCATCCGCGTGACCATCTTGGCGAACGCCTCGTACCAGTGCGCCGGCTGATCAGCCGGACCGGAGATGATCAGCGGCGTACGGGCCTCGTCGATGAGGATCGAGTCTGCCTCGTCGACGATCGCGAAGTGGTGGCCGCGCTGCACGAGTTCGTTCTGCGACCAGGCCATGTTGTCGCGCAGGTAGTCGAAGCCGAACTCGGTGTTGGTGCCGTAGGTGATGTCGCGGGCGTACTGCTCGCGCCGCTCGGCCGGTGCCGACTGCGACTTGATGACGCCGACGGTCAGACCCAGGAAGCGGTACGCCCGGCCCATCCACTCGGCGTCGCGCTGGGCGAGGTAGTCGTTCACCGTGACGAGGTGGACGCCCTTGCCGGTCAGGGCGTTCAGATACACGGGCAGGGTCGCGACAAGGGTCTTGCCCTCGCCGGTGTGCATTTCGGCGATATTGCCGAAGTGGAGTGCCGCGCCGCCCATGATCTGTACGTCGAAATGGCGCATTCCGAGGGTGCGCCGGGAGGCCTCGCGCATCGCGGCGAAGGCTTCGGGCAGCAGATCGTCGAGGCTTTCGCCGTCGGCGTGGCGCTTTTTGAACTCGGGGGTGAGATCCCGTAGTTCGTCGTCGGTCATCCCCTCGAATTCCTCTTCCAGGGAATTGACCTGTTCGGCGATGCGCTGCAGCCTGCGCAGCATGCGTCCCTCGCCGGCCCGCATGATCCGGCCGGTGATGCGCTCGAGAGTGGCCACTGGAATTCCCCCTCGGCCCGATGGGGGGCGTCGACGTCCCCGAGGTCGATTCTGTGTCGCTCGCCTTCGGCGCGGCAAGCAACAGAATGACCACGGGGACGTCAGTGCACTCCTGGGGAAAAGGTCAGCGAATGGGGCGGTGGACGTTGTCCCGTTTCGCCGGCCCGGGAGTCGCGTCCGCGATCCAGGCGCCGTCACCGGAGGGGTCGATGACGCCCTCCTCCAACCAGGTGTACGTACCGCCGAGGACGCCCTTGACCACCTTGTGGTCGAGGTCGTCGGTGTTGCTCCACAGCCGGCCGAAGAGTTCCTCGACCCGGATACGGGACTGGCGGCAGAAGGCGTCGGCGAGCTGGTAGGCCTCGCGGCCGTTCTCCCCGGTGGTGCGCAGGTGCTCGGCGCGTACGCAGGCCGCGCTCATCGCGAACAGTTCGGCGCCGATGTCGACGATCCGACCGAGGAAGCCCTGCTTGGTCTCCATCCGGCCCTGCCAGCGCGACATGGCGTAGAAGGTGGACCGGGCGAGCTTGCGGGCGGACCGTTCCACGTAACGGAGGTGACCGGAGAGGTCGAGGTGGCCCTCCGGATGGAAGTCGGCGTAAGAGCGCGGGAGTTGGCCGGGTCCCGCGACCAGCTTGGGCAGCCACTTGGCGTAGAACACACCGGCGTTCGCGCCCGCCTTCGCCTTGTCCTGGAGGGTCTTCTCCGGGTCGATGAGGTCGCCCGCGACCTTCAGATGGGCGTCGACTGCCTCGCGTGCGATCAGCAGGTGCATGATCTCGGTCGAGCCCTCGAAGATGCGGTTGATGCGCAGGTCGCGCAGGATCTGCTCGGCCGGGACTGCGCGTTCGCCGCGGGCCGCGAGGGACTCGGCGGTCTCGAAGCCGCGTCCGCCGCGGATCTGGACCAGCTCGTCCGCCATCAGCCAGGCCATCTCGGAGCCGTACAGCTTTGCGAGAGCCGCCTCGATACGGATGTCGTTGCGGTCCTCGTCGGCCATCTGCGAGGACAGGTCGAGTACGGCCTCCAGAGCGAAGGTCGTCGCCGCGATGAAGGAGATCTTCGAGCCCACGGCCTCATGGAAGGCCACCGGCTTGCCCCACTGCTCGCGCGCCGCCGACCACTCGCGAGCGATCTTCAGACACCACTTGCCCGCGCCCACGCACATGGCGGGCAGGGACAGCCGCCCGGTGTTCAGCGTCGTGAGCGCGATCTTGAGACCCGCACCCTCCGGGCCGATGCGGTTGGCCGCCGGTACGCGGACCTGGTGGAAGCGCGTGACGCCGTTCTCCAGGCCGCGCAGGCCCATGAAGGCGTTGCGGTTCTCGACGGTGACACCCTCCGAGGCGGACTCCACGACGAAGGCGGTGATGCCGCCCTTGTGGCCCTCGGACTTCGGCACCCGCGCCATGACGACGAGGAGGTCCGCGACGACGCCGTTGGTCGTCCAGAGCTTCACACCGTCGAGGACGTACGAGTCGCCGTCCGGGACGGCCGTGGTGGCGAGCCGTGCCGGGTCGGAGCCCACGTCCGGCTCGGTCAGCAGGAAGGCCGAGATGTCGGTGCGGGCGCAGCGCGGCAGGAAGGTGTCCTTCTGCTCCTGCGTGCCGAAAAGCTTCAGCGGCTGCGGTACGCCGATCGACTGATGCGCGGAGAGCAGCGCGCCGACCGCCGGGTTCGCGGAGCCCACCAGAGCGAGCGCCTTGTTGTAGTACACCTGGGTGAGACCCAGGCCGCCGTACTTGGTGTCGATCTTCATGCCGAGAGCGCCGAGCTCCTTGAGCCCGTTGATCGTCTCGTCCGGGATCTGCGCCTCGCGCTCGATCCGCGCACCGTCGATCTTCGTCTCGCAGAAGTCGCGCAGTTTGGCGAGGAACTCCTCGCCGCGCTGCGCGTCCTCGTCGGCGGGCATCGGGTGCGGATGGATCAGATCGAGCCGGAAGCGGCCGAGGAACAGCTCCTTGGCGAAGCTGGGCTTGCGCCAGTCCTGCTCACGTGCGGCCTCCGCCACCTGGCGCGCCTCGCGCTCGGTGACGGCGGGCTTCTTGGTTGGTGCGGACATGAGGGGCTTCACCTCGCCGCGAGTCGGGATCTTCGGAACAGTCGGTTACTGGCCGGTGCTACTGGATCGTATGTACCCGATTCCGGGCAACCTCACCAGTCCTCGCGCACCGCCCCGCCGGATGAGCCCCTCCGCACGAACGCCGGTTTCAGCCGATGTCCACCGAGAACGCCTTGGTGTCCACTCGGCCCTTGCCGCGGAAGACCTCGGTACCGGCCTCGATGCCGGAGACGTACTTGTCGTTGCTCAGCAGCTTGCGCCGTACGAGTGCCTGGGTGAAGTCGTCGAGATTGAGGGTGGCCTTGGTCGTGTTGGCGACCCGGACGAAAGAGTGCACCTTCCACCCGATGTCGCCCTCGTAGATGTCCCACATGGCGCCGCCGAGGCTGACCCGGCCCACCTTCGAGCCGAGCGGTCCGGCGCCGCCCTGACGGTTGAGCCACACCATGATCTCGTCGGTCGGCTGGTCCTGCCAGTCGGCGGTGTTCTTGCTGTGCAGCCACAGGTCGTACGCCACGTTCATGGTGCCGGGACTGGAGCTGACCGAGAACTCCCAGCTGGTGTTGACGCGCTTGCGGTCGCCGACTCTGACGGGCAGCTCGGTGGACGCCTTGTCCACCTTCCAGCCCCAGTGCCAGCCGAGCACGGTGCTGGAGTAGGACTTCACGGCGTTTTCCTTGCCGGCCTTGCTGGTCCAGCTGTAGTCCGTACCCCACGAAATGGTGTTCCCGGAACGGGAGTTGTCCCAGACGCACTGGGTTCCGGTGCCGTCGTCCTGGCCCCACAGGTTGTTGTTGACGTAGTACTTGCCCATCGTGATCGTGTCGAAGGCCGCACACTTCTTGGCCTCCTCACCGGCCATCGCAACGGTGACGGACGCACCGGCCGCGAGAGCGGTGACGGCAGCGGCGGCAGTCTTCGCCCTGCGGGAGAGGCGGGGGCGTCTGTGCTGCATGGGAGGTCCTTCCGGGGACGATCGCTTACGTCCCCCAGTCACCGCCGCGCTCCGAAAGGTTGCCGCGCAGGCTCAGCCTCGCCGGACAACGCTCAACTCAGCGGAAAGGCTCTGAGGGACGTCCCGCGCAGGACGTACAACCGCTCGTCGTCGGCCAGCAGTTGCAGGGAACCGTTCGCGCGCTCCACCGACTTGAGGGTCCAAGCGGTTCTGTGGGTGCGGCGGTCGATCGCGACGGCGTCCGTGCCGAGTTCGTACGGGGTCGGGAAGACGAGGTCTCCGGCGAGCAGGGGCGGGCGCGCAGGGGGTGATTCGAGGAGCACCGTGGACTGCCACCGCCAGCGCTGCTTTCGCCGGTCGCGCTCGACGGCCCACAACTCCCGTCCCATCAGCGTGAGATAGAGCGTCGCGCCGTCGATCGCGGCCTCGCCCCACAGCACGCGCCCGGCGAATTCGTCTCCTGTCTCCTCGGGGTCGAAGCTCCAGCGCGTGCGGCCGGTGCGCAGGTCGAGGCAGAGCGCGCCCCGGCCGGAGACGACGACCGTGTCGTCGGAGACGGCCACGGCCCGCTCGGTCGCGCCGGTGTGGTCCAGGACCTCCACGGCCTCCAGGCTCAGCGCCCGCCGCCACACCTGCTCGCCGTCGGCGGCGCGGTAGGCGGTGACCGCGTCGCTGTCGAGCAGGACGAACAGATCGCCCGCGGCGCCCGCGGCGGCCGTCTTCGCCCTGGCCCGGGTGAGCTCCTTGCGCCAGAGCACGCGCCGCGCCTCGATGTCGTAGGCGACCACGAGGCGGTCGGTGTCCTCGAGTGCGTCCTTGAAGGTCGAGCCGGGCGCGTGGCCCACGACATAGACGATGCTGCCGTGGGCCGCGCACACCGGCTGCTGGATCAGGGCGAGGTTCAGACCGAGCGGCTCGGTCTGCCAGATGCGGCCGCCCGAGGGCTGCACGACCGCCAGCCGCCCGCTGTCGTCCCTGGTGGCGAGCACGACGGCCCCGGCGCAGCGCGTGAGGTAGGAGCCCATCTCGTCGCCCACGGTCCAGAGCGGGGTGCCGCGCCGGGCGTCGACACCGTACAGTCGGCCCGCGTCGCCGGGGACGACCAGGAGGCCGTCGATGAGGATGGCGCGTTTGCCGAGTTTCTCGAAGTTGCCGCCGTGCTCCCACACGGGGTTGGGAGCACCGTCGGGCGCCCGGCTGGTCGCCGGTGCGGGGGCGGCCCTGGCCGCTGGGGTGGTGCCCTCGTCTCGCGAGGTGAGCCACCAGGCCGTGCCCGCGAGGCCGGCCACGGCCGCCGCGGCGCCCCCGGCGAGCAGGGCCCGGCGGCTGGCGCGGACCGGGTGCGGAGGCCGCTCGGCGGTGGCGCGGGGCGGTGGGGGTTCGCCCACGCGGGCGGTGCGGGCCGCGATGTCCGCGAGCACCGCGGGCGGCAGCAGTTCGGCGAACCCCCCGCCGGTCCGCCGGGGCCCGGCCGACCCCGCCCGGCCGGCCGCCACCGCCGCGTCGGGGCGGACGGCCGGGTCCTTGGCCAGGCAGTCGGCGAGCAGCGGGCGCAGGGACGGCGGGACGGCGGTGAGGTCCGGCTCCTGGTGGGCGATCCGGTAGAGGACCTCGCCCGGTTCGCCCTCGCCGAACGGCGGGCGCCCGCAGGCCGCGAAGCACAGGACCGCGCCGAGCGCGAACACGTCGCCGGGCGGGCCGGGGTCCGCGCCGCCGCTCTGCTCGGGAGCCATGTAGGCGGGTGTGCCGAGCAACTCGCCCGTGGCGGTGAGGTGTTCGGACCCGGCGGCGTGCGCGAGGCCGACGTCGATGACGTACGGGCCGTCGGCGGCGAGCAGGATGTTGGACGGCTTGAGGTCCCGGTGGACGTAGCCCTCGCCGTGCAGGATGCGCAGCGCGTCGGCGAGCTGCCGGGCCAGCGCTCGTACGGACTCCTCGGGCCAGGGCCCGTGTTCGGTCACCGCCTCGGCGAGCGAGGGCCCGACGACGTACTCGGCGGCGAACCACTGCCGCTCCCCCTGCGCGCCCGCGGAGATCAGGCCGGGGAAGTGCGGGTGCGTGCCGAGCCGGGCGGCTGCCTCGGTCTCCCGTGAGAACCGTGCGTGCGACGGGACCTGGGCCGCCAGGTCGGCGCGCAGCAGCTTCAGGGCGACGGTGCGTCCCGTAGGCGTCCGGGCGAGATAGACGGTGCCCATGGCGCCGGAGCCGACGCGGGCGAGCAGGCGGTGGCCGCCGACCTCGGCCGGGTCGTCGGCGCTCAGGCCCAGCAGCGGCTGCATACGGCTCACCTCACCGGGAGTGCGTACACGGAGGACTGGTTGACGACCAGGACACGATCGCCGGGCATGCGGTGGACTCTGTAGAGATCCTCGGGGGACTGCCCCGCCTGGAAGGACCAGAGAGCCGCGCCGTTGCGCGGATCGAGGGCCACCACACCCGCCGCCCGTCCGGCGACCAGCAGAGTGCGGCGGGAGTCGCTGAGGGTCAGTCCCGGGGCGAGCCGGACGTGTTCACCGGGCGGATCGGGAAGCAGTCGTACGCGCCACAGTTCACGGCCCCGGGCCGGGTCGACGGCGTACACGGTGCGGTTCTGATCGCTGGTGAAGGCGACCTTGCCCAGTCCCGCGATCTCCGCCGTCGAGGGGCTGTTGATCAGTGACTCCTCGGTGCGCGAGGCGTCGTCGTTGAGGTTGAGCCGCCACAGCGGTTCGTCCTCGTCGAGGCGGGCGGCGGTGAGGTGGCCGTCACCCATGGCGTAGACGAGTCGCGTGACCGGGTCCACGGTCATCTGGTGGCCCTTGGGTATCCAGTGGTGGGCCAGGCCCGTGCCCGCCCTGCCCCGGTCGAGGTCGATGGGGAGCACGTGGGCTGTGCCGTCACGGGCGGCGGCCGCGAAGACGCGGCCCTCCCGCACGTCGAAGCCCAGGCCGTCGCTCTTGGAGACCGGGATGTGCAGCCGCCAGCGCTCGGTCCGCTTCCGATAGTCGAAGGCGATGAGGTGCTCACCCGGATCGGCTCCTTCGGGTGCCGCGGTGAGCGCCGCCTGGTAGAGCACGAAGCCCCGGCGCCTGTCGAAGGCGAGCATCTTCCGGAAGGAGAGTTCCGGGGCGATGCCCATGTCCTCGGACCACAGACGCGTGCCGTCCTCGGTGCTCACCGCGACGAAACCCGTGCCGTGCGCGACGACGACGGTGCCGGGAGCGCCGGGGACGATCGAGTCGTTCGGCGCGCTGGAGAGGTGGACGTCCTCCTGGTCGGCGCGCCACAGCACACGGCCGTCGGCCAGGCGCAGCGCGGTCAGTTCCTCCGACTCGGCCAGCAGAGCGGCCTCACCTTCGCGGACGGCCCAGACCGTCGAGTTCTCGTAGCTCAGATTGCTGTGCCGGGAGTCGTAGCGCCACAGGGCGGATGGTGCGATGCCCTCCGGGACACGGGCGCGGTTCGCGGCGGGCCGCGCGCCGGTGCCGGAGCCGCGGTCCGGCAGCGTGAACGCGGCGACACCGCCCGCGAGCAGCCCGGCCCCGGCGGCGATCACCACGGCCCGGCGGCCCGGCGGTCGCCTCTCCGTCCGGCCGGTCCCTGTCTGCCCGATGTCGGTGGCGCCCTCCATGGCCAGGGCGTGGTCGGCCTGGCGGGCCAGGGCGGTGACCAGGCGGGCGGGCAAGGGGAACGGGGCCGCGGGGTCCGGGAGACGGGGATCGTGCGCCGTGTCCGGTGGCGGTGTGCCCGCGGGTGACACCTGGGCCAGTACGGCGTCCAGGGCCGCCAGATCCTCCCGCGGACTCCCCTGCCGTGGCCGGGGGCGTACGAGACGGGGTCCGTCGGCGCAGATCAGTACCCCGTCCGCGGTGACGGCGCCGTGAGGGGCACCCAAGGCGTGCAGTCGGCCGAGTGCGCCGGTGAGCACGGCACGGACCGCGCGGAGCGTCTCGTCCGGCAGGCCGCCGTACATGAGGGCGCCGGCCTCGGCGAGGGTGAGGGAGGGCACGTACGGGAAGGCGAGCCAGGCCGGTTCCGGCGGGACCACGGGCGTGGGCTCCCGGTCCCGTTTCCCGGCGCGGGACAGCAGGAGGGTCCGCCGGGTCGCCGTTCCCGAGGCGGGTCCGGGTCCGGTGCCGCCGTGCAGCAGCACGGGCAGGCCCGGACCCGCGGCCTCGCGCAGCGCCTCGGCCACGCCCTGGAGGTCCGCCGGCGCGTTCGACGTGAGCAGGACGATCTCGGCGAGCCCGTCGTCCGGCCCGCGGGCCAGCAGCCTCCGCTCCCCGCCGGCTGCCGTGAGCCGGGCCAGTGGCCGGTACCGGTCCAGCACCGGCGGGTCATCAGCGCTCAGCCTGTCCATACGAACCCCCGTTCGCCCCCGGTCGGCCAGACTAAGCCCGGAACGTCCGATTCATAAGTCCCTCTCGTGAGAGGGCAGTTCAGAAGACAGTTCAGAAGACGGGGAGCGCGCGCAGTGTCGTGCGACGGGCGACGAACACCCGCCCGGCCGCGCCCGCGAGGCGCCAACCGGCCTGGTTCGCATCGTCGTTGAAGGTCCACAGCAGTCGTCCGGTACGGATGTCCGCCGTGTAGACACCAAGGTCCTGCAGCCGCTCGTCGGGGTCCAGGCCGGTGCGCCGCCCGAGTGCGCCGTACAGCGCGTTCCCGAGGACGACGCCGGGGCGCACGGGTTCGGCACCGAAGTCGAGCGGGACGGACCAGCGCGGGTCGCCGTTTCCGGCGTCCAGGCAGGTGAGCTCGTCCTTCCGGACCGCGTAGTACAGCCGGGCCGCGTAGACGCGACCGTCCGCGACTGTGGGCGCGCCCCAGAAGGAGTCCTCGGCCGGGACCGACCAGCGTTCGTCGCCGCTGCGCGCGTCGAGCACGGCGAGCGTGTCGCCGCCGACGCAGAAGCCGTCGCGCACCGGCGCGGGCGTGAGGCCGGCCGGCGGCAGCGCGAACCGTGGGCGCCCGATGTCCCGCTCCCAGCGGACGGCGCCGTCGGCCGTGTCGAGGACGAGTGTCCCGCCGTCCCGGGCGGTGACCATGAGCCGGCCTCCCGACACCGCGCCGGACACGGCGCCCGTGGAGCCGAGGGCGCGGCGCGCCGTCCACCGCTCGGCGCCGTCCGTCCGCGCGAGTGCCTTCACGCGGCGGTCGCTGTCAAGCACGTAGACGTGCGCGGCGTCGAGGGCGAGCGCCTGCCGCGCGTCGGCCGGCACACTCCACAACCGGGCGCCGCGGTCCGCGTCCAGGGCGGTGAGCCCGCCGTCCCGCGTGACCACCAGGACGGTGCGGCCCGACACCAGGAGCGGCCCGTCACGGTCCGGCGCGGCGCCGCCCGCCCAGGTCCAGGCCCGCGCACCGGTGTGCTGCGTGAACGCGCCGACGCCGTCGCCCGCTCCCGCGACGACGACACGGCCCACGGTGACCGGACCCGGTCCGGACTCGCTCAACTTCCCTGCTGTCCACAGCGGTTGGGGAACCGTACCGGCCGTGGGGCGGGTCAGCGGCTCGGCGACGGGAACACCGTCCGCGGTGGCCGGTGACGCCCCGCCGCCCCGGTCCCGCGACAGCCACCAGCCGATGACACCGCCCCCGCTCGCGACGACCGCTCCCGCCCCCGCCGCGAACACGGCGCGGCGCGAGGGACCGCTCCCCGAGCCCAACAACTCGGCGGCTTCGTCCGCGCGCCGGGCGATCTCGTCGGCGAGAGGACCTCGCTGCCAAGGGGGTCGCGAGGCGAGCACCACGGGCCGCCCGGCGCGCGGAACGGCGGCAGAAGCCAGTGCCCTCTCCCCCGCCAGAGCGCCCGCCATCTCCTCCGGCACCGGCCGCCTCGCCGGGTCCTTCTCCAGACAGGCCCGCATCACCGGCACCAGCGTCTCCGGTACGCCTTCCAGGGACGGCTCCTCGTGTACGACCCGGAAGCTCACGGCCGCGGGATGCCCCGTCCCGAACGGGCCGCGCCCCGTGCACGCGAAGGCCAGCACGGCACCGAGGGCGAAGACGTCGGCGGGCGGGCCCGCCCGGCGGCCGGTGACCTGTTCCGGGGGCGCGTAGCCGGGCGTCGCCGGGGCCAGGCCCGGCTCGGTGAGCGTGAGACCGTACTCGGGGCGGGCGATGCCGAAGTCGATGACGCGGGGGCCGGCCCGGGTGAGCACGATGTTGGAGGGCTTGAGGTCGCGGTGGACCAGGCCCGCGGCGTGGATCTCCGCGACCGTGCGGACCAGTTCGGCGCCCAGCGCCCTGGTCCCGCCCTCGTCGAGCACCCCGCAGGCCGCGACCGCCTGGTGCAGCGTGGGCCCCGCCAGATACGCGGCGGCGATCCACGGGACAGGACTGTCGAGGTCGTACCCGAGCACACGGGCCACTCCCCGCCCACGCACCGTCGCGGCCGCGTCGGCCTCGCGCCGGAAGCGGCGCACCATGTCCTCGTCCGCGGCCAGTTCGGGCCGCAGCACCTTCACAGCGGCGGCCCGCCCCCGTACGTCACGCCCCAGGTGTACGGCACCCATGCCGCCCTCACCCAGCAGTCCGACGACGCGGTAGGGCCCGATCCACCGTTCGGCCACCCCACCGCCCCCCTCCATGGCCCCCCTCGGCCGGTCATGCTAGGCATGAAGCGACACCCGGAAAAGGGCCCGCAGGCCCGTCAGGGGCGCGGGGAACTGCGCGAGCACCCCAAGACCACCCGCACTCGCCCGCGAACCCCATCCCCCACCCCCGTAGGCGCCCCGCCAAACCGACGGAGTCGAAGCGCTTCGACAACCTATGGACACCCACCCCCCATCAAGCTACTGTCGAGCCACCCTCACTCGCCCTTACCCGTACCACGCGCTGTCGAAGCGCTTCACACACCTTGGAGAGCTGGATGGTCACCCTCGCCGAGGTCGCCCAGCACGCCGGAGTCTCGGCCAGCACGGTGAGCTATGTGCTCAGCGGCAAGCGGTCCATCTCCATGGGCACCCGGCAGCGGGTCGAGCAAAGCATCCAGGAGCTCGGCTACCACCCCAACGCGGGGGCCCGGGCACTGGCGAGCAACCGCTCCAACATCATCGCGCTGATGGTCCCGCTCCGTACGGACATGTACGTACCCGTGATGATGGAGATCGCCATCGCGGTGGCGACCTCCGCCCGCACGCACGGCTACGACGTGCTGCTGCTCACCGGCGAGGAAGGACCCGACGCCGTGCGCCGGGTCACCGGCAGCGGGCTCGCCGACGCGATGATCCTGATGGACGTCGAACTCGACGACGAGCGGCTGCCGTTGCTGCGCGGCACGGACCAGCCGTCCGTACTCATCGGACTGCCCGCCGACACCAGCGGGCTGACCTGCGTCGACCTCGACTTCGGCGCTACGGGAGCGCTGTGCGTCGAGCATCTGGCCATGCTCGGGCACCGCGACATCGCTGTCATAGGCGAGGCACCCGCGGTCTACGAGCGGCACACGGGCTTCGCCGAACGCACCCTCGACGGACTGCGCTCCCGCAGCCGCGAACTCGGGCTTCGGCTGCTGCACCGGCCCTGCGAGGGCGGGTACGACGCAATGGCCGTGACCCTGGCCCGGGTCTTCGACGAGCGCCCTGACACCACGGGCTTCGTCGTGCAGAACGAGTCCGCGGTGGAACCGCTGCTCGGACTCCTGCGCCAGCAGGGCCGGGCCGTGCCCGAGGACGTGTCGGTGGTCGCGGTCTGCCCGGACCAGGTCGCCACCCAGGCCTCGGTGCGGCTCACCTCCGTCGCCATACCCGCGCAGGAGATGGGACGGAACGCCGTGGAACTGCTGGTCGCCAAGCTCGACGGCGGCGGCACCGACGAAGTCCTCCTGATCGCACCCGAGTTGACGACACGGGCCAGCACGGGGCCCGCGCCCGCCACCTCGTAGCCGACGCCCCCGGCCCTCGGCCCCCGCCCCTCCGGCCTTCGCAAGGCACCCCCTCCCCGCCGTCACTCCTTCAGGGAGCACCTCCGTGAACCAGCCTGCCGAGCACCAGCCCCAGCAAGGGGCGGTCAGCCTCGCTCAGTCCTCCCCCACCATCGGCACGTTCCGCGAGCGCGACGGCGCCCTGGAGTGGAGCGGCCGTCAGGAGATCGTACGCGTCGAGCCATGGGGCCCGGACGCGGTTCGGGTCCGGGCGCGGCTCGGCGGCCCGGTCGTCGAGGGCCTGCCGGGCGCGCTGCTCGACGAGGCGCCGGCCACCGAGGCGAGCGTCAAGATCGAGGACGGCCGCGGTCTGCTGACCGTCGGCGCGCTCACGGTCGAGGTCACAGCCGAGGGCCTCCTGCGTTTCACCCGCACCGACGACGGCTCGGAACTCCTCACCGAGGAGCGCGCCCACTTCTGGTGGCCGGGCCCGCGCCTCTACACCCCCGTCGGCAACGGCTACCACCGCCTGGAGCAGCGCTTTTCCGCGTACGAGGGCGAGAAGCTGTTCGGCCTCGGCCAGCACCAGCACGGGCTGCTCGACCAGAAGGGCGCCGTCCTCGACCTCGTGCAGCGCAACGCCGAGGTCAGCATCCCGGTGCTCACCTCCAGCCGCGGCTACACCCTGCTGTGGAACAGCCCGGCGATCGGCCGCGTGGAGCTGGCGGGCAACGGCACGCGTTGGGTGGCGGACTCGGCGCGGCAGATCGACTACTGGATCACGGCGGGCCACCCGGCGGACGCCCAGCGCCGCTACAGTGCCGTCACCGGCCGTACGCCGATGCTGCCCGAGTGGGCCGCGGGCTTCTGGCAGTGCAAGCTGCGCTACCGCACACAGGACGAACTCCTCGCCGTGGCAAGGGAGTACAAGCGCCGCGGGTTGCCCCTGGACGTCATTGTCTGCGACTTCTTCCACTGGACGCATCTGGGCGAGTGGAAGTTCGACCCGGCGGAGTGGCCGGATCCGGCGGCGATGGTGCGGGAGCTGGACGAGCTCGGCGTCAAGCTGGTCGTGTCGGTGTGGCCGTCGGTGTCCCCGCTCTCCGAGAACCACGACCTCATGGAGCAGCGCGGCTACTTCATCGGCACGCAGTACGGCCCGATGGCGCACGCCGACTGGCCCGACAAGGAGGTCGCGTCGACGGTCCAGGTCGCCTTCTACGACGCGACGAATCCCGAAGCGCGCGACTTCATGTGGTCGAAGGTCCGCGACAACTACCTCACGCCGTACGGCATTCAGTCCTTCTGGCTGGACGCCTGTGAGCCGGAGATCAAGCCGGGTTTCCAGGAGAACCTGCGCTACTGGGCGGGCCCCGGCCTGGAGGTCGGGAATCTCTACCCGCGCGAGAACGCCCGTGCCTTCTACGAGGGCATGGTGGCCGCAGGCGAAAGCGAGATCGTCACCCTCAACCGCTCGGCATGGGCGGGCAGTCAGCGCTACGGCGCGGCCCTGTGGTCCGGCGACATCGGCACCGACTTCGCGACGTTGCGCCGCCAGATCGCGGCGGGTCTCAACACCGCGCTGTCCGGCATCCCTTGGTGGAACACCGACATCGGCGGCTTCCACGGCGGTGATCCGGACGACCCGGCGTACCAGGAGGTCATGGTCCGCTGGTTCCAGTTCGGCGCACTGTCCCCGCTGATGCGCCTGCACGGCTTCCGCGACCCGGGTATGCCGCTCGGCCCGGCCATGACCGGCGGTCCGAACGAGATCTGGTCGTACGGCGAGAAAGCCGCCGCGATCATGGAGAAGTACCTGCGGCTGCGCGAGCGCCTGAAGCCGTACGTCCTGGATGTGATGCGTGCGGCTCATGAGGAGGGGCTGCCGGTGATGCGCCCGCTGTTTCTCGAGTTCCCGGAGGACCAGGCGGCCTGGTCGGTGGACGACGCGTACCTCTTCGGTCCCGATCTGCTGGTCGCTCCGGTGCTGACGGCGGGCGCTACGGCCCGTACGGCCTATCTCCCGGCGGGCGCGCGCTGGACCGACGCGTGGACCGGGGAGACGTATGAGGGTGGCGCGGCCGTGACGGTCGACGCGCCGCTGGACCGCATCCCGCTGTTCCTGCGGGACGGGGCGCGGCTGCCCGTAGCGGAGTAGCCGCGCACACAGGAGTGCGGCCGGACCTGGGGAGGACCGGCCGCACTTTTGTGTCTGGGCTTATACCTGGATCAACTGCTGCTGACGGTCAGGTTGTTGGTGCGGAAGTCCAGACCGCCGGACGACGAGGTGATCTCGAAGCCGAACTGGACGTCGCCGATGGTCTCGTTGCCCATCCAGCCCTTGGTGTCCTTGATCCACTTGAGGATCGGGAGCATGTTGACGCTGCCGGAGTTCGAGTCCGAGGTGCGCAGGAACGAGAAGACCTCGTTGGCTCCGTTGCTGCCCTTGTAGACGTTCCAGGTGTGGCCGCCGAGGGTGACGCTGCCCTGCGAGGTGCCGATCGGGCCGACGGCTCCGTTGTAGTTCATCCAGAGCATGATCTCGTAGTCGTAGTCGGTGTCCCAGATGTCGTACGAGGAGTTGTACGCGCCCGAGGACGGGACCGTGACGTTGTAGCTGCTGCTGAGCGAACCGAGCGAGGTGATCGACTTGTTGATCACCTTCTTGGAGTTGGGGTAGGACTTGATGCCGCCGGTGTTGGGGTGGTTGGCGTTGACGCCCCAGTTGGTGCCGGAGTTGGCCCAGATGCACTGCGCGCCGGCGCCGGAGCCCCAGATGTTGTTGTAGAGCGTGTAACCGTTGAGGCTGGTGTTGCCCCACTGGTCGCAGGAGTTCCAGACGGCGGCCGAGGCCGGTGCGGAGGCGAGGCCGATGGTGGCGCCGAGTGCCAGTGCGGGGGCGATGAGGGCCTTGACGACCCTCCTGCGTGTGCGTGTTGCCATGGCTGTCCCTTTCCATGGGTGGGGGGAAATGCTGTGGAACTACCGCGGCTCCAGGAGGAGGACGCGGTCTTCTCCGGCGCGCGGGGAGAACGGTCGCGCGCTCGGGAGGAAGTCCTGGGATCGGATGGTCACGGCGCGAGCACCGCCGCTCCGTAGCGCGCCAACTCCACGGAACCGGTGACCGGTTCGCCGGTGAGGACGTCCCGGTGCGTGCCCGGCACCTCCACCGTGACCGTCTCGCGCCCGTGGTTGAACACGAAGAGCAGCTCGCCCCGGCGGACGGCTTCGACCTGTGCGGGGAGGTCGTCAAGGGGTGGACGGACCCCCGTACCGGCCGCCACGTCCGCCAACAGGTCGCGCAGCGCGGGCGGTTCGGGCAGCGTCGAGAGGTACCAGGCGCGGCCCTTGCGCAGCAGCGCGGGCAAGCCGTCCAGCTCACCGCCCTTGTACGGGATGACCTGCTCGGTGTCCCCCGCCGCCTCGAGCTCCTCGGACCACAACGTCCCCCGGAAGCCCTCGCATTCGGCGGTCTCCCCCGCGTCGAGCGGCCACCACTCGTGCAGCGTGCGGATGCCGAAGAGCTCCCGCAGCCGCGCGTCCATGCCGCCGGGCCGCACCCGGTCGTCCTCGTCCGCGACTCCGGTCAGGAATCCGCAGACGAGGGTGCCCCCGGCTCGTACGTACGACAGGAGATTGTCGATCGCGGCGTCCGTGAGCAGGTACAACTGCGGGACGACGACCAGCTTGTACGCGGACAGGTCGTGCTCGGGGTGCGCGAAGTCGGTGGTGAGGTGGGCCTCCCACAGGGCGCGGTGCCAGGCGCGTACGACCTGCGGATGGTCGACCTCGGAGGACAGGCGGCCGTCCTGCGCGCCGGCCCACCAGGCGTTCCACTCGTGCAGGATCGCGACGTCGGCCTCTATGTGGCTGTCAGTCACTTCGGGGCCGAGCACGGCGAGTTCGGTCCCGAGCCGCTTGACCTCCTGATACGTACGACCTTCCTCCCCCGCGTGGCTGACCATCCCCGAGTGGAACTTCTCCGCGCCCTGCCGGGACTGCCGCCACTGGAAGTAGCAGACGGCGTCGGCGCCCCGGGCCACCGCCTGGAGGGACCAGAGACGGTTGAGGCCGCGTGGCTTGGGGTGGTTGACGCCCCGCCAGTTGACGGGACCGGCCGCCTGCTCCATGAGCATCCACGGTCCGCCGCGGGCCTGGGAGCGCGTCATGTCCTGGATGAGGGCGCCGTTCTGAGCGCCGAAGGGGTCGCGCGGGTCCGGGTACATGTCGACGGAGACGAGGTCCTCCTCCCCGGCCCATTTCCAGGCGTCCTGGCCCACCCACATCGGCATGAAGTTGGTGGTCACCGGGATGTGCGGGGTGTGCCGACGGACGATGTCGCGCTCGGCGACGTAGCACTCCAGGAGCATGTCGGAGGTGTAGCGCTTGAAGTCCAGTACCTGCGTGGGGTTCTTCAGGTAGTGGGCGTGGCGGGGTGGCAGGACCTCGTCCCAGTCGCCGTAGCCCTGGCTCCAGAAGGCCGTTCCCCAGGCGGAGTTGAGTGCGTCGAGTGTGCCGTACTTGTCCTTCAGCCAGCGGCGGAAGGTGGTGGCGGCCTCGTCGCCCCAGTCGTAGGTGCAGTACTCGTTGTTGATGTGCCACATCGTGAGGGCGGGGTGGCTGCCGTAGCGGGCGGCCAGGTCCTCGGTGATGGCGGCGGCGTAGCGGCGGTAGGTGGCGCTGGAGTGCGAGAAGTGCTGCCGGCCACCCCACCACTCGGTGCGGCCGTCCTCGTCGCGGGGCAGCGTGTCGGGGTGCAGGCGGCCCATCCAGGGTGGGGGTGAGGAGGTGGGGGTGGCGAGGACGACGCCGATGCCGTTGTCGTGCATGAGGTCCATCAGCCGGTCGAGCCAACCGAACTCCCTTGCCCCGGGCCGGGGTTCGAGCTTCGCCCAGGAGAAGACGCCGAGGGTGACGGAGTTGACGCCGGCCGCCTTCATGAGGCGTACGTCCTCGTGCCAGGTCTCCTCGGGCCACTGCTCGGGGTTGTAGTCGCCGCCGAAGAGGATGCGGCCGCGGGTGACGTCGGCGAGGCCCGGTCGCTGGTGCGGGGGCATCAGGCCGGGTCCCCGTACTGGATGCCGCGTCCGTTGGTGGCGATGTAGACGCGGCCGTGGACGCGCGGGTCGCCGGTGATCGTCTCGCCGATCCAGCCCCACTGGTGGGCGTCGTCGTTGATACGGACCCAGGTCCTGGCCCCGTCGTCGGAGCGGAGGACGCCGGTGACAGACCCCGCCTCGATCGCGCCGACCTGGTAGATCGCGGGGTAGTCGGCGCGGCGGGCTGCCTTGCCGAAGCCGAGGCAGTGCGAGGAACGGCAACTGGCGACCTTCGAGAAGGCGGCGCCGCCGTCGGTGGACCGGAAGAGACCGTTCTCCTTCGCGGAAATCCACAGGTCACCGGAGCGGCCCGGGGCCGCCACCACCTTGAACTGGCTGTCTCCGGAGGGCAGTCCGGTCGCACGGGCCGTGAAGGAACGGCCACTGTCAGTGCTGACGTATAGCGTTCCTGTGTCGGTGTCGTATGCGTAGAAGAGCGTCGGGTCGGCCGGGTCGGCGACCGGCGCGGCGCCCTTCGGGAAGGAGGAGACCTCGGACCAGGTCGCGCCGTTGTCGGTGGAGCGGTGGGCTGCGTACTTCGTGCCGTCCCAGTGCACGAAGGACCACAACAGCGTACCGCCGTCGGCGCTGGTGGCGATCGGCCCCGGTGCGTCCTTGGCAATGTCCGGCTGGGCCTTGAAGGGCGCCCAGGTCCGGCCGCCGTCGTTCGAGTACGCGCCGTTGCCGTTGTCGCCCCAGCCCGCCCGGACGACGTACGACGGCTTGGCCGCGGCCTGCGCGAGTCCCGTCGCCGACCCGAACACGGGGTTCGCCGCCATGCCGCGCGACGGAGACGCCGTGAGCCGCTCGTGGTACATCACGCCGATGTCCCCGAGCCCGCTCAGCAGGTGCGCCTCCCCGACCGGGGGCGAGATCAGCTGGCGCACGGACGTCTCCTCCAGGCCGCGGATCTGCGGCGCCCAGCGCTTGAGGTCGCGGGTGCCGTAGAGGGTCGCCCCGGTCCCGTACACGATGTGCTTCGAGTCGTACGGGTCCAGGGCGAGCGCCTGGATCCACCAGCCGAACTTCGGCTTGTCAGCACCCCAGTTGAGGAAGGGAGTCTCCGATACGTCCAAGACAGCCGCGTCCTTGAGGGACGTCCATGTGCGACCGCCGTCGGTGGTCCGGAACAGCGTGTCGATGGCCGCCCAGCGGTTGTTGGTGGACACGACGACGGTGCCCGGGCGGCGGGCGTCGACGGCGACTCCGCCGTAGGCGAAGTTGTCCGCCGAGCCGTCTTCCGTGGTGCCGCCGGGCTGCACGGGGGTCACCTCGGTCCACTTGCCGGTGGCGGTGCGCAGCTTGTGCACGCTGCCGTCGGACTGGCCGTTGGGGCCGGGCGCGTCGGCGTACGTCACGTACAGCTCGTGGGTGTGCCTGTCGTACGCGGCCCGGATCGGGACCTTGGCGGAGGTGCCGGACGGCTGCGCGGGCACGGCCTCCCACGTCGTGCCGTCGGCGGTGCGGTACAGGTTCGCCGTGCCGGACGTGCCGTCGCCGTCACCCCAGCCGGCGTAGACGGACCGCCCGGCCGCGACGAGGAAGGTCACGCCCTGCCCGGAGGCGTTCGCCTTCGCCGGGAAGTCGGTCACCGCTGCCCAAGTGGCGCCCCGGTCGGTCGACTTGAGCAACCCGTCGTGCCGGGTGCCCAGCCACAGGGTGTCGCTGTCGCGCGGGTCGACGAGGAGACGTTCACCGGTACCGCGACCGTCCTCGTTGGCGCCGAGCTTCACGGTCAGGTCGGTGCGGGACCAGGTGGCGCCGCGGTCGTCGGAGCGCAGGACGGCGCCGTTGCCGGCCCAGGGCTGGGCGTAGGTGCCGAGGGAGAGGTACACCCGGTTGGGGTGCGCCGGGTCGACGGCGATCGCCTCGACACCGAGGAGGTTCCAGTCGTCCCAGCCTAGGTCGTCGTTCAACGGGACCCACTGGGCCGCGCGGTTGTCCCAGCGGTAGGCGCCGCCGATGTCGGTACGGGCGTAGGCGAGACCACGTACGGAGGGATGGAACAGCACGCCGGTGACGAAGCCGGTGCCGCCGATGACGGCGTTGCGCCAGCGGTAGCGGGGCGCGTTCGCGTTGCCCGCTACCTCGGCGGGGGCGATGCCCGCCCATGCCGGGCTCCCTGCGAGGGAGACGGCGGAGAGCGCAGCGGTGGAGGCGGTCCCGGCAAGGACGGCGCGTCTGCTCAGGCGGGGCGTGCGCATGACATACCTCGTTCTGCGGAGGGGGTGGGAAGGGGACTGCGCCCCGTGACGAGCTGGAGGGTGGCCCCCCTTTAGGGGTGTGGGGCGCCCTGTTCGAAGTCGGGGTTCGGGGAGCGCCCCGTCAGGGGCGCGAGGCTGTGACATATGCGGCTTCGCCGCGATGGGGGTCCCCCCAGGCCCTTAAGGCACTGGGGGAGAATTCGAGAGTGGGGGAGCGACCAGCCACAACCGGCCCGCAGTTCACAAACGACCTAGGCAGTTCCCGGGCTCGCCCCGGAGAACGGCGCGGCGGAGTCGTGAACCGAGGAAAGCGGGCTGACGGAGTCAGCCCTTGACGGCGCCGGTCAGCATGCCCTTCTTGAAGTGCCGCTGGACGAACGGCGACAGCACAGCAACCGGAATGAGGGCCAGCACCATGACGGCCATCTGAAGCGCGAGAGCGGACAGCTCACCCGTGTTGACCTGGGCGGAGAGCCCGACCGGCCGTTCCTGCTTCTGCACCAGCTGGATCATCACGTTCTGCAGCGGCATCTTGTCCTGGTCGGTCAAATAGATCGACGCGTTGAACCAGGCGCTCCAGTAGCCCACCGCGTAGAAGAGGGCGATCACCGCGAGGACCGCGCGCGACAGCGGCATCACGATCTTCCAGAGGATGCGCCAGTCGCCGGCCCCGTCGATCCGGGCGCTGTCGATCAGTTCCTGGGAGATGCCCATGAAGAACGCCCGCAGGACCAGGATGTTGAAGACGCTCACCGCGCTGGGGAGGATCAGCGCGAGGTAGGTGTCGGTCAGTCCGAGCCCCTGCACCAGCAGGTACGTCGGGATCAGGCCCGCACCGAAGAACATGGTCGCCAGCAGCGTCATCAGGATTCCGCGGTGGGCGAGCGAGCCGCTGCGCGAGAGACCGTACGCGCACAGCACCGACACGGTCATGCTGAACAGCGTGCCGACCAGGGTCACTCCGATGCTGACCAGTGTGGCGCGCTGGACCTGACCGCCGCTGAGGAGTTCCTGGTAGGCGATGAAGGTGATGCCCTTGGGGATCACCACCAGACCGCCGGCCTCGTCGATGGTCTTCTTCGACTGGAGGCTGGTGACGATGACGATCCACAGCGGGAAGAGGATCGCCAGGCAGGCGAGGCTCAGGACGAGACCCTTGCCCGCAAGGCCGACCTTGGCCGGCTCCTCCTCCCAGACCGGGCGGGGCGGGGCCGCCCAGAGGCTTGGCTTCTTCGCCGCCGGCTTCTCGTCGGCCGGCTTGTCGAGGACAGCGCTCATTTCTTGTACACCCCCTGCTCACCCATGAGATGGGCGACCTTGTTGGCGGTCAGCACCAGTGCCAGGCCGACGAAGCCCTTGATGAGTCCCGCGGCGGCGGCATAGCTGAAGTCCTGGTTGCGGATGCCGTTCCACCACACATAGGTGTCCAGCACATCGGAGGCGGCGACGCCCACCGCCTGCCGTTGGAGCAGCAGTTGCTCGAAGCCGACGGTGAGGGCGTCGCCGACGCGCAGCACCAGAAGCAGGGCGATCACCGGGCGCAGGGCGGGCAGCGTGATGTGCCACATGCGCCGCCAGCGTCCGGCGCCGTCCATGGCGGCGGCCTCGTACAGGTCGTTGGAGACGGACGACAGCGCCGCGAGGAAGACGATGATGCCCCAGCCCGCGTCCTTCCAGACCATCTCCAGCGTGACCAGGTACTTGAAGGTCTCCGGGTTGGTCATCAGGTCGAAGCCCTCGTAGCCGTGCTGGCGGAGGGTCTGCGCGATGATGCCCGCGCCGCCGAAGATCTGCATGAAGACGGTGACGACGAGGACCCAGGAGAAGAAGTGCGGCAGATACATGATCGCCTGGGCGAGAGCCCGCACCCGGGGCCTGACCACGCTGTTGATGAGGAGCGCGAGCAGGATCGGGATCGGGAAGAACAGGATCAGCTGCAGGAAGAACAGCACGAACGTGTTCTGCACCGCGTGCCAGAAGGCCGAGTCCGCGAAGATCCGCTCGAACTGCTCGAAGCCGATCCAGGGGCTCTGGAAGATGGCGACGAAGCCGTTCTCGCTGAGGTACGGGTCGTAGTCCTGGAAGGCGACCACGTTGCCGAGGATCGGTACGTAGTTGAAGACCAGGAGCAGCAGCACCGCCGGCAGCGTCATCAGGACCAGCGTGCGGTCGCGCTTGAATCTGAGCCGGAGGCTCAGCTTCCCGGCACGCTTGTCTTTCCGTGACCGCGACCGGGACCGGCGTCCGGCGGCGCCGTCGGACGTCGCCGGATCCTCCGCGGGGGTCTTTGCCTCGGCTCTGGACCGGGGCACCGTGCTGTGCGACACGGCTTTCTCCTTGCCTCAGCCCCGGGTCAGCTCGCCGACCCGTTGTCGTCGAGCAGCTTCTTGTACCAGTCGCGCAGGTCGTCGCCGCCCTTGCTCTTCCAGTCGGCGACCGCCTGCTGGACGTCGCTGATCTTCTTGCGGCCGCGCACCACGTCGTCCTCGAGCTGCTCGAAGTCGTCGGCGAGGTTGGCCCAGCGGTTGGGCTCGGTGACGTTCAGGCCGAAGAAGGAGGACTTCTTGGTGAAGGCGCCCATGCGCTGCTGCCACTCGACCATGCCCTTGGTGACCTCGGGGAAGTCGGGGTAGGCGACGTACGGGGCGGGGTTGCCGGTGTAGTCGTAGGCGCCGTTGACCTCGTTGACGCCCTGGGTCGTCTTGACCGGCAGGCCCTTCTTGATCTCGTAGTCCGTGCCCTCGACGCCGTACGCGGTGAGCATGAACTCCTTGGTGCCGTACGGCGCCGCGCAGAAGTTGCAGAGGGCCAGGAAGTCCTTGATCTGCGCCTCGGTCGCCTTCTTGCTGACGAAGGTGAAGATGTTGGCGGGCTGGACCGCCCACAGCGTCGGGTCGCCGCCGTCCGGGCCGAAGTAGTCGAACGCGGCAATGTCGAAGTCCGGGTTCTGGGTGGCCTGTTCGGCGGTCTTGCCCCACCAGTCGGAGATGTTGTTGTTGTAGACCAGCACCTCACCGGCGGTGAAGCGGTTGCCCGCCGTCCCGCCCTCCTTGCCCTGGACCGCGTCCGGGTGAACCACCTTGGCCGCATACAGCTTGCGCGTCCACTCCAGGGCTTCGAGGTATTCCTCGGTCTCGATGCGGTTGATCAGTTTGCCGCCGTCCATGTTCCACCACAGCGCCTTGTCGCTGCCGGACAGGACGCCGAAGAAGTTCCACGACGCCCACTTCATGTCGTCGCATGCCCAGAGCTTCGACTTGGCGTCGGTCGCTTCCTTGGCCCAGGACAGGAACTCGTCGGGGCTGGTGGGAACGCTGTAGCCCTTCTCCTTGAACAGGTCCACGCGGTACAGGGGCGCGATGTCCGTGACGTACGAGGCGGGCATCGGGATAGCCCGCAGCTGACCGCCGAAGATGCCGCGCTGCCAGGCCTCGGTGGGGACGGCCGCGAGGTTCGGGTAGTCCTTGACCTTGTCGCCGGACAGGTACGGGCCGAGGTCCGCGAACTTGGCGTTGATGGCGCTGGGTATCCGGCCCATCATGTTCCAGCCCGGCACGGTCACCACGTCGGGGATGTTGCTGCCGGCGAGGACCGCGCCGAGCTTCTGGTCGTAGGTGACGCCGTCCTGGTTCTGCCAGGTGACCTCGACGCCGATGGCCTCGTTCATGGCCTTGTAGTACGGGTTGTCGGTCTTCGGCGGGGTGCCGAAGAACGGCGACATGATCGTGAGCTTGCCGCCGCTGCCCAGCTTCTTGGCCACCGACGTCTTCAACTCGGCCGTGGGGATCGCCTTGGTGAAACCGGCCGCCGAGCCGTTCTTCGCCGGGATGTCGGGCGCCACCACAGTCGACGCCACATACGCCGGAAGGATCTTCGCGGCGTCCTTCCCGGACGTGGTGCCGTCCTTGCGGGCCTCCTGCGAGCCGCCGCAGGCGGACAGCAGCGGCACGCCTCCGGCCACCGCGGCGGCGGCGACCGCCGTGGAGGCGAGGAAGCTTCTCCGGCTGGGGGCGGAGGTGTTCGGCGTCATTGCGTCAACCCTTCATGGCGCACAGCAGGACACCCGGCGGAGAGGTCGTCGGCTGTGGTGTCTTGAGTGGAACTGGCTGAGCTGAAGCGGAGCTCGGAGGAACTGTGACCGCAGTTGCGGCCTGTTCGACCAGTCGAAGCGCTTCGATGTTGCTGCGAGGTTAAGTGAACACCCAAGGGTGCACAAGAGTCGTTCCGAACATTCCTCCGGGGTGCAAAGGACTGAACCTGTCTGATCTGGGCCTTGAAACGCCGGAGAGGATGCGGAGATGTTGCCTCGGGATGTCTTGACACCCACCCTCCGGTCGAATGAGCATCGAAGCGCTTCGAAAGCTCTTCATCGCTCCTCCACAAAGGGATGCCCGCGTGACCGCACAAACGCCGCCTTTCCGCGACTCGCAGCTGCCGTTCGCGAAGCGCGTCGACGACCTCCTGTCGCGGCTCACCGTGGCCGAACGCATCGCACTGCTGCACCAGTTCGCGCCCGCCGTGGAGCGGCTCGGCGTCGCCGCGTTCCGCACCGGCCAGGAGGCGCTGCACGGCGTGGCCTGGATGGGTCCGGCGACCGTGTTCCCGCAGGCAGTTGGCCTCGGCGCGACCTGGAACGAGGATCTCGTACGCCGCGTCGGCGAGGCCGTCTCCACCGAGACCCGGGCGATGCGCGCCCGCGACGACCGCGTCGGCCTCAACGTCTGGGCGCCCACCGTCAACCTCCTGCGCCACCCCCTCTGGGGCCGCAACGAGGAGGGCTACTCCGAGGACCCCAAACTGACCTCGGCGATCGCGACGGCGTACACCCGCGGCCTGCGCGGCGACCACCCCGCGTACTGGCGCACGGCCCCCGTCCTCAAGCACTGGCTCGCGCACAACAACGAGACGCAGCGGGACATCACCTCGTCGTCCGTCCGGCCCCGCGTCCTGCACGAGTACGACCTGCGCGCCTTCCGCGAGACGGTCGAGGCAGGCACGGTGGCCGGCGTGATGCCCGCGTACAACCTGGTCAACGGCCGCCCCAACCACGTGTCGCCGTATCTGCGCGAGCACCTGCGCACCTGGACGGACCAGGAACTCCTGGTCTGCTCGGACGCGGGCGCGCCCTCCAACCTGGTCGACTCCGAGCACTACTTCGACACGCACGAAGAGGCGACGGCCGCCGCGCTGATCGCCGGCGTCGACAGCTTCACGGACCACGGCACGGACAGCTCGAAGATCGTCGAACGTGTCCAGGGTGCCCTGGACCAGGGCCTGTTGACCGAGGCGGACATCAACGCGGCGGTCCACCGCCAGCTCGCGGTCCGCTTCCGGCTCGGCGAGTTCGATCCGCACCTGGACCCGTATGCGGACACGAAGCACTTCGACACCCCGGCCCACCGCGCACTCGCCCAGGAGGCCGCGGAACAGGCGATCGTCCTCCTCAAGAACGACGACCTGCTGCCCCTCGCCGAAGGCACCCGCATCGCCGTGGTCGGCCTCCTCGCCGACGAGTGCAAGCTCGACTGGTACAGCGGCACGCTCATCCACCGCTCCACACCCCTGGAGGGCCTGTACGAGCGCTTCGGTGCCGAGCGCGTCGACTTCGCCGAGGGCGTGGACCGGGTACGTCTGAAGACCTCGGCCGGTACGTATATGAGCGTGCCTCTCGCCGACGACGCGAGCGACGAAGTCCGCGGCGCGGAGGGCGCCCTGGACCCGGCCCTCCTCGCGGGCCGTACCGACCTGCCCCCGCTGACCACCGACGTCACGGGTACGGACCTCGCGCTGATCGACTGGGGCGAGGGCATCCTCACCCTCCGCGCCCCCGACGGCCGCTACCTCTCCGTCGCCGACGACGGCTACGTACGAGCGTCCGCGGAGCAGCCCGGCGGCTGGGTGGTCCAGGAGACATTCCGCCTGGAACCCCATGATTCCCACGCGAACGGGCACCTCCTGAAGCACCTGGGAACTGGTCGGTACGCCTCTGTCGCCGCCGACGGCGTAAAGGTTGCCGCTGACGACGCGCGGGACGCGGAGATCTTCGAGCTGATCGTCACGGAACGTGGCGAGGACGCGGTGACCCGGGCCGCCGCCACCGCGGACGTGGTGCTCGTGGTCGCGGGCAACGACCCGCACATCAACGGCCGCGAGACGGAGGACCGCACGACGCTCCGCCTCCCCCAGCACCAGGAGCGCCTGCTACGGGCCGCGCGTGCCGCGAATCCGAACACGGCCCTGGCTCTCGTCTCCGCCTACCCGTACGCAGTGGATCCCGGGGACATCCCGGCCCTGCTGTGGACGGCCCACGGCGGCCAGGCGGCCGGCACCGCCCTGGCCCGCGTCCTGGCGGGCGACGTCTCCCCGGCCGGCCGCCTCCCGCAGACCTGGTACGCCTCCGACGCGGACCTCCCCGATCTCCTCGACTACGACGTGATCGGCGGCCGCCAGACGTACCTCTACTTCGAGGGCACCCCGCTCTTCCCGTTCGGCCACGGCCTGTCGTATGCGTCCTTCACCTACGACGGCCTTCAAGTCGAGCAGGGCAACGGCGAGTTGAAGGTCTCCGTCACGGTCACCAACGCGAGCGGGGTGGCCGCCGACGAGGTCGCCCAGCTCTACACGCGCGCGGTGCACCCCTCGGTCCCGCGCCCGCGCCGGGAACTGGCGGCACACCGCCGAGTCCGCCTGGCCCCCGGCGCCTCCGCCGAGCTCTCCTTCGAACTCCCGCTGCACATCTTCGAGTTCTGGGATGTGGCACACGGCAGGTGGCGGCTGGAGCCGGGAGCGTACGAGGTTCTCGTGGGCGCATCCAGCGAGGACATCCGCCTGCGCTGCACGATCGACCTCGACGGCACTCCCACGCCTCCCCGTCCGGTCCTCGAACTCGGTCTGAACGCCGCCGACTTCGACGAGCAGCGGGACGCCGAGATCGTCGACCGTACGAAGGAGTCGGGCGACGCGGTGACGCCGGCGGGCGCGCGTGAGGACGTGGGTGACGGTGAGGCCGAACTGGTCTTCCGGGCCTGCGACTTCGCCGGCGGTACGACCGTGGTCTCCGCCGAGGCTGCGGGCGAGGGCTCGGTCGAACTCGCACTCGCGGATGGCCCGGTGCTCGCGCGGCTCGACATCCCGGCGACGACGGGCCCGTACGACTACACCACCGTGACCGGCCCGGCGGCGCACGTCACCGGAGTCCACGACCTGTACATCAAGCTGCGCGGCCGGGTTCGGCTCGCGCGCGTCGGCTTCTCCGGTTGAGGGTCCGGACCAAGCTGACGCACAGAAGGGGCCCGGCACCGGAAGGCATCGGCGCCGGGCCCCTTCATCCCGGGATACGACCCGAGCCTACATGAAAACGATTGTCACAAGCTAGAGGTTGAGCCCCGTCAGCACCATGACCCGCTCGTACGTGTAGTCGTCCATCGCGAACTTCACGCCCTCACGCCCGACTCCGGACTGCTTCACTCCGCCGTACGGCATCTGGTCGGCGCGATACGAGGGGACGTCGCCGATGACCACGCCGCCGACCTCCAGCGCACGGTGCGCGCGGAAGGCGGTCTGCAGGTCGTGGGTGAACACCCCTGCCTGGAGGCCGTACTTGGAGTCGTTGACGGCGGCGAAGGCGGCGGCCTCCCCCTCCACCCTGTGCAGAGTGAGGACGGGTCCGAAGATCTCCTCGCAGGACAGCGTGGCGTCGCCCGGCACCTCGGCGAGAACGGTCGGCGCGTACGAGGCCCCGTCGCGCTTGCCGCCGGTCAGCAACCGGGCCCCCGCCTCGACCGCCTCGTCGACCCACGCCTCCACGCGCCTCGCGGCGTCCTCGCTCACCAACGGGCCGACGTCGGTCGCGTCGTCGGAGGGATCGCCGGTCACCTGGGCCTCGACGGCGGCGACGACACGGGGCACCAGCCGCTCGTACACGGAGGCGTCGGCGATCACCCGCTGGACGGAGATACAGGACTGGCCGCCCTGGTAGTTGGAGAAGGTGGCGATACGGCTTGCCGCCCAGTCCAGGTCCTCGTCACTGGCGTAGTCGGCCAGGACGACGGCCGCGCCGTTTCCGCCCAGTTCCAGGGTGCAGTGCTTGCGGGGCACCGAGTCCATGATCGAGAAGCCGACCTTCTCGGATCCGGTGAACGAGATGACGGGCAGACGCTCGTCCTGCACGAGGGCGGGCATGCGGTCGTTGGCGACCGGGAGAATGCTCCACGCTCCGCGCGGCAGCTCGCTCTTCGCCTCGGTCTCGGCTTCGGCGAGCAGTTCGCCGATCATCAGGCCTGACAGCGGGGTCGCGGGTGCGGGCTTCAGGATGATCGGGACGCCGGCTGCGATGGCCGGGGCGATCTTGTGGGCGCACAGGTTGAGCGGGAAGTTGAACGGTGCGATGCCCAGGACAGCGCCCTTGGGGAAGCGGCGCGTGATCGCCAGCCGTCCTTGTCCACCGAGGTCGGTGTCGAGTCGCTGGGCCTCTCCGCCGTTGAATCGCCGGGCTTCCTCGGCCGCGAACCGGAACACGGACACGGCTCGGCCGACTTCACCGCGGGCCCACTTGAGCGGCTTTCCGTTCTCGGCGGAGATGAGACGGGCGATCTCCTCGGTCCGCTCGACGAGTCGGCGGGAGACGTGGTCGAGGGCGGCGGCGCGTATGTGGGCCGGGGTGGCGGCGAACTCGTCGCGCACGGCGTGGGCGGCGGCGACGGCTTCCTCCACCTGCGCGTCACTCGGCACGCTCACGGTCCCGACGACGCGTCCGTCCCACGGGGACGTGACCTCGAACGTGGTGTCACCTGTGGCCTGGCGGCCGGCGAGCCAGAAGGCGTGCGTGGCGGTCATAGGGGTCCGGCCCTTCGGTCGACGTGATGTTGCACGTGTTGTACGTGCCCACGGTAGGCCTGCCGGCCGGAGCGGCGGCTTGTCCGGCCTGTACCACTCGCCATGCTTGGTGCTCCACTTCGGCACCTACGGGACGTGGGGCGTTGGGTAGGTGGGCTAACCGCCGGAGGCCGACACCTTCAGGGCCAGCCACAGCTCCATCCGCGTATCCGGATCGTCCAGCGACCGCCCCAGGATCTCCTCGACCCGCCGCATCCGATACCGCAACGTATGCCGGTGCACCCCGAGATCCACCGCAGCCGCATCCCACTGCCCATGCCGCGACAACCAGGCCCGAAGAGATGCGACCAGATCCCCCCGCCCCGTCGCGTCATGCTCGTACAACGCCCGCAACAAGCCGTCCGCGAACGCCCGCACGGCGTCATCCGCGAGCAACGGCACCACGGACCCCGCGGCCAGCTCCTCGTGCTCGACCAGCACCCGCCCCCGCCGCCGGGCAACGGACAGGGCCTGTTCGGCCTGCTTGTAGGCAGCCGCGGCGGCAATGGGGCCGGCAGGAGCCGACAGTCCGACCACCAGCTCGTCCTCGTCCACGCCCTGCTCGGCCGCACCCCGATCGGTCTGGAGCGCCTCCGCGTACTGGGCGCAGGACGCAACCACCGCTCCCCCGTCCGCGGCCAGCACCACCAGCCGCTCCCCGTCGGGCACGACCAGCACGGCCTCCCCCGACCGGGCCGCCGCGGCCTCGACGACCTCCGCGAACCCACCCACCGGATCAGCTCCGGCATCGGCCGCCGCGTCAGTCCCCGAAGCCGGAGCCGCTGCCGAAGCCGAAGTCGAGAGCAAGCCCCCGCTCACGCCCCGGCCCCGCGTACCCGGCACCGCCCCCGACTCCGCGAGGATCACGCGATACGGAGCATCGAGCAGCTCCCCGTACAGATCCCCCGCGGCAGCCCGAGCATGGTCCGGCTGCCCCGCCAGCAGCATGCGCAGCACAGCCGCCCCGATCCGCTGCTCCGCGGCATACAGCGACCGCGACCGCTCGGTCGTGAGCGTCAGCAGAGCGATCGCGGAATGCACGGCGTACCGCTCGGCCGTACCCGGCGCCGCGGCGGTACCCACGGCCAACGCTCCCAGAGGCCGCCGCCCCGTCCCCAGCGAGTGCAGTTCGACGCGGTCCTCGTCCTCGCCCTCCTCGGAGGAACCCCCGACGACGGAACTCGCGGGCACGCTCCGCTCCCACAGCCGTTCCACGTCGGCGGTGAGCAGGGCCGCCCGCCGCCCCGCCCACTCGGGCGCCGTCGCGACGACGGCACCGGTCGCGTCGTACAGGGCGGCCCAGCCGTCGATCTGCGAGGCGAGCGCTGCCAGCAGGCCCTCGGGTCCCTCGCTCAACGCCCGCTTGGTCAGCTCGCGCTGGGCGGCGAAGCCGGCGGTCACGGCGCGGTACTGGTCGGCGGCGATCGCGGCGGAGACGGCCTTGCTGATGGCAAGGAAGGGGGTGCGCCGAGGGACTTCGAGAAGCGGCAGGCCCTCCCGCTCCGCGGCGTCGACCAGCGCCTTCGGAATCTCCTCGTAGTGCAGCCCGACCGCGAACCCGAGCCCCGCGACCCCCGCCCCCGCGAGCCGCTTCACATAGCGCCGCATGGCCTCGGGGTCCTCCGCGTCCAGCTGGAGCGCGGTGATCAGGAGCAGCTCCCCGCCCTCCATGTACGGCACGGGGTCGGCGAGTTCGCTGGCGTGAGCCCAGAGGACGGGCCGGTCCAGGTGTTCCTCTCCCGCGCGCACGGTGAGTTTGAGCGCAGAGTGCTGGACGAGAGAGGCGAGCGTGCGGGGCATGGGACCTTCGGGTCTTCCTGGCGAGGCCTTCACCGGAGCGGCGGAAGTGCGGTGAGGAGCGGAGGGTGTGATCTTTTGGCCGTCACGTATGAACGACCTGTGTCGATTCTGCCTCACTGTACGGTGACCGCATCACGTTATGTCCAGATGTCCTGCCACCTGTCCGGCCCGAGCGGTGTCAGCCGCGAAGGTCCACCAGCAACGGCGGCGCGTGCTCCCCGCGCACACTCGTGAGCGACAGCACCGCATGCCCCGGCGGAACGGCATGTGCCAGCTCGGACGCGGACCACCGCTCACGTTCGACCTGCCGCACGGTGACGGCCCGGGCGGTGGGCGCACGTCCCGTGATCACTCGGCGCAGCGCGTGGGCGGTCTTGCCGAGCGGGGTCTCGGCGATGATCTGCCGGTCGGTGACGTCCGTCGCCTCGGTCCACTCCTTGCCCCACACCTCGGCGAAGTCCTGCCCGTCCCAGGGCGTGAGCCCGGACAGCGCCACCCGGCAGCCGATCGCCCCGAGCAGCGGCGACCTGAGCGGCCGCGGCACATCGTCGAGCGTACGCAGGGTCATGACCACCCCGGCGTTGGCGGACCGCAGCCGCTGGACTCCTCGTACGGCCTCGGGGGTGACGACGCCCGTCGCGTCGTCCAGCACCAGACACGCGAACAACGACCGGTCCTCGCGCACCGCCACACTCGCCGTGAACTGCGCGAGCACCAGCCGCGCCAGGATCCGCGAGGCGTCGGCGTGCCCGCGTTCGGGCAGGTCGATGCGTACCCGCACCGGGTGGTCCAGGGCGCGCAGGGAGAAGGGCCGGGACTGACCGGACGTATCGAAGAACCTGGCGAAGGCGGGCCGGTCCAGCAGCGCCACCCGATCGGCCAGCACCGAGCCGACATCGCCCGGATGCCCCGACTGCCGCTCCCGGGCGTCGAGTTCGCGCAGCAGCGACTCCTGTCCGGTCTCCGTGAGCGCCTTGCGCAGCGCGCCGAGCGGGCCGGGCGCACCGTCGAGGAGCTGCCGCAGTTCGGGTACGGAGGGGAAGCGCCCGTGGACCGCGCGATACGGCCCGAGCAGCTGGGCGAGCACGGTGGTGGAGCGGCGGCTGTCTCCGCCGGGGTGCGGGTCGGTGAGGTCGCCGACCAGTGCCTCGGCGAGGACGGCCGCCGCCTCGTCGGGGTCGTGGGTTCCGCCGTACAGGTCGAGGTCGTAGACGGACTCGGGATTTCCGACCCGTACGACGACGTCGTACGCGTCCGCGGGCCCGAGACCCGCGCCCGCGGCCCCGACCACGACGACGGCGGCCCGCCCGGCGAGCGCGTGCAGGCACAGCGACTCGGCGAGCGGCCAGACGACAGCGCTGGTCTTGCCGGATCCGGCGGGGCCGACGGCGAGCAGGGAGGTGCCGAGGAGTTCGGGGCCGAGGCCGAGTCCGGTGCCGCGGTAGGCATACGGATTGCGCTTGTCGTCGGCGGTCGTGCCGAGCCGGACCTGCCCGGTGACGAGGTCGTGCTGGGCGAGGCGCCCCGGAAGATCACGCTCGCCGGAAGGGTGCAGACAGGCGGCGGCGCCGTCCTTGAGCACAGCGCCCGTGAAGGTGGCGAAACTGTGCCGGCCGCTGCGTACGCCCTGCCAGGCGCGGGTGATGCGCGCGTGGTCGACGTCGCGCATCAGCCCGGAGCGGGCCTCGGCGGCGAGCCGTTCGGCGGCGTCGGTGGCTCCGGCGTCGCGGAGCCCGGGCCACTCGGCGGGGTCCCGCTGAGGCGGCGGGGCGACGGGCCGCTCCCGCTCCCGTCGCAGGCGCGAGGTCACGAACCGGCGCCACACCTCGCCCCATCGGCCGAGACGCCCGACGCTGATCATGATCATCAGGGCCACGACGGTGTACCAGGTGTAGCTGAGGACCACGCGGGTGTAGGAGCCCGGCTCCGCCCAGGAATCGGGAATCATCGCGTAGAGAGGCACCAGCCACCAGCCGCCCAGGTAGCCGTTCCACAGCAGCGACCAGATCAGCCATCCCACGAGGAAGGCGATCAGCGCACCGCTGAGCAACTGCCGGTTCGAGACGGCCTCCGGCTCCTCGTCCGGCCGCGGCCGGTGCCCGAACCTCCACACCCCCGGCGCCGCCTCGGGCCGGGGCGCCCGCAGCCAGGCCAGGAAGGCGGAACCCTCCGGCATCGGCGGCGCGCCCGGCGCCTGCGCGGGCCGTGGCGGTGCCTGAGGCGGCCCCGCCGGGCGCGGCACACGATCGGCGTGTGTGCCCCGTGCGTCCTGCGTGCCGTCGCTGTCCATCGCCCTTGTCCCCTGACCAGCCGTTCGATCCACCATCAGCGAGCCAATCTAATGCCCCCGCAGGGGGAGTTCACCGCTTACCGGGCCGGGCCGGGGTCGACCCCTCGGCCGCCGCCATGTCCACCGCGGACAACCCAGCAGGCCGACAACGCCCACATGGAGCATGCCCACTCCCCACCCCCGCCCCTAGCCTGCGAAGAGCGAGCTGTCCGAAAAGACCCCTCCGCACAGACCCCGCTGGACCCCGTCGCAAGACCCCAGGGAGCCCCCTCATGAGCGAACTTCCGCAGGAGCGCCGCCTCGTCACCGCCATCCCCGGCCCGAAGTCACAGGAGTTGCAGGCCCGCCGTGTCGCCGCGGTCGCGGCCGGCGTGGGGTCCGTGCTGCCCGTGTTCGCCGCGCGTGCGGACGGCGGGATCATCGAGGACGTCGACGGAAACCGGCTGATCGACTTCGGCTCCGGAATCGCCGTGACCGGCGTCGGCGCCTCCGCCGAGGCCGTCGTACGCCGGGCATCCGCGCAGCTCGCCGACTTCACCCACACCTGTTTCATGGTCACGCCGTACGAGGGCTACGTGGCCGTCGCCGAGGCACTGGCCGAGCTGACCCCCGGCGACCACGCCAAGAAGTCGGCCCTGTTCAACTCGGGCGCCGAGGCCGTCGAGAACGCCGTCAAGATCGCTCGCGCCCACACCAAGCGCCAGGCCGTCGTCGTCTTCGATCACGGCTATCACGGCCGTACGAATCTGACGATGGCGCTGACCTCGAAGAACATGCCGTACAAGCATGGCTTCGGCCCCTTCGCGCCGGAGATCTACCGCGTACCGGTGGCGTACGGCTACCGCTGGCCGACCGGCCCCGAGAACTGCGGCCCCGAGGCCGCCGCGCAGGCCATCGACCAGATCACCAAGCAGGTGGGCGCTCAGAACGTGGCCGCCATCGTCATCGAGCCGCTCCTCGGCGAGGGCGGCTTCATCGAGCCGGCGAAGGGCTTCCTGCCGGCACTCAGCGAGTTCGCCCGGGACAACGGCATCGTCTTCGTCGCGGACGAAATCCAGTCAGGTTTCTGCCGCACCGGTCAGTGGTTCGCGTGCGAGGACGAGGGCATCGTCCCGGACCTGATCACCACGGCGAAGGGCATCGCGGGCGGTCTGCCGCTGGCCGCCGTCACGGGCCGCGCCGAGATCATGGACGCCGCGCACGCGGGCGGCCTGGGCGGCACCTACGGCGGCAACCCCGTCGCCTGCGCGGGCGCACTCGGCTCGATCGAGACGATGAAGGAGCTCGACCTGGCCGCCAGGGCACGGCACATCGAGACGGTCATGAAGGCACGTCTCGGCGCCATGCAGGAGAAGTACGAGATCATCGGCGACGTCCGCGGACGCGGCGCCATGCTGGCCATCGAGCTCGTCAAGGACCCCTCCACCAAGGAGCCGAACCCGGAGGCCGCCGCCGCGCTGGCCAAGGCCTGCCACCAGGAGGGCCTGCTGGTCCTGACCTGTGGCACCTACGGCAACGTGCTGCGCTTCCTGCCGCCCATGGTCATCGGCGAGGAGCTGCTCAGCGAGGGCCTCGACATCCTGGAACAGGCGTTCACCCGCATCTGAGCAGGAGTTCTCTCATCCGGTTCCGCTGCGGGGCGGCGACGGGAGAGACATGTGAAGAACGTGTGCGGGGTGCATGGCGGGAGGCGAATCGGTCTGTCGGACGCCGATCCCCTGTCGTAGGTTCTACCCAGATGAGAGATACACCCCGCCCACAGGGGACTGTGGGCGATTCAGGGTCGAGGCCTCCCCAGCTTCGCCCTGGTCGTGCCCTCGCGCACACTACTGGAGCTTCCGGCTCCGGAGGGTCTCCTCACCGATCGGACAGTCGCTCGCCCCAAACCCCCCGGGGCGTGCGACGACCCGGTCCTTGCGGCCGCCTCGGAACTACCCCCCCTGTTCCGGGGCGGCCGACCTTTTCCCCGACGGCTCTGGCCACTTTGGCCCTGCTCTTCGCGTTCCTCACCTGGCAGGCCGCCGTCGACAGCCCGCTGCGCCGCGCCGACGAGCGCCTGGGCCGAGCGATCGCGGACGGTCCACTGCCGGACCGCGTCGCCGAACTCCTCGCCGATCTCGGCAACGTCACGGTCGCCGTCCCGGTCCTGGTCGCCGTTCTCGCGTACGTCGCCTGGCGCGCGCGTCGCGCCGGTACGTCCCGCTGGTGGCTGCCGTCGCTCGCGGCCCTGGTCACCATGGCCGCCGTACCGGTGCTGGTCATCCCGCTGAAGGAGGCCGTGGGGCGCACGGGTCCGCCCGGCATGGCGGGCGACGGCTACTACCCCTCGGGCCACACGGCGACGGCCGCCGTCGCCTACGGAGCGGCCGTCCTGCTTCTGCTGCCCTGGCTGCGCGGCTCGTACATCCGCCGTGAACTCACCATTGGCTACCTGGTGTTGGTCGCCTTCGTCGGCTTCGGTCTGGTCCGGCGCGGCTACCACTGGCCGCTGGACGTGGTGGCGAGTCTGGTGCTGAGCGCGATGCTGCTGATCGCGCTCACGGTGTTCCTGAACTCCCGTCGTCGCTCGCCGGAGCCGCCGCCGGAGTCATGAGCGCAGGCCCGTGCTTCAGCTGTCGAAGCCGAGGCCCAGTCTGTCCATCGTCTTCAGCCACAGATTACGTCGGCCGCCGTGCGCGTCCGCCCGCGCCAGCGACCACTTGGTGAGCGCGATGCCCGTCCAGGCGAAGGGCTCTGGAGGGAAGGGCAGCGGCTTCTTGCGGACCATTTCCAGGGACGTACGTTCCGTACGCTCCCCCGCCAGCAGGTCGAGCATCACGTCCGCGCCGAAGCGGGTCGCCCCTACCCCGAGTCCCGTGTAGCCCGCCGCGTACGAGACCCGCCCCTGATGTGCCGTACCGAAGAAGGCCGAGAAACGGGAGCAGGTGTCGATCGCGCCGCCCCACGCGTGCGTGAAGCGGACGCCCTCCAGCTGCGGGAAGCAGGTGAAGAAGTGCCCGGCGAGCTTGGCGTAGGTCTCCGGGCGGTCGTCGTACTCGGCGCGCACCCGGCCGCCGTACGGATAGACCGCGTCGTAGCCGCCCCACAGGACACGGTTGTCGGCCGACAGCCGGAAGTAGTGGAACTGGTTGGCGCTGTCGCCGAGGCCCTGGCGGTTCTTCCAGCCGAGGGAGGCGAGCTGGGCGTCGGTGAGCGGCTCGGTCATCAGCGCGTAGTCGTAGACCGGGACGGTGTACGAGCGGACGCGTCGGACCAGGTTGGGGAAGATGTTCGTGCCGAGGGCGACGTGGCGGGCGCGGACGCTGCCGTACGGAGTGCGTACGGCCATACCGGCGCCGTGCGCCTTCAGGTTGAGCGCGGGCGTGTGCTCGTACACGCGGACGCCCAGCTCGACGCAGGCGCGTTTGAGGCCCCACGCGAGTTTGGCAGGGTTCAGGAGCGCTACGCCGTGGCGGTCGTGGAGGCCGGCGAGGAATGTCGGTGAGTCGACTTGTTGCCGCACGGCGTCGGCGTCCAGGTACTCGATGCCGTCCGCGAGTCCGTAGCGCTGCAACTCCCCGTACCAGTCACGGAGTTCGGCTGCCTGGTACGGCTCGGTGGCGACGTCGATCTCGCCGCTGCGCTCGAAGTCGCAGTCGATGGAGTAGCGGGCGACGGTGGACTCGATCGCGTCCAGGTTGCGCGCGCCCAGCTTCTGGAGTGTGTGGATCTCGTCCGGCCAGCGGCTGAGGCCGTTGGCCAGGCCGTGGGTGAGCGAGGCGGCGCAGAAGCCGCCGTTGCGGCCGGAGGCGGCCCAGCCCGCCTCGCGGCCTTCGACGAGCACCACATCGCGGCGCGGTTCGCGTTCCTTGGCGAGCAGCGCGGTCCACAGTCCGGTGTAGCCGCCGCCGACGACGAGCAGGTCGCAGGTCTCGGCGGTGGTGAGGGCGGGCTCGGGACGGGGCTTTCCCGGGTCGTCCAGCCAGTAGGAAACCGGCTGGGCTTCGGATAGGGATTTCGTCCAGTGGTTCAAACGGGTCATGGCGCTTGGGGCCATGATGTCAACTCCCCACAGAATTTCGGCAGTTCTGCCTAGTTATCCCGGTTGCCCCAGCTATGCTCTCTGCCGCTTTCGGCGACCGCTGATGACCATTCCGGACAGCACGATCAGTACGGCGACGATGAACATGGCCGTACCGATGACATTGATCTGGACGGGTGTGCCGCGTTGCGCCGAGCCCCAGACGAACATGGGGAAGGTGACGGTCGCGCCCGCGTTGAAATTGGTGATGATGAAATCGTCGAAGGAGAGCGCGAAGGCGAGCAGCGCGCCGGCGACGATTCCGGGGGCCGCGATGGGCAGGGTGACGCGGACGAATGTCTGGATCGGTCCGGCGTACAGATCCCGGGCGGCTTCCTCCAGCTTCGGGTCCATCGACATGACGCGCGCCTTGACGGCTGTCACGACGAAGCTGAGGCAGAACATGATGTGGGCGATCAGGATCGTCCAGAAACCCAACTGAGCGCCCATGTTGAGGAAAAGGGTCAGCAGGGAGGCGGCCATGACGACCTCGGGCATCGCCATGGGAAGGAAGATCAGCGAGTTCACGGCGCCCCGCGCGCGGAAGCGGTAGCGGACCAGCGCGAAGGCGATCAGCGTGCCGAGAACCGTCGCGCCGAGTGTCGCCCAGGCCGCGATCTGCAGACTCAGTGACAGCGAACCACACAGATCGGCAACCCCGCACGGATCGGTCCAGGCGTCCGTGGAGAACTGCTGCCATTCGTAATTGAAGCGCCCCTTCGGATCGTTGAAGGAGAAGACAGTGACGACGACGTTCGGCAGGAGCAGATATCCGAGCGTCAACAGGCCCGCTATGACGACGAGATGGCGCTTGAGCCAGCGTACGAGGGTCATTTAGACCAGATCCTCCGTCCCGGACTTGCGAATGTAGAGCGTGACGATGATGAGGATCGCGGCCATGAGGATGAAGGAAAGAGCCGCGGCCGTCGGGTAGTCGAGAACCCGCAGGAACTGCCCCTGGATCACGTTTCCGACCATGCGGGTGTCCGTGGAGCCGAGCAGGTCGGCGTTGACGTAGTCACCGCTGGCGGGGATGAACGTGAGGAGCGTGCCGGAGACGACGCCCGGCATGGACAGCGGGAAGGTCACCTTGCGGAAGGTCGTGAACGGCTTGGCGTACAGGTCGTGCGCCGCTTCGTGGAGGCGTCCGTCGATGCGCTCGAGGGAGGTGTAGAGCGGCAGGATCATGAACGGCAGGAAGTTGTACGTGAGTCCGCAGACCACCGCGAGCGGCGTGGCCAGCACGCGGTCACCGGCCGTGATGCCGAGCCAGCTCGTGACGTCCAGCAGGTGCAGCGAGTTGAGGGCGCCGACGACCGGGCCGCCGTCCGCGAGGATCGTCTTCCAGGCGAGCGTACGGATCAGGAAGCTGGTGAAGAACGGCGCGATGACCAGGATCAGGATCAGATTGCGCCAGCGGCTCGCGCGGAACGCGATCAGATACGCGAGCGGGTAGCCGAGCAGCAGACACAGGGCGGTGGCGGTGCCTGCGTAGAGGACCGAGCGCAGGAACTGCGGCCAGTACTCGGAGACCGCGTCCCAGTAGGTCGCGAAGTGCCAGGTGACCTCGTAGCCCTCCTCGAGGGAACCCGTCTGCACGGACGTGGAGGCCTGGTAGACCATCGGCAGCGCGAAGAAGAGCAGCAGCCAGAGGATGCCGGGCAGGAGCAGCCAGTACGGGGTGAGGCGGCCTCTTCTGCGCGGGGGCTTCTTCTGCGGGGCGGGTGCGAGAGGCGGTGGCGCCTCGGTGACGGTCGTCATGCCGAGGCCTCTTCTCCGACGGTCTCGACTCCCGCGTCGATGTCCTGAGTCGCGTCCAGGCCGAAGGTGTGTGCCGGGTTCCAGTGCAGGACGACATCGGCGCCGGGGATGAGCCGGGCGTCGCGGTCGATGTTCTGGGCGTAGACCTCGAACTCGGGGCAGACAGGGCTGTCGATGACGTACTGCGTGGAGACGCCGATGAAACTGCTGTCGGCGATCTTCCCGGTGATGCGGTTTCGGCCTTCGGGTATCCCACCCGCGTCGTCGGCGTGCGTGAGGGAGATCTTCTCGGGGCGGATTCCGACGAGGACCTTGCCGCCGGTCGTGGTGGGCGCCGAACAGCGCGCGGCCGGCAGGGAGAGCTTGCCGTCGCCCGCCCTGAGCACGATCTCGTCGCCGCTCTTGGTGTCGACCTCGGCCTGGATCAGGTTGGAGGTGCCGAGGAAGTTGGCGACGAACGTGGTCTGCGGGTTCTCGTAGAGGTCGGCGGGCGAGCCGAGCTGCTCGACCCGGCCCGCGTTCATCACGGCGACCGTGTCGGCCATCGTCATGGCCTCCTCCTGGTCGTGCGTGACGTGGATGAACGTGATGCCCACCTCGGTCTGGATGCGCTTGAGTTCGAGCTGCATCTGACGGCGCAGCTTGAGGTCGAGGGCGCCGAGGGGTTCGTCGAGGAGCAGCACCTTGGGGTGGTTGATCAGCGCGCGGGCGACCGCGACGCGCTGCTGCTGGCCGCCGGAGAGCTGGTGCGGCTTCTTGCGGGCCTGCTCGCCGAGTTGTACGAGCTCGAGCATCTCCTCGACCTGCTTCTTCACCGACTTGATGCCGCGCCGGCGCAGACCGAAGGCGACGTTCTCGAAGATGTCGAGGTGCGGGAAGAGGGCGTACGACTGGAAGACGGTGTTCACCGGCCGCTTGTAGGGCGGCAGGTTCGTCACGTCCTGGTCTCCCAGGGACACGTTTCCCGAAGTGGGCTCCTCCAGGCCCGCGATCATCCGCAGGGTGGTGGTCTTTCCGCAACCCGATGCCCCTAGGAGGGCGAAAAACGATCCCTGGGGGACGGTCAGGTCGAGCGGGTGCACGGCGGTGAAGGAGCCGTACGTCTTGCTGATTCCGGAGAGGCGGACATCGCCGCTGGTGTCTTTCGTCATCATCGTCACGCCCCTGTGAGCTTTGCGAACTTCTCTTCGTACGCTGTCTCTTCCTTCGTGCTCAGAGAGCGGAAGGAGCGCGACTTGGCGGCCATGGCCGCGTCGGGGATGATCAGCGGGTTGTTCGCCGCGTCCTCGTCGATCTTCGCGAGTTCGGCCTTCACACCGTCCACGGGGCACACGTAGTTGATGTACGCGGCGAGCTGTGCGGCCGGGCCGGGCTCGTAGTAGTAGTCGATGAGCCGTTCGGCGTTGGTCTTGTGCCGGGCCTTGTTGGGGACCAGCAGGTTGTCGGTCGACGTCATGTAACCGCTGTCGGGGATGACGAAGTCGACGTCGGGGCTGTCCGCCTTGAGCTGGACGACATCACCGGCCCAGGCGATACAGGCCGCGAGGTCGCCTTTGGTGAGGTCGGCCGTGTAGTCGTTGCCGGTGAAGCGGCGTATCTGGCCCTGGTCGACGGCCTTCTGGAGGCGGGCGATCGCCGCGTCGTAGTCGTCGTCGGTGAATTTCGCCGGGTCCTTGCCCAGGTCCAGCAGGGTCATGCCGATGGTGTCGCGCATCTCGGAGAGGAAACCGACGCGGCCCTTGAGTTTGGGGTTGTCGAGCATGTCGGAGACGGACTTCACCTCGACGCCGTCGAGTGCCTTCTTGTTGTACGCGATGACCGTGGAGATGCCGGTCCAGGGATACGAGAAGGCGCGTCCCGGATCCCAGTCGGGGTTGCGGAACTGCTGGGAGAGGTTGGCGTACGCGTGCGGCAGGTTGGACGGGTCCAGTTTCTGGACCCACCCGAAACGGATGAGCCGGGCGGCCAGCCAGTCGGTGACACAGATGAGGTCGCGGCCGGTGTCCTGGCCTGCCGCCAGCTGTGGCTTGATCTTGCCGAAGAACTCGACGTTGTCGTTGATGTCCTCGGTGTACTTGACCTTGATGCCGGTGCGCTTGGTGAACGCGTCGAGGGTGGGGTGGCGCTTCTCGCTGTCGTCGACGTCCATGTACTCGGTCCAGTTGGAGAAGCTGATCCGCTTCTCCTTGGCCGAGTGGTCGTCGGAGTCGACACCTGCGGTGTTCTTCGCCGCCGGGATGCCGCAGGCGCTCAGTGTCGCGGCGCCGCCGAGGGTGAGGGCGCCGCCGGTGGTGGCGCGCAGCAGTGAACGGCGGGTGACGGAGGGTCCGCCGTTCCTGATGCTGCGCTGCACGTGCTTGTTCTGGCCCGCATTGTGCATGTCGCTCTCCTCCGCCGCCGTTCCCCTCCGGGGAGGGGGGTGGCGTGGCTCCAGCTCGATTTGAAGGCTGATCCTGGCAGAGGAGGGCCTATGCAACAAGGGATTCCGTTGTTGCCGCATACGGCCCTGGCCTGGTACAGGGTGCGGGTTCTCCGAGACAGAAGCTAAGCGACGGGCATACGACGCACCGGCCCACGCCCCCTCCCGCCGGAGGGAAACTGCGGGTCGTTGGGGGTACAGGCTTTCAGGGCGCGGCCTTGCTCGGGGTGCGGTTAGCCGCAGGCTTTTCAGGGGCGCGGGGAACTGCGCGACCAGCCACGACGCACCCGCAGCCGTGACACGCAGTGTCACCCACCACCCCCTGGCGGGGGCCTGGGGGCGCAACCCCCAGTTTCGGGAAGGGGCGGGGCTGGGGAAAGAAACCCCTCCCACCCCAGCCCCCGCCTACCCGCACCCCGGCGGAGCCGCTAGCGTTCGGCGACGAGCGATGTGTTGAAGCCGTCGTCGCCCGTGTTCGAGTAGTCCGTTTCGCTGTCGTCGAGCAGGCCGGGGGCGATGATGACCAGTACGAACATGGCCACGCCCAGCACAATGCCCACGGCTCCGCAGATGATCCCCGCCAGGGCCTGGCCGGCGTTGGTCGCCTCGCCCCGCCGGGCTTTTCCGCGGCCGATCGCGCCGAAGATCACGGCGAGGACGCCCAGGATGATGGCCACCGGCCAGAGGCAGAAGCCGACCGCCGAGATGATCCCGAGCACCATTCCCGTCGTGCCCATGCCGTTGCTCGGCGCCATGGGCATCCCGGGCCAGCCGTAGCCGGGACCGGCGCCAGGGGCGGCCGGATAGTAGGGCTGGCCCTGGTAGCCGTAGCCATAGCCGTAGGACGCCTGGCCCGGCCCTTCCGGGGAGATGGGAGGTGGGGGGACGGGTTCGCCGGGGCCGCCGCCCGGGGCCGCGAAGGGGTTGCCGGATGGATTCGACGGACTCGACGGATTCGGGGGCGTACCGCCAGGGCCCGCGAACGGGTTGCCGGGGCCGGAGGCGGCCGGCGGTGCCACGGGATTGGCCCAGGGCTGGGCGCCGCCCGGCGAAGGCGGCGTGCCCGCGCCGGGTATCGAGGTGACCGTCGGCTGGTCATGCACGGAAGGCGAGCCGGCGCCGCCCCGCTGCCCGGAGCTCCCGACGCCGTAGGGCGGCCCAGAAGCCCCCGCTCCCGGACCTGAACCCGCGCTCGCTCCCGACACGGCCCCGCCAGGCGCACCCCACGGATTCACCCCGGCACCGTCGCCCGGTACAGAAGCCCCCGCTCCCGAAGCTGCCCCACCCGGATACGGCTCAGCGCCCGGCTTGTCCAAGGGAACCCGGGGAGTCGCGTCCTGTGGACCTGCGCTCGGGGCTCCGGCAGTCGGAACCCGGTACTCAGGCGGAGCCCACGGGTTCGGTTCGCCGTTCCCCGGCGTACCCGGCGGCTGCGCGTCGTCGGACATGCGCGGAGTCCCCTCTGTCGTACGTTCCGTCATGTTACGGCCGGACCACCGGCCCATGACCCCGGCCTACGATGATCTCCGCACCATCCCGCACCACCGATCAGCCGATCACCCGCGCCCGCCGGACACAGGCAGGGCGCCGTTCCCGGGGAGGAACCCGTGACCGACCACCGCGACCCGAGCGTCCCGCCCGCCGTGCCCACCGGGCCCGTCCCGCGCGACCTGCACAACTTCATCGCCGGACTGCCCAAGGCCGAACTCCACGTGCACCACGTCGGCTCCGCCTCCCCCCGTATCGTCTCCGAACTGGCCGCCCGTCACCCCGACTCCAAGGTGCCGACCGACCCCGAGGCGCTCGTCGACTACTTCACGTTCACGGACTTCGCCCACTTCATCGAGGTGTACCTGTCCGTCGTGGACCTCATCCGGACCCCGGAGGACGTACGCCTCCTCACGTACGAGATCGCCCGCGACATGGCGCGGCAGCGGATCCGGTACGCCGAGCTGACCGTCACGCCGTTCTCCTCGACCCGTCGCGGTATCGACGAGGGCGCGTTCATGGACGCGATCGAGGACGCCCGCAAGGCGGCCGAGGCCGACTTCGGGACCGTACTGCGCTGGTGCTTCGACATCCCCGGAGAGGCGGGCCTCGAGGCCGCCGAGGAGACCACCCGGCTCGCCACCACGGACAAGCTCCGGCCGGAGGGCCTCGTCTCGTTCGGGCTCGGCGGGCCCGAAGTCGGTGTGGCCCGGCCGCAGTTCAAGCCGTATTTCGACCGCGCGATCGCGGCCGGGCTGCGTTCCGTGCCGCATGCGGGTGAGACCACCGGGCCGGGGACCGTCTGGGACGCACTGACCGACCTGCGAGCCGAGCGCATCGGGCACGGCACGAGTTCGGCGCAGGACCCGAAGCTCCTCGCGCACATGGCCGAGCACCGCATCGCCCTGGAGGTGTGCCCGACCTCCAACATCGCCACGCGCGCGGTCCGCACGCTCGACGAACACCCGATCAAGGAGTTCGTACGGGCCGGGGTGCTCGTGACGATCAACTCCGACGATCCGCCGATGTTCGGCACGGACCTCAACAACGAGTACGCGGTGGCCGCCCGCCTCCTGGACCTCGACGAACAAGGTCTCGCCGCGCTCGCCAAGAACGCCGTCGAGGCGTCGTTCCTCGACCCGGCAGGCAAGACGGAGCTGGCAGGAGAGATCGACACTTACACCGCGGCATGGCTCGCGAACTGACCCAGCACAATGGGCCCATGCGCACCGTGACAGCCGTGGCCCATCGCGGCGACCCCTACCGCGTCCGCGAGAACACGATCGACTCGCTGCGTTCCGCGCTCCAACAGGGCGCGGACGCCGTGGAGTTCGATGTCCGGCTGACCCGCGACGATGTGCCGGTGCTGCTGCATGACGCGACGCTGAAGCGGCTGTGGGAACACGACCGGCCGCTGATCTCGCTCTCCGCGGACGAAGTGCACGGACTCACCTCCGGTGGCGTTCCCACCCTGGAGGAGGCCCTGAAGGCAACCGATCACGGCCGCTTCATGGTCGACCTGCCGGGCGCCGCGACTCCCCGGGCCGTACGCCGGATCGTCGACGTCATCCGCGATCTCGGCGCCGACGAGCGCGTGTACTACAGCGCCGGCGCCGAGACCATGCTCGCCGTCCGCGCGGCCGACCCCGCCGCGGAGATCGCCCTCACCTGGACCACGCTCGCGCCCCCACGCCCCGCCCTCCTCGAAGCGATCCGCCCCCGCTGGCTCAACTACCGCTTCAGCCTGGTCGACCGCGACCTCGCCGCCCGCGTCCACCGCGACGGCCACCTCCTGTCGACCTGGACCCCCGACACCCGCCGCTCGATGCGACGGCTGCTGGATGCGGGGGTCGACTCGATCACGACGAACCGCATCGACACGCTGTGCTCGCTTCGGCAGGTGCCGTCAGAAGCTCCCTAGGTCGTCACCCGGGAGCGCTGTGGCACCGTCGCCGGATCGGCGGGCTTCGAGCGGGTGACGTACTGGGGCACCGGAGCGGTGTCCTTGCCGTTGTCGCGGGTGAGGCCGTAGCGGATGGCGCCCTGTTCGGGGCCGGTCGTGATGTCCTTGTTCACCGCTTCCCAGTCCGTCGGGAAGACGCTCAGGCCGTAGGAGGCGCCGCGTTCGTTGACGTTGAGGGTGACGGTGCCGTCGACGTAGAAGAACTCGTTCTGCCACATCTGCTGGGTGCCTTCCGGCAGGACGGTGAAGCCGATGTCCGGGCTGCCCATTCCGGTGGCGTAGCCGGGCCGGGTGCCGCCGGCGTCGTCCATCCGTCGGCCGCCGCCGGACGCGACGTGGAAGAGCTTGCCGCTCAGGCCGGTCCAGGTCGGCATGGTGAGGCCGCCGGGCCGGTCGTGCGGGGAGATCTGCCAGCGCACCAGTACGTAGCCCTGGCCGCTGAGCGTCACGCTCTCGCCACGGTGCTGCATCACGATCCGCCCGCCACCGGTGCTGGTGATGCCGGACTCGGGTCGGCGCGGCAGGTCGGCGGGACGGGCATTCGGGTCGGGGGCCTGGTCGACGGCGTCGACGACCGTGCCGTACAGGCTGGCTCTCTGCGTCGGTGAGGGGGTGGGCGTCGGCGTGGGCGTGGGCGTGGGTGACGGACTCGGGCGGACCGTGCTCGACGTCGTGGGAGCCGCGACGCGGGGGCGCGGCGCGTCCGGCGGCTGTGTGACCACGTACGCGCCGCCCGCGACCATCGTCGCCCCGGCCGTCATCGCCACCGCGGGCTTGGTGAAAGCGCCGACGATCTTGGCGGACCAGCCGACGGTCGTGGCGGCCGTCGTGGCGGCGACCGCCGTCTTGCCGCCGAAGACCAGGGAGAGCGTGAAGCCGACGGGGACGGGGACGAGCGCGAGCCCGACGAGCAGGCGTTCGGCGGGTACGACCTTCTCGCGGCGTCCGGAACAGTGGCGGCAGTCCCGTATGTGCCGGGCCAGCCGCTTGCGCCACACCGAGTCGGGCTGTCCGTCCCAGCGGGCGGTGACGTCGCGCAGATCAGGGCAGGACGAGCCGAGCGCCCGCACGATGCCCCGCGCGGTCTCCAGGCGTGCCTTCATCCGCTGGACGCGCACGGCGGTGTGCTGCCGGCTGATGCCGAGGGCCGACGCCAGCTCGCGCCGGGTGAGCTCGCCCGCGACCTCCAGCCACCACAGCGAGAGGAGCTGCCGGTCCTCGTCGTCGAGCCAGCGCACCGCCTCCGCGACCTCGCGTCGCTGCCCCTCCAACTGAAGCCGCAGTACGGTCAGTTCGGCGAAGTCGGCGGCCTCGTGCGCGGCGTCCTCGGCCAGTGACTCGGACGTACGGCGCCGCGCCCGGTCCCGTATCTGCCGCATCGCGATGGCGACCAGCCAGGAGCGGAAACTGTCCGGATCGCGCAGCGAGCCGAGGTTGTCCACGGTCCGCAGCATGGTCTCCTGCACGACGTCGTCGACGTCCGCGTGACCGTTCAGTGCACGGCCGACGATGTTGTAGACCAGCGGCAGCCAGCCCTCGACCAGCTCGTCGAGGGCGCGCCGGTCACCGGCCTGCGCTGCCGCGATGGTCGTACGCCACTGCCGACCGTCCACGTACGTCCCTTCCCGCACACGTGTCATCTCCTCCGCCGCCTTCCGGACGCACATTCTCAGCCATCGCTGTGAGGCATGGTGTCAGGTGGGCCTGCGTGCCGGGCGTGCCGCGTGTGCACAGGAGACGGCGGAAACCTCACCGCGATAACAGTTTTTTCACGGGTTCGGCTCGCGGCCTTAGGGGAGATCCCTGACAACACCCTTGGCCTGCAGGTGAGTTGACTGGGGGCAGCCCCAGGGGAGGCACCCTCCTCGGTGAGGATCCGCATGGGCGGCGTACGCGCGGAGGATGAAGATCCACCCACCTTGAGGAGCCGCCCGATGCATAACCGTGTCCGTACCGCCTGCGCCGCTCTCGTCGTCCTGGGCCTGGCAGCCGGCCCCCTGGCCGGTGCCGCCGCCGCTTCCCCCGCCGCAACGGTCGTGCGGGAGGCCGACGGCCCGAACGACAAGGCCCTGAGCGCCGCGATCGCCGACCTGCCGGACCTGTCGGACAAGGACGCGACGGCCGCACTCGTACGGGTCGGCGGCACGGGCGGCAGCTGGCACGGCAGCTCCGGCGTACACGACCTCGCCACCGGTCGCGCCGCCCTGGAACACGGGCGATTCAGGGCCGGTTCCACGACGAAGGTGGTAACGGCGGCCGTCGTGCTCCAGCTCGCGGCCGAGGGGGAGGTGGACCTGGACGGGCACGTCCAGACGTACCTTCCCGGCCTGCTGTCGGACGACTTCGACCCCATCACCGTACGGCAGTTGCTGACCTTCACCAGTGGGCTGAAGCCGGGCATTTCACTGGGCGCCGAAGACGGTGAGGGCTTCGAGAACCGCTACAAGACGCTGACGCCCGAGGAGGTCGTGGCCTCGTCCGTCGCCAAGGGGCGCGCCTTCGATCCGGGCAAGCGGCAGCAGTACGGCAACATCGACTACACCGTGCTCGGCATGCTCATCGAGAAGGTCACGCGCGACTCGTACGAGAACCAGGCGGCCGAACGGATCTTCAAGCCGCTCGGCATGCAGCGCACATCCTTCCCCTGCGGACCCGACCCCCGCATCCACGGCCCCCACAACCGCGGTTACCAGAGACTTGCCGACGGCCGCCTCGTGGACGCCACGGAGTGGAACATGTCGGACCGCTGGGCGGCGGGCGACATGATCTCCACCACCGCGGACCTGGAACGCCTGCTCCTCGGCCTGTTCCGCGGAAAGGTCGTCCCGCAGCCGCTGCTGAAGCAGGAGATGCTCACGTTGCCGAAGGTCGAGGAGGGAGAAGCGACCATGAGTGCAGGCTTGCAGTACTACGAGAAGGACGGCCTCACCCTCTGGCTCAAGTCCGGCTCCCGCCCCGGCTACCGCACGATGATCGCCACGACCCCCGATCTCTCCCGCACCCTCGTCCACTCGATCAACGCAACCAACGCGAAGGCCGTGGCCATGAACCCGGTGGAGGAGCAGATCCTCCGCGCCGCCTTCGCTTCCTGAGCACAAAAGTGCGGGCCTGCTCCGGCCAGAGCAGGCCCGCACCACCCTGTGAGGCGTCGTCAGTCCAGCGACGTCATCACGTGCTTGATCCGCGTGTAGTCGTCGAAGCCGTACGACGACAGGTCCTTGCCGTAACCCGACTTCTTGAAGCCGCCGTGCGGCATCTCCGCGACCAGCGGGATGTGCGTGTTGATCCAGACGCAGCCGAAGTCGAGGGCCTTGGACATGCGCATCGCGCGCCCGTGGTCCTTCGTCCAGACCGAGGAGGCCAGCGCGTACTCGACGCCGTTCGCCCACTCGAGGGCCTGGTTCTCGTCCGTGAAGGACTGGACGGTGATGACCGGCCCGAAGACCTCCTTCTGGATGATCTCGTCGTCCTGCTTGAGGCCGGAGACGACGGTCGGGGCGTAGAAGAAGCCCTTGTCGCCGACGCGCTTGCCGCCGGTCTCCACGCGCGCGTGGGCGGGCAGCCGCTCGATGAAGCCGCTGACCTGCTTGAGCTGGTTCGGGTTGTTCAGTGGCCCGTACAGCACGTCTTCGTCGTCCGGCTGGCCCGTCTTCGTGTCGGCGGCGGCCTTGGCGAGCGCGGCCACGAACTCGTCGTGGATGGACTCCTGGACGAGGACGCGGGTGGCGGCCGTACAGTCCTGGCCCGCGTTGAAGAAGCCCGCGACCGAGATGTCCTCGACAGCCTTGGCGATGTCGGTGTCCTCGAAGACGACGACCGGCGCCTTGCCGCCCAGCTCCAGATGAACCCGCTTGAGGTCCTTGGAGGCGGACTCGGCGACCTGCATACCGGCCCGTACGGAACCGGTGATCGAGGCCATCGCCGGGGTCGGGTGCTCGACCATCAGACGGCCGGTGTCACGGTCGCCGCAGATGACGTTGAAGACGCCCTTGGGGACGATCGAGCCGATGATCTCGGCCATCAGGACCGTCGACGCGGGAGTCGTGTCGGACGGCTTCAGCACGACCGTGTTGCCCGCGGCGAGCGCCGGGGCGAACTTCCATACGGCCATCATCATCGGGTAGTTCCAGGGCGCGACCTGCGCGCAGACGCCGACGGGCTCGCGGCGGATGATGGACGTCATGCCGTCCATGTACTCCCCGGCCGCGCGGCCCTCGAGCATCCGGGCGGCACCCGCGAAGAAGCGGATCTGGTCGACCATGGGCGGGATCTCTTCGGACCGGGTCAGCCCGATCGGCTTGCCGGTGTTCTCCACCTCCGCGGCGATGAGTTCCTCGGCCCGCTCCTCGAAGGCGTCCGCGATCTTGAGGAGGGCCTTCTGGCGCTCGGCCGGGACCAGGTCCCGCCAGGCCGGGAAGGCCGCGGCCGCGGCGGCCATCGCGGCGTCGACGTCCGCCTGCCCGGACAGCGGCGCGGTGGCGTACGCCTCGCCCGTCGCGGGGTTGACCACCTCGGTGGTCCGTCCATCGGCGGCATCGCGGAACTCTCCGTCGATGTAGTTGCGCAGACGACGCAGCTCAGTGCTCACTGCCGGCCCTCCTGTCGGGTTCGACTGTCTTCGACTGTCCAATACCTGAGACACCCACCCTAATCCGATGCCCCACGTTTTCAACACCCCCGATCGCCTCAGATCTGCGAAATCCGCAAGCATTAGCCGCGTAAACAACGGATTTCATCGATCAAGGCTTGCGGAACTGTCGAGTCCTCGTGCACAGTGAGCCTGTGGCCAGTCGAAGCGCAGACCCCAGGGACACGAGGGACGCAAAGGGCTCCCGCGAGTCCAGGAACGGGTCGAGGAACAGCAAACCCCAGCTGGACTCCGTCTCCCTCGCCATCATCGAGCAGCTCCAGGAAGACGGCCGTCGTCCGTACGCCGCGATCGGCAAGGCCGTCGGCCTGTCGGAGGCGGCCGTGCGCCAACGCGTCCAGAAGCTGCTCGACCAGGGCGTGATGCAGATCGTCGCCGTCACGGACCCGCTCACCGTGGGCTTCCGGCGGCAGGCGATGGTCGGCATCAACGTCGAGGGCGACACCGAGTCCGTGGCCGACGCGCTGACTGACATGTCGGAAGTCGAGTACGTGGTGATGACCGCCGGCTCCTTCGACCTCCTCGCCGAGATCGTCTGCGAGGACGACGACCATCTGCTGGACGTCATCAACAAACGCATCCGGGCCCTGTCCGGCGTGCGCTCCACCGAGAGCTTCGTCTATCTGAAACTCAAGAAGCAGACCTACATGTGGGGAACCCGATAGCCGTGAGCAAGGACCTCAGCAAAGCCGCGTACGACCACCTGTGGATGCACTTCACCCGCATGTCCTCGTACGAGAACGCGCCCGTTCCCACCATCGTCCGGGGCGAGGGCACCTACATCTACGACGACAAGGGCAAGCGCTACCTCGACGGTCTCGCGGGTCTGTTCGTGGTCCAGGCCGGACACGGCCGGGTGGAGCTGGCCGAGACCGCCTCCAAGCAGGCGCAGGAACTGGCGTTCTTCCCGGTCTGGTCGTACGCCCACCCCAAGGCGATCGAGCTGGCCGAGCGCCTCGCGGGCCACGCCCCCGGCGATCTGAACAAGGTCTTCTTCACCACGGGCGGCGGCGAGGCGGTCGAGACCGCCTGGAAGCTCGCCAAGCAGTACTTCAAGCTGGTGGGCAAGCCGACCAAGTACAAGGTCATCTCGCGCGCGGTCGCCTACCACGGCACTCCGCAGGGCGCCCTGTCCATCACCGGCCTGCCCGCTCTGAAGGCCCCGTTCGAGCCGCTGGTCCCCGGCGCCCACAAGGTCCCGAACACCAACATCTACCGCGCCCCGATCCACGGCGACGACCCGGAGGCCTTCGGCCGCTGGGCCGCCGACCAGATCGAGCAGCAGATCCTCTTCGAGGGCCCGGAGACGGTCGCGGCCGTCTTCCTGGAGCCGGTGCAGAACGCGGGCGGCTGTTTCCCGCCGCCGCCCGGCTACTTCCAGCGGGTCCGCGAGATCTGCGACCAGTACGACGTACTGCTCGTCTCGGACGAGGTCATCTGCGCCTTCGGCCGGCTCGGCACGATATTCGCCTGCGACAAGTTCGGATACGTCCCGGACATGATCACCTGCGCCAAGGGCATGACCTCGGGCTACTCCCCCATAGGCGCCTGCATCGTCTCGGACCGCCTCGCCGAGCCGTTCTACAAGGGCGACAACACCTTCCTGCACGGCTACACCTTCGGCGGCCACCCCGTGTCCGCGGCCGTGGGCCTCGCCAACCTCGACCTGTTCGAGCGCGAGAAGCTCAACCAGCACGTGCTCGACAACGAGAACGCGTTCCTGACGACCCTGCAGAAGCTGCACGACCTGCCGATCGTCGGCGACGTCCGCGGCAACGGCTTCTTCTACGGCATCGAGCTGGTCAAGGACAAAGCCACCAAGGAGAGCTTCACGGACGAGGAGTCGGAGCGCGTGCTCTACGGCTTCGTCTCCAAGAAGCTCTTCGAGTACGGCCTGTACTGCCGCGCCGACGACCGCGGTGACCCGGTGGTGCAGCTCGCGCCGCCGCTGATCTCGGACCAGTCGACGTTCGACGAGATCGAGGGGATCGTCCGCCAGGTGCTGACGGAGGCATGGACCCAGCTCTGATCTCCCTCATGCTCTGATCATCCTCATGGCTGATCAACACAGGCCCCGGTGCCGCCCGTTCGAGTGAGAATGGGCGGCACCGGGGCCGCGTACGTCCGGCCTTCCGGCCCTGACTCCCTAGCGTGCCCAGTGACCGATCGGCCCTGCCTTCGTTCCCCCGGAAGGGGGGACTTCCTCCCGGTCCGGGGGGATTCCGCGGCATTTCTGATCCGAACCGAGGTGTACGCCATGGTGGCTCCGCCGGACAACGACGTGCTCTGGGCACGTGCCCTGCATGTCAAGCACAACGGCTCTCCCGCGCTCAGCGGCGTCTCGCTCGGGGTCCGCGTGGGCGAGATCCTCGCCGTCGGCGGCCCGCGCGGCAGCGGCAAGACCACGCTGCTGAGGTGCCTGTCCGGGCAACTCCTGCCGCAGCAGGGGGAGGTCTGGTTCAACAGCACGCCCGTGCACACCATGGGCCCGCACACCCGCGAACGGCTCCGCCGCGACCGCTTCGGCTGGATCGACCCGGCGCCCGTCCTGGTGCCCGAACTGAACGCCTGGGAGAACGCCGCGCTGCCGCTGATGCTGCGCGGCGTGGGGCGCCGCCAGGCCAAGACCACCGCCCTGGAGTGGCTGGAACGCCTCGACATCGGCGGTTGTGCCCGTCGGCGCCCGTACGCCCTGCTCCAGGCCGAGCGCCAGCGCGTCGCCATCGCCCGCGCGCTGGTCCCCGCGCCCACCGTGCTCTTCGCCGACGAGCCGACCGCCCCGCTGCACCGCGTCGAGAGCGCCAGCGTCCTGCGTACGCTCACGACAGCGGCCCGTTCGCACGGCATCACGGTCGTGCTGGCCACGCACGACGCGGACACCGCGGCCCTCGCCGACCGCAAGGTGTCGCTGCTGGACGGGCGGCGCGTGAACACCGTCCATCTGCCTCCGGCCACCGAGACCGAGTCGGAAGGCCGGGCCGCGTGCTCGCTCTCCGCCTAGCCCGGGGCGCCCGGCCCGCCGTTCAGCTCCGCCGGTTCCTGGTCGCGGTGGCGTCGGCGGGCACGGGCTTCCTGCTCCTGTGCGCCCTGGGGTTCGCGATGGGGCACCCGCACGACTCCTCGGCCGCCGTGCTCCGGCTCGCCTGGTGCCTCGCGCCGCTCGCCGCCACCGTGCAGTTCGCGGTGGCGGTCGCCCGCACCGACCCGGCCACCCGTCCCCGGTCCGGCCTCTCGGCGATCGGTCTGGGACCGGGTCGGCTGATGCTCCTCGCGGCGATCTCCACGGCGGTGTCCTGCACGCTCGGTTCGGTGATCGCGCTGCTCTGCGTGCTCCACCTGCGCGGCGATCTGAGCGGTCTGCCCTTCGACGGCGAGGCCTCCGAACTGCTCGCCGGGAACCAGCCGTTGCCCCTTGCGGCCACGCTCACGCTGCTGGCGCTGGTACCGCTCGCCGCGTCACTGGCGAGCGCGCTGGCACTGCGTCCGCGCGAAGGCAGGCCGTCCGGCGCCGGTACGACCCGCGGGACCGGCACGCGCGCAGCCGCCACCGGAGTCGGCGGCTCTGACGGTTCCGACGGCTCTGGCGGTTCCGACCGCGACGCTCACCCTGACGCCCCGGGCCCACCGATGGAGCCGCACCCCGCCCCTCGCCCCACTCCCACCGGCCTGCCCTGGGGCGTGGCGGTGCTCGCGGCCGGGCTCGCCGTCGAGACGTACGCGAGTCGCAGCGGCCCCGCGTCCGGTCCCGACCTGCCCGGCTCTCTCGCGGGCGGCTCCGTCGGTGTGCTCCTCGGCTGGGCACTGACCACGCTGGGCCTGGCGATGGCGGGCCCCGCGCTCACCCACCTGAGCGGCCGACTGCTGCAGGCGGTGCGGCCGGGCGCGTTGCGGCTGCTGGCCGGACGCATCCTCATGGAGGAGGCGGGACGCATCGGCCGGCCGCTCGGCGTGGTGTGCGCGGTCGCGTCGGGGGCGTACGCCATGGCCACGCTCCATGCCGACGCGCGCCCCGAGGTGGGGCCGCTCACCGTGCTGGGCGTGCTGCTCGTGGCGGGCTGCGCCGTCGGAACGCTTCTGACAGCCGCGGTCGAGGCCAAGCACGCTCGTGCGGACACCACGGCGGCGCTGCTGGGGCTCGGCGCGCCCGCCACATTGCTGCGTGGCGCCGCCGCACTCCGCGCGGGCGTGCTGCTCGCCGTCCTCGGCCCGCTGACCTGGGCGATCGCAGGGCTGGCGGCAGTTCCGCTGGCCGACTGATCCCCCGCACGAAAAAAGTTCGCGACAGCCGATGAGTTTTCGGCGAGCCTCTGGTCTAACCCATCGAACAGCACGTCACCACAAAAGGGGAGAGACCGCACATGTACCAGCAGATGATCTTCGTGAACCTCGCCGTCAACGACCTCGACACCTCGAAGAAGTTCTTCACGGAACTCGGCTACGAGATCAACAAGCAGTTCTCCGACGAGCACTGCGCCAGCGTCGTCATCAGCGACACGATCGTCGCGATGATCATGGACAAGCAGCGCTACGCGGACTTCACGAAGAAGGAGATCGCGGACTCGACGAAGACCAGCGAGGTACTGCTGTGTCTGAGCGCCGAGAGCCGCGAGAAGGTCGACGAGCTGGTCGAGAAGGCGCTGGCGGCGGGCGGGTCCCCGGCGGGCGAGACGCAGGACCACGGCTTCATGTACGGCCGCGCCTTCGACGACCCGGACGGCCACACCTGGGAGATCATGTGGATGGACCCGGCGGCCGTCCAGGGCTGAGGTCCAGGGCACAACGCGTTGCTTACGCGGCCACTCCTAGCATGGGCGGGTGCAGACTATGCCCGCCCATGCGGCCCACCACCAAGACAACGAGATCGAGACCCTCGAAGAGTTCGACGCGATCGTCTCCGCGCGCGGGACTCTCGCCGGGTTCCGCGTCCAGGCCGTTGATCTGACGGACCGTACGCGGGAGTTGCTCACCACCGACACCGCGGGGGCCGTCTTCCTCGGCTGCCCGATGCGCGAGGAGGCGGCGGCGAAGGTCCGCGCCGCCGGCGCCCTGGTCTTCCCGCCGGTCCCGGACCTGCCCTTCGACCCGTACCGCGGTCATGTCTACACGCCCGGCGAGCTGTTCGCCTCGCTCGACAAGGGCTACGAACAGACGCCGGACGCCCTCGCCTACGCCTGGTTCCAGCAGACCAAGGCCGACGGCGACGTCTACGCGTCGATGCTGCGCTCCGTCCACGACGACTCCGTCTCCGACGCCCTCGACGAACTCCTGCGCGGGACACGAGTGGTGGGGGTGATGGGAGGCCACGCGATGGCCCGCGGCACTGAGGCGTACGAGCGCGCCGCGCGGCTCGGACGCGCGCTGGCAGGGGCCGGCTTCACGGTGGCGACGGGCGGCGGCCCGGGCGCCATGGAGGCGGCGAACCTGGGCGCGTACGCGGCACCGTACGACGACGCGATGCTGGCGGATGCCTGCCAGCTCCTCGGCAAGGCGCCCTCGTTCACGCCCTCGATCACCGAATGGGCCCGGTCCGCCTTCGAAGTGCGCGAGCGCTGGCCGAAGGGCAACCACTCCGTCGGGATCCCCACCTGGTTCTACGGCCATGAGCCGCCGAACGCCTTCGCCTCCCACATCGCCAAGTACTTCGCCAACGCCACCCGCGAGGACGGCCTGCTGGCCCGCTCGAACGCGGGCGTCGTCTTCCTGCCGGGCGCCGCCGGGACCGTACAGGAGGTCTTCGACAACGCGACGCCGAACTACTACGAGTCGCGCGGCGAGCCCACCCCCATGGTCCTGGTCGACCGCGTCCACTGGACGGAGCGGCTGCCGGTCTGGCCGCTGCTTCAGTCGCTGGCCAGGAACCGCTCGATGGAGCCACGGATCGCCCTCGTGGACCACGTCGAGGAGGCACCGGAGGCATTGGTCCGGCTGGCTCGGGCAAGCGTCGGCTGAGGGCAGGTGGCAGGGCAGGTCGGCACGGTCACGGCGAGATCGGCGCCGTTCAAGCACTCCCTCAACAGCTCGGTCTGCGCGACGATTTCGTCGCAGTAGCGATCATGTCCGGGGTCGGGTCCGAGGAGCTTCATGCCCGGCACTTCAGATCGACGGCACCCCGTCGAGCACGACGATCTCGGCGGCGTCGAACGCCACTCCGACCTCGCCCCCCGGCTCCGGCGCATCCCGCAGTGCGCACGCCGCCTCCAGCCGCGGTGCGCTCTCCGGCTGCAGGTGTACGGAGACATGCGTGCCGCGGAACGTGCGCGCCGCGACCTTGCAGCGCAGTCCCTCCGCCGGCGGTACGAGTCGTACGCCCGCGGGCCTGATGAGCAGCGTGACCTCGCCCTGTGGGGCACCGGTGGGTACCGGAACCTTGCCCCACGGTGTGTCCGCGGCCTCTCCGCTGACGCTCGCTCCGACCACGTTCTCGAAGCCGAGGAAGCGGGCCACGAACTCGTCCGCCGGCCGCTGCCACACCTCGAGTGGCGTACCGGACTGGGCGATCCGCCCGTCGCGCATCACGACGACGCGGTCGGCGAGCGCGAACGCCTCGCCCTGGTCGTGGGTGACCGCGAGCACGGTGGTACCCAACTCGCTGAAGAGTTCCCGGAGTTCGACGACGAGCCGCTCGCGCAGGGAGCGGTCGAGCTGGCCGAGCGGTTCGTCGAGCATGAGCAGCCGGGGGCGCGGGGCGAGCGCGCGGGCGAGTGCGACGCGCTGCTGCTCGCCTCCGGAGAGGGAGGCGATGGCCCTCGAAGCGGCTCCCGGCAGACCGACGAGTTCCAGCAACTCCCTTACCCGTATGCCCTGTTGCGCCTTCGACGCACCGTGCATCCGCAGCCCGAAGGACACGTTGCCGCCCACATCGCGCTGCGGGAACAGCTGGTGGTCCTGGAACATCAGGCCGACGCCCCGCTTGTGCGCGGGGACCCCGCCGAGGTCCCGGCCGTCCAGGAACACCCGCCCGGAGTCGAGCGGCTGCAGCCCCGCGACCACCCGCAGCAGCGTCGACTTGCCGCTGCCGCTGGGCCCGAGCACACACACGATCTCGTGCTCGGCGACGTCGAGGCTGACGGCGTCCAGCGCGGTACGCCCCCCGAACCGTACGGTCGCCTCATCCAGCTCGAGCATCGTCAGAACTCCCCCGTCCGGTCGGTGCGTATACGTTCCAGGAGGAGCAGCGCCACCGCGCACACCACCATCAGAATCGTCGAAAGGGCCATCGCCTGACCGTAGTTGAGCTCGCCCGCACGCCCCAGGAGTCGAGCGACGGCGACCGGCAGCGTCGGGTTGTCGGGCCGCGCGATGAAGACGGTCGCGCCGAACTCACCGAGCGACACGGCGAAGGCGAACCCGGCCGCGACCAGCAGAGCCCGCCGCACCATCGGCAGATCGACCTCCCGCCACACCCGCCACGGCGAGGCCCCGAGCACGGCCGCCGCCTCGCGCAGCCGTACGTCCACGGCTCGCAGGACGGGCAGCATGGTGCGTACGACGAAGGGGACGCCGACCAGTGCCTGGGCCAGCGGCACCAGGATCCAGCTGCTTCTGAGGTCCAGCGGCGGCTCGTCGAGCGCGATCAGGAAACCGAAGCCGACGGTCACGGCGGAGACACCGAGCGGGAGCATGAGCAGCGCGTCGAAGCCCCGTACGAGACGACCGGCGTCCCGGCGGGTGAGGGCGGCTGCCGCGAGTCCGCCGATCAGCAGGGCGAGGGCGGTGGCGGCGAGGGCGTACTGGAGTGAATTGCCGACGGCCTCGATGGGCGGTACGAGGAAGACGCCGCTCTCGTCGCTGGTCAGCGCCTTGTAGTACGCGAACCCGGGTGCGTCCAGCGAGCGTTGGACCAGCACGGCCAGCGGCAGTACGAGCAGTACGGCGGCGGTGCCGAGGACGGCGGCGAGCAGCGCCCACTGCCCGGCGCCGCGCGGCCGTCGCGCGGTCACGGAGGCGTCGACCAGGCGCAGGGCCGTCTCCCGGCGGCGTACCGTCCACGCGTGGACCGCGAGAACCGCCCCCACCGCCACGAACTGGATCATGGTGAGCACGGCAGCGGTGGAGAGGTCGAAGATCTCCGAGGTCTGCCGGTAGATCTCGACTTCGAGCGTGGCGAAGGTGGGACCGCCGAGGATCTGCACCACACCGAAGGAGGTGAAGGTGAAGAGGAAGACCATCAGCGCGGCGGCGGCCACAGCCGGGCCCAGAGCGGGGAGCGTGACCTTCCGCCAGGCCGCGAGCCGTGAGGCGCCGAGGACCCGCGCGGCCTCCTCCTGACGCGGGTCGAGTTGCGACCAGAGGCCGCCGACCGTGCGTACGACGACGGCGTAGTTGAAGAAGACGTGCGCCAGCAGGATGGCCCAGACGGTGGTGTCGAGGCGTACGCCCCACAGCTCGTCGAGGAGTCCACCGCGCCCGACCAGCGCCAGGAAGGCAGTCCCGACGACGACCGTCGGCAGCACGAACGGGACGGTGATGACAGCCCGCAGCACCTGCTTGCCCCTGAAATCGAAGCGCGCGAAAACGTATGCGCCGGGGAGCGCGATCAGCAGGGTGAGAGCGGTCGAGACAAGCGCCTGCCAGGTCGTGAACCACAGGACATGCTGGATGTCGGACTGGGCGAGCACCTCACCGACCCGCCCCAACTGCCAGGCCCCGTCGATCTTGAGACCACGGGCCACGATCGCCGCGACGGGGTAGGCGAAGAAGAGCGCGAAGAACACGACGGGCACGACCAGCAGGGCGAGCCGCGCCGCGCTCTTCCCGGGAGCCGGTGTCCTGGGGCGTCCGGCCCTTACTTCAGTACGAGCGACGTCCACGACTTGACCCACTGGTCACGGTTCTTGGCGATGTCCTCGGGCGCCATGACCTCGTAGTCCTCCGCCGGGGCGCCGTACTTCGTGAACTCCTCGGGGATCTGCGCGTCCTCGCGCATCGGGTACACGAACATGTTGAGCGGCATGTCGACCTGGAACTTCTTCGAGATGAGGAAGTCGATGAGGGCCTTGCCGCCCTTGGCGTTCTTGGCGTTGCTGAGCAGTCCCGCGTACTCGATCTGCCGGAAGCAGGTGCCATAGGCGACGCCGGTCGGTGCGGTGTCCGGCTTGGGGTCGGCGAAGACGACCTCGGCGGGCGGAGAGGAGGCGTAGGAGACGACGAGCGGCCGGTCCCCCTTCGCCTTCTTGCCGCCGGCGGACCCGGAGAACTCCTCGTTGTAGGCCTGCTCCCAGCCGTCGACGACCTTCACGCCGTTGGCCTTGAGCTTCGTCCAGTAATCCTGCCAGCCGTCGTCGCCGTATTTTGCGGCGGTGCCCAGCAGGAAGCCGAGGCCGGGCGAGGAGGTGGAGGCGTTCTCGGTGACGAGGAGGTCCTTGTACTCGGGCTTGACGAGGTCGTCGAAGGACTCCGGCGGGGTCAGGTCGTTCTCTTCGAAGTAGGTCTTGTCGTAGTTGACGCAGATGTCGCCGAAGTCGATGGGCGTGACCCGCTTCTTCTGCTGGTCGATCCGGTACTCCGGGGGCAGCAGATCGGAGTCCTTGGCCTCGTACTTCTGGAACAGGTCGTTGTCGAACGCCCGGGACAGCAGGGTGTTGTCGACGCCGAAGAGGACATCGCCCTGTGGGTTGTCCTTGGTGAGGACCGCCTTGTTGAGGGCCTGGCCCGCGTCCCCGTCCTTGAGGACCTTCACCTGGTAGCCGGACTGCTTCTCGAAGTCGCTGATCACGCTCTTGGACGCCGCCCATGAGTCATGGCTGACGAGGGTGACGGTCTTGGACTCCGAGGCCCCTTCCCCGTCCCCGGAGTCGGACGACGTGCAAGCGGACAACGTGACCAGACCGAGCCCGACGGCCACGGCCACGAACTTCTTGGTGGTGCTCACTGGATCCCTCCTGGGGATGACCAGAAGAGACGCGGCCCTGCCCGGCACTCTCGGAGAACTCCCGAGGCTCCCGGGCAGGGCACAACAGCTGGCTCGAGTGAAGACCGAACTTCCTACCCAGAATGACCTGGGCGAGGTTCAGAGGGTCTGCGGCCGTGCCGCACTCTCAGCGCTGTGGCGCTCCCCTGTCGGATTTTGCAGGTATGAAGATGTGTACGGAGGTCAGAGTACCGCCTGATCCGCCCGTGCCCACCGCTCGGTGGACGCTGTGATCAGCCCGTGCCCTGACTCCCGTCAGCGCTCAGTGGCCGCGAGCTGCCCGCACGCCCCGTCGATCTCCTGGCCACGGGTGTCCCGGACGGTGACCGGCACCCCGTGCGCGGCGATCGCCTCGACGAACGCCTTCTCGTCCTCGGGCCGCGAGGCGGTCCACTTGGAGCCGGGCGTCGGGTTCAGCGGAATCAGGTTGACGTGCACGGGCTTGCCCTTGAGCAGCCGACCGAGCCGGTCGCCGCGCCACGCCTGGTCGTTGATGTCCCGGATCAGCGCGTACTCGATGGACAGCCGACGCCCGGACCTGGCCGCGTACTCCCAGCCGGCGTCGAGGACTTCCCGCACCTTCCAGCGTGTGTTGACGGGTACGAGGGTGTCGCGCAGCTCGTCGTCCGGCGCGTGCAGCGAGATGGCGAGCCGGCACTTGAAGCCCTCGTCGGCGAACCGGTGGATGGCGGGGACCAGTCCGACGGTCGACACGGTGATGCCGCGCTGCGACAGCCCGAGCCCGTCCGGCTCGGGGTCGGTGAGCGCCCGTATCGCCCCGACGACGCGCTTGTAGTTGGCGAGGGGCTCGCCCATGCCCATGAAGACGATGTTGCTGAGCCGCGCCGGGCCACCGGGGATCTCGCCGTCCCTGAGGGCCCGCATGCCGTCGACGATCTGGTGCACGATCTCGGCGGTCGACAGATTCCGGTCGAGCCCGGCCTGCCCGGTGGCACAGAAGGGGCAGTTCATGCCGCAGCCCGCCTGCGAACTGATGCACATGGTGACCCGGTCCGGGTAGCGCATCAGCACGGACTCGACGAGTGTCCCGTCGAACATTCGCCACAGGGTCTTGCGGGTCGTGTCCTGGTCGGTCGACAGGTGCCGTACGACCGTCATCAGCTCGGGAAGCAGCGCCTCCTGGAGCTTGGCTCGCGAACCGGCGGGGATGTCGGTCCACTGCTCCGGATCGTGTGCGTACCGCGCGAAGTAGTGCTGCGAGAGCTGCTTGGCACGAAACGGCTTCTCACCGATCGCGGCAACGGCTTCCTTGCGCTCGGCGGGCGAGAGATCGGCAAGATGCCGCGGCGGCTTCTTGGCTCCGCGGGGGGCGACGAAAACGAGTTCTCCGGGCTTCTGCATGGCCATACCAGTGTCGCAGACATACGAAGAGGGGCTCGCCACCTGTGGACAACGAGGTGGACAACGAGCCCCTCACGTATGAACGTGCAGGTCAGCAGCGATTCACAAAGGTCATCCCGAACCGACGAAGATCACCAGCAACAGCCACACCACCGGAGCCGTGGGCAGCAGCGAATCCAGTCGATCCATGATGCCGCCGTGGCCCGGCAGCAGCGTCCCCATGTCCTTGATGCCGAGGTCGCGCTTGATCATGGACTCGCCGAGGTCGCCCAGAGTGGCGGTGACCGCGACCGCGAAGCCCATGAGCAGGCCCTGCCACCAGGTGCCGTCCTCGATCAGGAACTGCATGAACAGTGCGCCGGCCACCATGGCGAAGGCGACCGCGCCCAGCAGGCCCTCCCGGGTCTTGCCGGGGCTGATGCGCGGGGCGAGCTTGTGCGTTCCGAAGCGCCAGCCGATGGCGTACGCGCCCGTGTCACTCACCACGGCCAGCGCCAGGAACGTGAGGACCCGCCACGCGCCGTCGTCGGCGGTGAGCATCATCGCCACGAACGTGGCCAGGAACGGGATGTAGAAGGCCGCGAAAACGCCCGCCGTGACGTCTTTGAGGTAACCCTCGGGTGGTTCCGTCATACGCCAGACGAGGACCGCGAGAGCGGTGAGCGCCATCGCCACCCAGGCGCCCTCTGCCCCCCGCACGTATCCGGCGACGACCATCGCCGCACCGCCGAGTGCGAGCGGCACCAAGGGCGCCTTGATGCTCTTGCGCTCCTGGAGCCGCGAGGTGAGCTCCCACAGGCCGACCACGACGGCGACCACTATGACGCCGACGAAGACGGCCTTGACGACGAACAGCGACACGACGATCACCGCACCGAGCGCGACGCCGACCCCTATGGCAGCACCCAGGTCGCGGCCCGCGTTCTTCTTCTGCGGTGCGGACGCCGGCTGTGAGGCGCTGGACATGGGCTCCTGCGGCTTGGGCTGGTGCTGCGACGGGGCCCGGTGCGACGGCGTCTCGTCGCGGAACAGGGGGCCACCCGTCAAAGCGGCCCCCCGTTCGTCATCCTGGTCTCCGCCATGCGCGGGTACGTCGGGCACGATGGGCATGGGGCGAGTCTGCTGGGCGTTGTGCGCGTCGTACGCGGGACCCGCCGGGGCAGCCCCCTGGACAGGCCCCTGGTCGGACGGCCCCCAGTACCCGGCTTGTGGCGGCGCCCCCCAGGAAGAGTCGTTCATCAGACCTCGAGCAGCTCTGATTCCTTGTGCTTGAGCAGCTCGTCCACCTGGGCGACGTACTTCGCGGTGGTGTCGTCGAGCTCCTTCTCCGCACGGCGGCCCTCGTCCTCGCCGACCTCGCCATCCTTGATCATCTTGTCGATGGCGTCCTTGGCCTTGCGGCGCACGGACCGGATCGAGACCTTGGCGTCCTCGCCCTTGGTCTTGGCGACCTTGATGTAGTCCCTGCGTCGCTCCTCGGTCAGCTCGGGGAACACCACCCGAATGATGTTGCCGTCGTTGCTCGGGTTGACGCCCAGGTCGGAGTCGCGGATCGCCTGCTCAATGTTGCGCAGCGCGCTCTTGTCGAACGGGGTCACCACGGCCATACGCGGTTCCGGCACCGAGAACGAGGCCAGCTGGTTGATCGGCGTCAGTGCGCCGTAGTAGTCGGCCACGATCTTGTTGAACATCGCCGGGTGCGCACGACCGGTGCGGATCGCGGCGAAGTCCTCCTTGGCGACCACGACGGCCTTCTCCATCTTCTCCTCGGCCTCGAGGAGGGTCTCTTCGATCACCACTTGCTCCTGCGTGTCTTGAGTAGGCCCGGCAGCTGTTCCTGGTCGGGGTCGGCAGCCGGCTGCGTCGCGTCTTATTACTGCACGGTTCCCGACCGGCAGGACATTGTCCATCCCCCGGTCAGGGTCCGTCCTCCTGGCGGGGACAGTCCCGGTCAGGCCCGGCTGCCTTGGTCACCCACGAGAGTGCCGATCTTCTCACCCTTGACGGCCCGCGCGATATTGCCCTCCGCCAGAAGCTCGAAGACCAGGATGGGCAGCTTGTTGTCCCGGCAGAGCGTGATGGCCGTCATGTCGGCGACCTTCAGGTCCCGCGTGATGACCTCGCCGTAGCTGAGCGAGTCGAACTTGACGGCCCCGGAGTTGGTCTTCGGATCGGAGTCGTAGACCCCGTCCACACCGTTCTTGCCCATCAGCAGGGCTTCCGCGTCGATCTCCAGGGCGCGCTGGGCGGCGGTGGTGTCGGTGGAGAAGTACGGCATGCCCATACCGGCGCCGAAGATGACCACGCGGCCCTTCTCCAGGTGGCGCACGGCGCGCAGCGGGATGTACGGCTCCGCGACCTGCCCCATGGTGATGGCGGTCTGCACGCGCGAGTCGATGCCCTCTTTCTCCAGGAAGTCCTGAAGGGCGAGGCAGTTCATGACCGTACCGAGCATGCCCATGTAGTCGGAGCGGGCCCGGTCCATGCCGCGCTGCTGCAGCTCGGCACCGCGGAAGAAGTTGCCGCCGCCGATGACGACGGCGATCTGGGCACCACCGCGGACAACGGAGGCCACCTCGCGGGCGATTTTGTGCACCACGTCGGGGTCGACGCCCAGTCCCCCGCCACCGGCGAACGCCTCACCGGAAAGCTTCAGCAGAAAGCGCCCCGCGCCTTTGCCGTGATCGCTCTTGTCGTCCTTGTCGGCCTTGGTGGTGGTCATGGAGATCCCGCCTCTTTTACGTGTCGCACATACGAAGGAGGCCATTGCCGGTGGGTGTTCTCATCCCATGCGCGGCAATGGCCTCCTCGTCAGATCTGCTGTCGTCCGTCACGCACGCGCGCGTGCCCACGTGCGAGGACGACTGCTGTCGACCCTAGCGGGCTCTCGCGTGGATCGCGGCACGGACTCAGATGCCGACCTTGATGCGCACGAAGCGCTTCAGGGTGACACCGGCCTCGTCCAGGACCTTCTGGACGGACTTCTTCTGGTCGAGCGCGTACGGCTGGCCGAGGAGCGTGGCGTCCTTGAAGAAGGCGTTGACGCGGCCCTCGACGATCTTCGGCAGGGCGGCCTCGGGCTTGCCCTCGGCACGCGTGGTCTCCTCGGCGACCCGGCGCTCGCTCTCGACGACCTCGGCCGGAACGTCCTCACGGGAGAGGTACTTGGGCGCGAAGGCGGCGATGTGCTGGGCGATGCCCTTGGCGGTCTCGGCGTCCGGCTTGTCCAGCTGCACCAGGACACCGATCTGCGGGGGCAGGTCGGGCATGGTGCGGTGCATGTACGCGGAGACGTACTCGCCGGAGAACTGGGCGAAGCGATCCAGGACGATCTTCTCGCCCAGGTTGGCGTTGGCCTCGTCGACGTACGCCTGAACCGTCTTGCCGGGCTCGATCTCGGAGGCGAGCAGCGCCTCGAGGTCGGCCGGGGAGGTGGCGGCGACGTGCGCGGCGAGCGCGTTCGCGGCGGCCTGGAACTTCTCGCCCTTGGCGACGAAGTCCGTCTCGCACTTCAGCTCGACGAGGACACCGGAGGTGTTGTCGTCGGCGATCACGGAGACGACGGCGCCGTTCTCGGCGGAGCGGCCCTCGCGCTTGGCGACGCCCTTCTGGCCCTTGATGCGCAGGGCCTCGACGGCCTTGTCGACGTTGCCGTCGGCCTCGTCGAGCGCCTTCTTGCAGTCCATCATGCCGGCGCCGGTGAGCTCGCGGAGCTTCTTGACGTCGGCGGCGGTGTAGTTCGCCATGATCAGTGAATCTCTTCTCGGAGTTCGAAGTCTCGAAGTCGGCGTCCGCCGCTGATCGGGCGGGCGTCCACCGAAGATCTACGGTCTACGGGTGAACGGCGGGCGGCGCGCTGGCGCCGCCCGCCGTCACTTGAGCCGTGACGCTGGAGTCAGGCCCACGACGCGGAGGTCAAGGCCTGCGACGCCGGGGTCAGGCCTGCTCGGTCTCGGCCGGCTTCTCGGCCTCGGCAACGGGGGCCTCAACAGCGGCCGGAGCCTCAGCAGGGGCCTCAGTCGGGGCCTCGGCGGGGGCCTCAGCCTCAGCAGCAGGGGCCTCAGCCGCGGCCGGAGCCTCGGTGGTGGCCTCCTCGGCCTTCTTCTCGCCACCCTCGAGCAGGTCACGCTCCCACTCGGCGAGCGGCTCGCCCGCGGCCTTCTCGCCCTTGGCCTCGGCGGCGGCACCGGAGCGGGCGATGAGGCCCTCGGCGACGGCGTCGGCGATCACGCGGGTGAGCAGGGTGACGGAGCGGATCGCGTCGTCGTTGCCCGGGATCTTGTAGTCGACCTCGTCGGGGTCGCAGTTGGTGTCGAGGATGGCGACGACCGGGATGTTGAGCTTCCGGGCCTCGCCGACCGCGATGTGCTCCTTCTTGGTGTCCACGATCCAGACGGCGCTGGGAACCTTGGACATCTCGCGGATACCGCCGAGGGTCTTCTCCAGCTTGGCCTTCTCGCGCGAGAGCACGAGAAGCTCCTTCTTGGTCAGACCGGACGCGGCGACGTCCTCGAAGTCGATCTGCTCGAGCTCCTTCAGGCGCTGCAGGCGCTTGTAGACGGTCGAGAAGTTGGTGAGCATGCCGCCCAGCCAGCGCTGGTTGACGTAGGGCATGCCGACGCGGGTGGCCTGTTCGGCGATGGCCTCCTGCGCCTGCTTCTTCGTCCCGACGAACATGACCGTGCCGCCGTGGGCGACGGTCTCCTTGACGAACTCGTAGGCGCGGTCGATGTACGACAGCGACTGGAGCAGGTCGATGATGTAGATGCCGTTGCGCTCCGTGAAGATGAATCGCTTCATCTTCGGGTTCCAACGGCGGGTCTGGTGACCGAAGTGGACGCCGCTTTCCAGCAGCTCCCGCATCGTGACGACGGCCATGGCCGTACTCCTTGGTGTTCTCGGTTGTGCCGCGCGTGCCGGACGGCACGCGCGCCTGACGCCCGCGATGCGCCTGCCACTAGGGACCGAGGGGCGCTGACACCGGCTTTTGGTGGCCCGATGTCGGGGCGTGCGAAGTCGACCCGGTGACCCGGATCGCCATCAGAAGTGTACGGGACAGGCGAGGCACCGGGTGACGCCGCTGTCCACAACCGCCCGGTAGTCCACAGATCCTGGCCATGATCCACTTTTTCCCGCGGACCGCGGGAGCGTTCTCGCATGCGAGCAGAACGAGGTCGACGATGTCAGCGATGTCTTCGTACGTGGCCGGCGCTGCTGTTGGGCCTGACGGTGACCGCCTTCGGCATCACCCTCCCCGCGGCCGGGGCAGCGGCTCCCGGCGGCGCGGACGGTCCGGCACCGCCGGGAGCCGCTGCCCCGGTCCCGGCTGTCGGCCGCGCCTGGCCTGTAGGGGTACGTCCACCAGTGACCCGCGGCTGGGATCCGCCGACGACGGAGTACGGCCGGGGCCACCGCGGCGTGGACCTCACGGTGCCATCAGGCACACCGGTCCGCGCCGTCGCCCCGGGCCGTGTCTCCTTCGCGGGCAGGGTCGCGGGCCGCGGAGTCGTCTCGATCGAACTCGACAGCACCGGCGATCCCCCCTTGCGCACCACATACGAGCCGGTTCGCGCGACAGCGAAGAAGGGAGACAAGGTGACGCCTGGTGACATCGTCGGCGTCGTGGAACCCACGGGCTCCCACTGCCAGGCGTCCTGCCTGCACTGGGGCCTGCTCCGAGCCGACACCTACCTGGACCCGCTCTCCCTGCTGCCCCCATGGCTGCTCCACCGGGGCCCCTCACGCCTGCTCCCGGTCATCGGCGTACCGGAGGGGCCACCGACGTAGGGAAAGCAGTCCGTTCTGAGGGGGCCGGGGTTCGGTAGCGGACCCCGGCTACCCGACTGGGAAACCCGGGAAGCGAACTCATCCGCCAGTCAGCCGGCTCCGGCAAGCCGAGGTCCAGCCGACGAAGCGTCAGCCAAGCCGAGCTCCAGCCGGCCAAGCGTCAGGCCGGCCGAAAGGGCCTCAGCCCCGTACCCCCCGCAACGCCATCGCCACAGCGGCATCGGTGATGACGCCCGGATCCTCGGCCGCGCCCAGCTCGATGCGCCGTACCGCCGCGTCCACGATGCCCTGCAGGAGCATGGCGGCCATACGGGGCTGGCCGTGGCCCATGTCCCCGAGCGCTTCCACGATCATGGCGACGAGGCCGCCGTGCGCGGCGCGGATCTTTTCGCGTGCGCCCGCGTCGAGTTCGCTCGCGGAGATGGCGACCACAGCCCGGTGCCGCCGGTCACCTACCAGGGCCAGCTGTTGGCGGACATACGCCTCGACCTTGCCCTCGGGCGTCTCGGCCTGCGACATCGCCGCCTCGACCTCGGCCGCCCATACCGGGAAGTCGACCTCGCAGAGTTCTTCGACCACGGCCGCCCGAGAACGGAAGTACTCATAGACGGAGGACCTCGCGAGTCCCGTGCGCTCGGCGAGCGCGGGGAACGTCAGCGCCTCAGTCCCACCCTGCGACAGCAGTGATCGTGCCGCGTCCAACAGGGCGGCTCGCTGCATCGACCGGTGCTCGGCCACGGAGGCCGCTCGAATCCTTGGCACGCCTCCACTTTACGGATGGACCACCCGCGACGGGAGTCACTCCGCACGACGAGGTCTGATGAAGGCTCCGAGCAGAAGGCGCGAGTCAGCCAAGTCGGCGGACGTCAGCGGCGGTCAACGGGCGAAGCTTGCAAGCTTCGCCCGCAGTTGGAGCACCGACTTCGTGTGGATCTGGCTGACCCGGCTCTCGGTCACCCCGAGTACGTTGCCGATCTCGGCGAGCGTGAGGCCCTCGTAGTAGTACAGCGTGACCACGGTCTTCTCGCGCTCGGGCAGCGTGTTGATGGCCCGTGCGAGAAACCGCCGCAGCTCGCGGTCCTCGGCGACCTCCACAGGATTGTCGGCCGCGGTGTCCTCGAGCGTGTCCATCAGGCTCAGCCGGTCACCGCTCTCGCCCCCGACGTGCAGCAACTCCTCCAGGGCCACCACGTTCGCCAGCGACAACTGGCTGAAAACGGCGTGGAGTTCGTCCACCCCGATGCCCAGTTCGTCGGCCACCTCGCCCTCCGACGGACTGCGCCGCAGCCGGGCCTCCAGCGTCGCGTAGGCCCGCTCGACGTTGCGCGCCTTTTGTCGCACGGACCGCGGAATCCAGTCCAGCGCCCGCAGTTCGTCGATCATCGCACCCCGGATCCGGGTGATCGCGTACGTCTCGAACTTGATCTCCCGCTCGATGTCGAACTTCTCGATCGCGTCGATCAGCCCGAACACCCCCGACGAGACGAAGTCCGCCTGCTCCACATTGGGCGGCAGCCCCACACTCACCCGGCCCGCGACGTATTTCACCAGCGGCGAGTAGTGGAGGATCAGCTGCTCGCGCAGCCGCTCGTCGCCCGTCGCCTTGTACGACCTCCACAACTCGTCGAGCGTCGAGGGCGCGGGCGGCCGCACGTCGCCGCGGGCAGCGGGGGGAACAGCCGCCCGGTCTGACCCGGAGGTGTGCTGGGGCATTCGTCGTCTTGTGCCGTTCTGCCGTGAACAGGGAGTGCCTGAGTGAGCTGTCGGTCTGAAGTCGAGGTGCTTGTCTGAGTTGCTCGTCCGGGTTGCTTGCCTGAGTCGGAATCCTCGTGAGCGTAGCGTGACTGGGGAGTCGCAGTGAGCGAAGGGCGGAGGATCCACCATGCGCAGATACGTTCCGCTGGGCGCCCCTCAGGGTCACGTCCGTCGCCGTACGTGACTGTCGCGAGGCACCAACTGCGGGAACTGCCAGGGATATCGGCGTGTCGCCCGGACGGGGGAACACGCTGGGTCAGCATCGCCCCCGATCCGGGTGGACGGGGATCATCGCCTCGCGTGTCAACTTCCAGCCGTCGCCGTGTCGTTCGACGTAGCCAAGTGACCGGAGTTCGTACAGTCTCCCGACCGCGTCGTCCTGCGTCGTCCCAGCACCCCTGGCGATCTCCTCGGCCGACGCGGTCCTCCGGGCGGGCAGCGTGGCCAGCACTCGGCGGGCGTCCGGGTCCAGGAGGTCGCGCGGCAGCACCGGCCCGCGCCGGTCCGGCGCCAGGTCACCCATGTCGCCGACCAGCTCGGCGATCTCGGCGGCATCGGTGACGAGCACCGCGTCCCCGCGCAGCAGTTCGTGCACACCGGCCGAGAGCCCGCTGGTGGCGGGGCCCGGGACACCTATCGTGTAGCGCCCCAGCCGCTGTGCGGCTCTCGCGGTCACCAGCGCCCCGCTGCGGTAGGCGGCCTCGACGACCACCGTGCCGCGGGTCAGCGCCGCAATGACCCTGTTGCGGAGAATGAATCTGCTCGGCGTCGGGTGCTCACCGGGTGGCAACTCGCCTACGACCAGGCCCTGTTCCGCGATCCTGGTGATCAACTGGGTGTGCCCGCGCGGGTAGGGCTGATCGACCCCGCAGGCAAGCACGGCGACGGTGGCTCCGCCGGCCGCGAGCGCACCACGGTGTGTCGCACCGTCGACTCCGTACGCACCCCCGGACACCACGGCCCAGCCCCGCTCCGCGAGCCCCGTGCCGAGGGTGGCCGCCATATGGGCGCCGTACTCGGTGCAGGCCCGGGCGCCCACGACCGCGACGGACCGCAGTGCCCACATCCGCAGGTTGGGCCGCCCTCGCACCCACAGTCCGATGGGCCGCGCGTCCCCCAGGTCATCGAGCTGCGCCGACCACTCGGGGTCCCCGGGACACACGAACCGCATCCCGACGTCCCGCGCCGCCGCCAGGTCCCGCTCCGGATCCGCCTGCTGGGCCCTGGCCCGCAGGCCCGCCCACCGTTTGTCCGTCACCCCTGGCAGTTGTTCCCCTTGCCCGAAGAGGCGCCGCACCACCTCGCCGGCCCCGAGCTGCCGGAGCCAGCGCCCGCAGACCTCGTCTCCAGGTTCGATGACGCGCGCGAGGAAAACACGGTGGAGCCGCTCATCGTCCCCGCTCACGCGCTCGCCGTCCCTGCTCTCCAACTCGCCGTCCCCGCTCACGCGCTCGTCACCCCCGCTCACGGCATCGCTCCGATCACCATCGGCGCTCCCTGAGGCACCCCGGTGCGCAGTTGCAGGGCTCGGGCGACGTCCGTGGCATCGGGCCGGTCGTGGCCGACGAGGTCCGCGATGGTCCAGGCGACGCGGAGCACGCGATCGAGACCGCGGGCGGTGAGGAGGCCGCGCTCCAGGCTCCGTTCGGCCTCGTCCATGGCGCCGATCGACGCGTACCACCGGCTGCGCAGTTCGCGTCCTGGGACCTCGCTGTTCGTCCGCCACGGTGTGCCGGTCAGCCGGGCGGCCGCGCGCTCCCTGGCCGCTCGTACCCGGTCGGCGACCGTCGAGGTGGAGTCGCCCCGTGTACCGGCCTCCACCAGCGCGGAGCGTGTGACGCGGTCCACCTCGACCCTGAGGTCCACCCGGTCGAGCAGCGGACCGGAGAGCCGGGCCTGGTAGCGGCGGATCATCGGAGTAGAGCACTCGCACGAGTTACCCGTCTGCGAGAAGCGGCCACAGGGGCAGGGATTGGCCGCGAGCACCATCAGGAACCTCGCCGGAAAGCGCACGACACCTGCGGTTCGCGCGATCACGACGTGTCCCGCCTCCAAGGGCTGGCGCAGCGCGTCCAGCGCCCGGCTGCTGAACTCCGGAGTCTCGTCCAGAAAAAGCACCCCTCGGTGAGACAGCGACACCGCGCCGGGCCGGGCGACTCCCTGGCCACCGCCGACCAGCGACTGCATCGTCGCCGAGTGGTGGGGCGCGCAGTAGGGCGGGACATCGATCAGCGGCTTTCCCGGAGGGAGCAGGCCCGCGACGGAATGGACCGCCGTGACTTCCAGCGACTCCTGCCTGCCGAGCGGCGGCAGGATGGCCGGCAGCCGCTCGGCGAGCATCGTCTTGCCGGCGCCCGGCGGACCCTCCAAGAACAGATGGTGACCGCCGGCTGCGGCGATCTCCACCGCCGTCCGCGCCGAGAGCTGGCCGACCACATCGGCGAGGTCATGGCCGTGGTCGTGCTGCGCGGCGCCCATGCTGTGCATGCCGGTGGCGGCGCCCGTACCCGGCATGCGCAGGCCCGCGAGGAGCGGGTCCGGGCGTCCCTGTTCGTCCGGTTCCTCGTCGGGCACCGGCTCGTCCGTGAGGACGGCGATCAGCTGGCGCAGGCTACGGACACCGAGCACCGAGACGCCGGGCACCAGCGAGGCCTCGGCGGCAGCGCACTCGGGCACCACCACCTGTTCGTACCCGGCGTCCGCCGCGGCCAGCACCGCGGGCAGCACACCCCGTACCGGCCGCACCCGGCCGTCCAGGCCCAGCTCCCCGATCATCACGATGTCGGGGAGCACCCGTGGATCGATCCGCTCGGAGGCTCCCAGTACGGCGCAAGCGACAGCAAGATCAAAACCACTGCCGCATTTCGGTACCGAAGCGGGGCTGAGACCCACCGTGAGCTTCTTCTGGGGCCACTCGCCGCCGGAGTTGACCACGGCCGCCCGGACTCGGTCCCTGCTCTCGGACAGGCTCTTGTCGGGCAGCCCCACCAGCGTGAACGCCGCGATCCCCGGCTCCAGGTCCGCCTGAACCTCGACGACGACGCCCTCTACGCCGACCAGCGCCACCGAGCACGTACGGGCGAATCCCATCAGGCCACCCCCCGCACATGCTCGACGACGGGCGCACCACGGTCGGGGAGAAGGACGCCGACGACATCGATCCGTACGCCGCCGGGTGGCGCCCCTCCATGCTCCTGCACCCAGCGCTCGGCCAGGCCTCGCAGTCGCTCCGCCTTGACGGGCGTAATGGCGGCCATCGGGTGCTCGAAGGCACCGGCCCGGCGGGTCTTGACCTCGCAGACGACCACCGCGTCGCCGTCCCGGGCCACGATGTCGATCTCACCGGTCCTGCCACAGCGCCAGTTGCGCTCCAGGACCGTCATTCCGGCCTCACCCAGCCGCCGCGCGGCCAGGTCTTCGCCGTACTTGCCGAGCGCGCCCCGTGCATTGCGTGCGTTCATGTCGGCACCACCTCCGGCGCCAACGATGAGGGCAGCTCAGCAAGCTATTGGATCTTGGTGGACAACCCTGGATCTGTGGACAATGTCGCCACCCTTGCGGGTGATCACCGGCCGTCGGCGGCTCCATGTCAGCCGCCCGGCAACTCCAGGTCGCTCTTGTTCAGCTCCTCAATGTTCACGTCCTTGAACGTGAGTACTCGCACCTGCTTCACGAAACGAGCAGGCCGGTACATGTCCCACACCCAGGCATCCGCCATGGACACCTCAAAAAACACCTCACCTTGAACCGAGTGGACCTGCATCTCATAGTCGTTGGTGAGGTAGAAGCGCCGTTCGGTCTCGATCACATATTTGAACAGACCGACGACATCGCGGTACTCCCGGTAGAGCTTCAGCTCCATCTCGGTCTCGTACTTCTCGAGGTCCTCGGCGCTCATGGCATGTTCCCCTTCAGCCGTGCGTCCCCCTATTGTGCGCCAGCCCCGCGAGCCCCTAGACGATTTCGGTGTCCAGGATCTCGGGGCCGGCCGGGGGCCCTTCGTCGAGCAGCCTGCGCAGCAGCTCGGCGAGTCTGGTCGGATACACCGTCTCATGTGCCTGGAGAAGCTCCTGGCACGTCCACCAGCGTGCTCCGGCGACACTGCGCCGTTCCAGCTCGGTCAGGCCCAGCGCCTTGGTCGCCGTCTGTGTTGTACGGGCCAGGTAATACCACTCGTCCTGGTCCCAGCGGCGCCCCGCGAACGGAAACGAGCACGTCCGCCGCCACAGCACCGGGCCGAGCTCGACCTCGGTGATGCCGGTCTCCTCCGCGAGTTCCCGCAAAGCAGCCTCCTTGCGCGTCTCCTCGCCTTCCACGCCGCCGCCCGGAGTGAACCACCAGTTGTCCGACGGATCCTCGGGCTCGTGGCCGTACAGCAGCAGGATGCGGTCCTGCGGATCGAGAAGCACCACCCGAGCGACTTTCCGCAGTTCACCGAGCCCCTCCCGCCCCTCGGACGGCAGCTCACCGAGCCCCTCCGGCACCTCAGCCGGCAAGGACCTGCTCCTTGGCCGCCGTACCGCTCCGCCGCCGCGCCGCCCGCTTGGCGAGCGGCCCGTACGCGGCCCCGCCCAGGACGAGCACCGCGCCCGCCACGATCGCGGCGAGGACCAGCCTCAGGGGCCCTGGCTGGGAAATACCGCCGAGCGTCTCGAAGCCGGTGGCACGGTCCAGCACCCCGTTCATGGGCCACACCACCGCGTCGACCCGTGCGTCCACCGAGCCGCGCGGCACCGAACCGTTGCCGGCCTCCGTGAGATGGGCGGTCGAGTCGAGGGAGCCGACGCGCTCGTCACCGAGCAGGAAGAGTCGGCCCTCGGGAACCGTGACGGTCGGGATCTTGCTCGTCTCGGCCTCGGAGCCCTTGGCCAGATACGGTTCTTCGATCTTCTTGCCGTTGACGGTCAGCTTGCCGTCCGTGCAGCAGGCGACCGTGTCGCCGCCGACCGCGACGACCCGCTTGACCATGGGGACGTTGCCCCAGCTGGCCTGCTTGAAGACGACGACGTCGCCACGCTGGACCTCACCGCCGTCGATCCGCTCGGCGAGGATCCGGTCGCCGGCCGCGATGGTGGGCGACATGGAGGCCGTCGGCACGGTGTACGGCTGGTAGACGACCGCGCCCCAGGCGAATCCTCCGAGGAAGAGCACACAGCCGAGGGCCACGGCCAGCCCCGACAGCGTGCTGCCGAGCCGTCCGTGGCCCTCGTCCGTACGACGTGTCCGGCTCATCCCAGTGCTCCTCCAACTCGGAGAATCGACCCCGGGGCGCTCGTTGTGGCCCCGGAAGATCGGCGATCTGGGACGGCACCCTACCTGGCGGTACCCCGCCCAGAAACCCTGGCGTTTCCGACGGTAATCCGGCGCCTGCGCCACAACACCAGGGGCACCGCGCCCGCGAGGCCGAGCGCGCCCGGAGCCGCGGCACTGAGTCCCTGGTCGAAGGTCTCCGGCACCGGCAGCGTGGACCAGCGGGTGGGCGGCCAGGCGACCACGATGGCGCGGCCCACGACGCTGCCCACGGGGACGAAGCCGTCGTTCTCGTCCTGCTGGTGGTAGCGGGAGTCCAGCGAGTTCTGCCGGTGGTCACCCATGACCCAGATTTTGCCCGGGGGTACCGTCTTCTTGAACTGGCCGCCCGAGTCGTCGACGCTGCACGGCGTGTTCCCGGGGTAGACGTAAGGCTCGTCCAGCCCCTTGCCGTTGATCTTCAGCGGCCCTGTGCCTTTGCACTCGACGGTGTCTCCGGCGACCGCGACGACCCGCTTGATGAGGTCCTTCTCGTCGGCGGACGGCATCAGGCCGATCCAGCTGAGGGCCGTCTGGACCGCGTTCGGATTCGGGGCCGGTTCGCCCGCCAGCCAGCCGTCGGGGTCGTGGAAGACGACGACCTCGCCACGCTCGGGCTCGGAGCCGAACCATGGGGTGAGCTTGTCGACCAGGACGCGGTCACCCTGCTGAAGGGTGTTCTGCATCGAGTCCGAGGGGATTGAGAACGCCTGCACCAGGAAGGTCTTGATCAGCAGCGCGAGGACCAGCGCGATACCGATCAGGAGCGGAAGCTCCTTCCAGAAGGACCGCTGCTTCTTCGGCTTCGGGGCGTCCCCACCGCCCTGCTCGCCCCCGTCATCGCCGTCTCCGGCTCCGGAACCGGAGTCGCCCCCGGAGGGCACGACGTCTTCAGTGGCCGGGGGAGCCGTCTTCTCGGGGCGCTCCGGTTTCTCCTCCGGACCCTCGTGTCCGGACCGTGCTCCGACCGCCAAATCCCCCACATCCACTCCTCACTCCGTGCCATCGGCCGCGCCAGATGCGGCGCAGGCCCACCACTCCCATAACGAGCGGGAGTTCCGCAGGGCTCGGGAGCGGGATCAATCCGTATCGATCCGCATCGGCCAGCCTATGCGACGCGCCGAGGGCGGTGGTCGACCCGCCGGGCGCGTCGGGCACGGACACATAGGTGTCCTGTTCTTCCAGGCCTCGCCAGTGGCCGATGGGCCAGGCGATGACCATTGCGCGGCCGACAACCTCCTCCTCGGAAACGGTGCCGTTGTAAGCCTCGGTGCGGTGGAAACGGGAGTCGGCGGAGTTGTCCCGGTGGTCACCCATGACCCACAGACGGCCCGCGGGCACCTTCACCTCGAACGGGATCGAGGAGGGTTTGTTGCCGGGATGAATGTAAGCCTCATTGAGTGGCATGCCATTGACGGTGACGCGGCCCTGGGCGTCGCAGCACTTGACGGTGTCGCCGCCGACCGCGACGACCCGCTTGATCAGGTCCCGTTCGTTCTCGGAGGGCAGCAGGCCGATGAAGGTCAGCACCTGCTTGACCTGCTTGACGACGATGGGATCTTCGTTCTTCGCGATCGGCTGCTCGTCCTCGAGCCATCCCCCGGGGTCCTTGAAGACGACGACGTCGCCGCGTGTGGGCTTGGAGCCGAACCACGGGGTGAGCTTGTCGACCAGGACACGGTCGCCGATCCGGATCGTCTGCTCCATGGAGCCCGACGGGATCACGAAGGCCTGGACGAGGAACGTCTTCAGGACGAGGGCGATCAGCAGGGCGACGCCTATGAGGAGCGGTATCTCCTTGATCGCCGAACGCTGCCTGCGCCGTTTGACCTTGCGGGCGAGCTTGCGCCGCTCGGCCCGGCCGGGGCCTACGCGGCCGCTGGTGGGCCGGTATCCGGTGGGCAGTCGGGTGTCGACGCGGTGACTTCCGCGCGGTCGTCCTCGGTTACCCATGCGCACCGACCGTTGTGTTCAGCTCGTTCGCCTCCGGGTCGGGCACGCGCGCGTAGACGTCGGCGGGGTCCAGGCGGGTCCAGTGGTCCGTGGGCCAGGCGATCCAGTCGGCTCTGCCGATCACGTCACCCACAGGAACCATGCCGCCGCCCGGTGAGCCCAGATGGTCGCGGGAGTCACTGGAGTCGCCGCGGTGGTCGCCGAGGACGAACAGGGTGCCGTCGGGCACAACGACGTCGAAGGGCACCTCGGACGGCTTGTTCCCCGGGTACAGAAACGTCGATTCGTCGACCGACCGGCCGTTCACCTCGATCCTCCCCTGCCTGTCGCAGCAGACCACACGGTCTCCCCCCACACCGACGACTCGTTTGATGTAGTCGGCGCTGCCGAAATGGCCGGTGCCGTCGAACACGACGACATCGCCGCGGTTCGGCTCGGCACCAAAACGGTACGCCAACTTATTTACGAGAACGCGGTCCCCGATCCTCAATCCTGGCTCCATCGAACCACTGGGAATTTGGAACGGCTGCATCACAAACCGACTCAAAAGCAGCAGAAAAACCAAGCAGAAGAGCAGAGTGAGGCTGATGCGACCACCGGGAAGCCAGTCGGCGGCCCAGGACACCAACGAGAAACGCGACCGTCCTTCCGTCCCCTCTGTGGCCGAGATCTCCTCGGTTTCGGAAGGGCGGGAGGAGCGGTCGCGCTCCGTCGACTGTGCTTCGGCGTCCATCGGGCCAGATGCTATCCGGGCCCGATGTGAACCCCGGCGCGAGCTCAGCTCTCGCGCTTCTCCTTGATCTTCGCGGCCTTGCCGCGCAGGTCGCGCAGGTAGTACAGCTTGGCGCGACGGACGTCACCGCGGGTGACGAGCTCGATCTTCTCGACGATCGGGGTGTGCACCGGGAAGGTGCGCTCGACGCCGACGGAGAACGAGACCTTGCGGACCGTGAAGGTCTCACGGACACCGGCGCCCTGGCGACGGATGACTACGCCCTTGAACTGCTGCACACGGGAGCGGTTGCCCTCGATGACGCGGACGTGGACGTTGACCGTGTCGCCCGGGCGGAAGGCCGGGACGTCGCTGCGCAGCGACGCGGCGTCGACGGAGTCGAGCAGGTGAGACATGATCGTCTGCTTTCTTCGCTGATGCCACAGGTCATCAACGGGAACTAGGTTTCCAGAGGTGGGCTGCCGTGTCGGGGCGGGCGTCGTGTCCCCCTGTGGCAGGGGCGCACACTGGACGACGTACAGCAGCGGTCTATTCTTCCACGCCCTCTGGCCTGCGCCAAAATCGGCCGTAGGGCTTCCCCTCCGGGTCCGGTGCCCAGCCCAGGATGGAGAGCATTTCGCGGTCCTTCTTGTCGAAGACCGAGGGGTCGCAGCGCTCGATGAGGTCCGGCCGGTTGGCTGTCGTACGCCGCAGGGCCTCGTCCCGGCGCCAGCGGGCGATCTTCCCGTGGTGGCCGCTGAGCAGGACGTCCGGGATGCCTCGGTCACGCCACTGGGGCGGCTTCGTGTAAACGGGCCCCTCCAGGAGGCTCGCCATGGCGCCCGGTGCGAAGGAGTCGTCCCTGTGTGACTCGGCATTGCCCAGGACGCCGGGCAGCAACCGCGCCACGGCCTCCGTGATCACTAGTACGGCCGCCTCGCCGCCGGCCAGGACGTAGTCGCCGATGGACACCTCGTGGACAGGCATCCGGGTCGCGTACTCGTCGATGACGCGGCGGTCGATGCCCTCGTAACGAGCGGGCGCGAACAGCAGCCAGGGCCGCCCCGAGAGCTCGACGGCGAGTTCCTGGGTGAAGGGCCGCCCGCTGGGTGTGGGGACGACCAGGGCGGGCTCGTGAGAGCCGGTCTCGTAGCCGTCCGCGAGCACGGAGTCCAGGGCGTCGCCCCAGGGCTCCGTCTTCATGACCATGCCGGGGCCGCCGCCGTAGGGAGTGTCGTCGACGGTGCTGTGCCGGTCGTACGTCCACTGCCGCAGGTCATGCACGTGCACATTCAGCTGTCCACGCGCACGTGCCTTGCCGACGAGGGAGACGTTCAGGGGCTCCAGGTACTCGGGGAAGATCGTGACGACGTCGAGCCGCATTACGCCTCTTCTCCGGAGGGCGTGTTTTCGGCATCCCTGGAGGAGACGCTGTGTCCATCAGCGACTTCGTCGCGGGCCGTCTGGTCGTCGATCAGTCCCGGCGGCGGATCGATGACCGCCCGCTGCTCCTCCAGGTCGATCTCCACGACGATCTCCGCGACGAAGGGGATCAGCGCCTCGCTGCCGTCGGGCCGCTCCACCACGAAGAGGTCCTGCGAGGGCAGATGCGAGATCTCCGTGATCCGTCCGACCTCGGTGCCGTCCTTCGTGACGACGTCCAGGTCCATCAGCTGGTGGTCGTAGTACTCGTCCGGCTCCTCGGGCGTCGCGTCCGGGTCGACCTCGGCGATCAGCAGGGTGTTGCGCAGCGCCTCGGCGGCGGTCCGGTCGCGTACGCCCTCGAAGCGCAGCAGCAGACGGCCGCTGTGGACGCGGCCCGTCTCGATGGTCAGCGGGCCGACCGAGGCGGGTTCCGTGGCCAGCACGGCGCCGGGCGCGAGCCGCAGCTCCGGCTCGTCGGTGCGTACCTCGACGGTGACCTCGCCCTTGATGCCGTGGGCGCGGCCGACGCGAGCGACTACCAGCTGCACTGTGTTTGATCTCCTGTCGTGTGCCTGCCGCATTAGTCGTGTGCCTACGGCATTACTCGTAGACGACTACGGGCCGGGGACGGCCCAGTGGCCCTCCCCGGCCCGAGCCGGTGTTGCGTATACGTCAGCGAACCTGATCCACGTCGACGAGATCGACGCGGACTCCACGGCCGCCGATGGCGCCCACGACGGTGCGCAGGGCGCGCGCGGTGCGGCCGTTGCGACCGATCACCTTGCCGAGGTCGTCAGGGTGCACCCGGACCTCGAGGACACGCCCGCGACGCAGGTCGCGCGAGGCGACCTGCACATCGTCGGGGTTGTCGACGATGCCCTTCACGAGGTGCTCGAGAGCCTCCTCGAGCATGCTCAGGCCTCGGTCGACTCAGAGGAAGAAGACTCGGCCTTGGCCTCGTCCTTCTTCTCAGCCTTCTTCTTCGGGGTGATGGCCTCACCCTTGCCCTCGTCGTCGCCGCCAAGGGCCTCGAACGACGGACGGGCGGCCTTCTCGGCCGGCTGCAGCAGCGGCGGCGGGGCGGGCTCGCCCTTGTACTTCTGCCAGTCGCCGGTCTTCTTCAGGATGGCGAGCACCGGCTCGGTCGGCTGGGCGCCGACGGACAGCCAGTACTGCGCGCGCTCCGAGTCCACCTCGATGCGCGAGGGGTTCTGTACCGGGTGGTACAGGCCGATCTCCTCGATGGCCCGGCCGTCACGGCGGGTACGGGAGTCGGCGACGACGATGCGGTAGTGAGGCGCACGGATCTTGCCCAGACGCTTCAGCTTGATCTTGACTGCCACGGAAGTGGTGTCTCCTGGTCTTGACGTGGTTGGGCACGGCGAGATTGCCGCGTGGGGTTGCGGTACCCGAGTGCCCGATGGACGCGTCAGCCGGAGGAGAGAGGGGTCCTGTGCGGCTGTCGAGTACAGCCAGCCATTCTGCCATACGTGGACGGGCATGCCGAACCGGGACCGTGGCCGTCACCAGGACGGCCACGGGGGTCACCGTCCCCGCCGGGGCGCCGCTCAGCCCGCTGCGGCGCCGACCACCTCGGGGATGCGGAACGGCTTCCCGCAGCCGCCGCAGACGATGGGTGCCTGGGCGAGGACCGACGGGACGACGCGGACGTTACGCCCGCAGTCGCAGACCGCCTTGACCCGGACACCGCCTCCGGAAGAGCCGTGCCTTGCGGCTGGGCCCCGGAAGCTGCGGGCCGTGTCGGTGGTGGTCGCGGCGGTGTGCGCCTTGAGGGCGCGCGTCAGCCGCTCGATCGTCGGGCGGTAGCGCCGCTTCGCCTCGGGGCTGAGCGTGACCAGCGAGAAGCCACTGCTGGGATGCGGCTCCTCGGGGTGGTCGAGGCCCAGCTCCTCGGCAATAGCGAGGAATCTGCGGTTGTGGTACCGGCCGGCGCGAGAGGTGTCTCGGACTCCTCGGGCGGCGGCGATGCCGTGGACTGCCTCATGAAGCAGTCGCTCGAAGGAGAGTTCGTGTCCGCAGGCGGACGACGACTCCCCGATCAGGGACTCGGGCGCGGCAAGATCCGGCAGTTCGGGGTGGTGCCGCTGAATATCGGCCCACGCCCCTGCCAGCTCTGCGGCGAGAACAGGTGGTGTCGTGCTCACGTCGTGACAACGAGCCTGAGTGCCCGTGTGTTCCTATTCCGGGGCATCTCAAATAATTTGCACGTACCCGTCAGTTGCCGCTGATGCGTCCGGACGAGGGCGGGTGCGCTGATCTGCGGAGAAGCTTCACAGCTCGTACCAAGCTGGTACGTAGTAACACGTACGCCCCGGCACGTAGACCATGTCCACGCACCGGGGCACCTGTGGTCATCAGTAGCGCAAGAGGCCTTTCAGCCGCCCTCGTCGGACCTCAGTAAGCGCGCGCGACGACGGCGACGTTACCGGGTGCGTCCTCGGACTCGGGAACCGACCCGTCCTCGGCGACCAGACACCGTACGGTCACGGCGCGCTCGGCCAGCTTGGCCTCGCCATCCGCGCCGAGGTCGGCCCAGGGGATGCGCGCCCAGCCGCCGGCGGTTGTCACCTCGACGGCTTCGTCGATCGTCGACACCTGAGCCGTACGGGACTCACGGCGCTCGCGCGACTGCCGCAGAAGCAGCGCCTGGTCCTCCTCCAGGACAGCGGGCAGCAGGCCTGCGAGCGAGTCGATCGCCACCGGCTCCTTGCCGCCGGGGATGCGCCGGGTCAGCATCGCGGTGCCGCTCTCCAGGTCACGGGGGCCGACCTCGATACGTACGGGAACGCCCTTGAGCTCCCAGTCGACGGCGCGGCGGCCGAACGGCGTGTCCGTGCGGTCGTCCACGTGGACGCGTACGCCCGCCGCCTTCAGCCGGTCGCCGATCTCGCGGACCTTGGCCAGAACCGCGTCATCGCCCTTCACGGCGAGGACGACGGCCTGAACGGCGGCGAGACGGGGCGGGATCCGGAGTCCGTCGTCGTCGCCGTGCATCATCACCAGGGCGCCGATCATGCGGGTCGTCGACCCCCAGGAGGTCTGCCAGACCAGTTCCTGCGTGCCTTCCTTCGACAGGAAGCGGGTGTTGAACGCCTTCGCGAAGTTCTGGCCGAGCTCATGGCTGGTGCCCAGCTGGAGAGCCTTGCCGTCGCCCATCATGCCTTCGAGCGTGAGGGTGTTGATGGCGCCCGCGAAGCGCTCCTTGACGGTCTTGCGGCCGAGAACGACGTCCATCGCGAGGGTGTTCTCCATGAAGTCCGCGTAGACCTGGCGCTGAATACGGGCCGCGAAATCACGCGCCTCCTCGTACGTGGCGTGCGCGGTGTGCCCCTCCTGCCACAGGAACTCGGTGGTCCGCAGGAAGAGGCGCGGACGCAGCTCCCAGCGCACCACGTTCCCCCACTGGTTGATCAGCAGCGGCAGGTCGCGGTAGCTCTGCACCCACTTCGAGAAGGAGGCGTTGATGATCATCTCTGAGGTGGGGCGTACGACGGCGGGCTCCTCGAGCTCCTTGCCGCCACCGTGGGTGACCACGGCCAGCTCGGGCGCGAAACCGTCGACGTGATCGGCCTCCCTGGCGAGGTAGGACTGCGGGATCAGGAGCGGGAAGTACGCGTTCTGGGTGCCCGTCTCCTTGATGCGGGCGTCCATGTCCTGCTGCATCCGCTCCCACAGCCCGTATCCATACGGTCGGATCACCATGGTGCCGCGCACCGGGCCGTTGTCGGCCAGCTCGGCCTTGGTGATCAGATCCTGGTACCAGCGCGGAAAATCGTCCGCCCGGGGAGTGAGAACAGGTGCCTTTGCCATGGTGCGAAGGGTACGGCGGCCACTGTCCCGATCGTGACCGAATTATTCCTCCGAGCGCCAACAGGCCAGGGCGCATTGAGGCGCACAAAGGTGGCACACAAGCAGAAGGCCGCAACCCCTGGACGCCACGACGAGCGCGGAGTTTCCTGGCATACGGGGGCAGTGCGAGCGCACTGCACGGGGGCAAAGGAAACGGGGCACAGCAGCAACTCTCGGTTGATTGGGGCGCTTTATGACACCTACGCTCGTGCGGCAGCACCTGCCTCACGCCGGACCCACGTCCCGTGTGGCCCCGTGCTCACGCGCGCGTGACTGGGCCGAGATCCAGGAACGGATGCTCGTCCCCCTCTACGAAGCCGTCTACGAACGACTCGAAGTAGGCCCCCCGACCCGGCTGCTCGGCCTCGGCTGCGGTTCCGGGCTCGCCCTCCTGATGGCGGCGTCACGGGGCGCCGCGGTCACCGGTGTCGACTCGTGCACACCCGAACGGCTGGCCCTCGCGAGGGAACGTCTGCTGCCCGAAGCGTGGGGCACGCGCGCGCGTGCCGACGTACGACTGGTCGACGGGACCCCTGAAGACGCGGCAGACGCGGCAGACGCGGCCGACGCGGAGACGCCCGCGTACAACCTGGTGACCGCCTTCGAACCCATCGGATGCATGGCCAGGGACTCCGAAGGGCTCGGCGAGCTCCTGTCGGCCGCGACACCGCTCGCCGTCCGCGGGACTCCGGTCGTGCTGGTCGGCTGGGGTCCGCCGGAACGTTGCGCCACCTCCTCCGTGCTGCGGGTCGCCACCAAGCTGGCGGACCCCCTGCGCAGCACGGGGAGCTGGCGCCCTGCCCGCCGCGACGACCTGGAGGAGGTCGCCCAGCGCGCCGGCCTGAGGCCCGACGGCTCCGGGCGGGTGGCCTGCCCCTTCGGGTACGCCGACATGGACAACGCGGTACGCGGCCTGCTGTCCACGGGACTCTTCGACGCGGCCGTCGCCGCGACCGACCAGGCCCAGGTCGACAAGGAGCTGACGGAAGCGCTCCATCCGCATCAGCGACGCGACGGCACGGTGTGGATGCCGAATGTGTTCCGGTACCTGATCGCGCGTACGCCTTAAGGAGTCGGGGCCCCATTACGTCGCTGGGGGCGCCCTCCCGAAGGAGGGCGCCCCCAGCGACGTACGAGAAAACCCGTCAGCCCATGAACTTCTTGAACTCGTCGGGCAGTTCGAAGTCCTGCGGCTGCTGGCCGCCCGGCAGGCCGAGGGCACCCCCGGCCTGGCTCGCGGCCTCACGGCGGGCCGCGGCCTCCTGCTCCTGCTGCTTGCGCTTCATGGGGTTGCCGGAGCGCTGCTTGCCCTTGGCCTTCTTGGGCGCCTTCTTCGTCCGGCCGGCGCCGCCCCCCGTGCCCGGCATCCCGGGCATACCCGGCATTCCGCCGCCCTGGGCCATGCGGGACATCATCTTGCGCGCCTCGAAGAACCGCTCGACCAGGCCCTTCACCGCGCTGACCTCGACACCGGAACCCTTGGCGATACGCGCGCGCCGCGAGCCGTTGATGATCGTCGGGTCCTGGCGCTCGCCCGGAGTCATCGACTTGATGATCGCGGCCGTACGGTCGACGTCGCGCTCGTCGAGGTTGTTGATCTGGTCCTTGATCTGACCCATGCCCGGGAGCATGCCGAGCAGCTTGGAGATGGAGCCCATCTTCCTGACCTGCTCCATCTGGGCCAGGAAGTCGTCGAGCGTGAAGTCCTTGCCCTTGCTGGAGGCCAGCTTGGAGGCCATCTGCTCGGCCTCTTGCTGCGAGAAGGTCTGCTCGGCCTTCTCGATCAGCGTGAGCATGTCGCCCATGCCGAGGATGCGGGACGCCATGCGGTCCGGGTGGAATGCGTCGAAGTCGTCCAGCTTCTCGCCGTTCGAGGCGAACATGATCTGGCGGCCGGTGACATGCGCGATGGACAGCGCCGCACCACCACGGGCGTCACCGTCGAGCTTCGAGAGCACCACGCCGTCGAAGCCGACGCCGTCGCGGAAGGCCTCGGCGGTGTTGACCGCGTCCTGACCGACCATCGCGTCGACGACGAAGAGGATCTCGTCGGGCGAGACCGCGTCACGGATGTCGGCCGCCTGCTGCATCAGCTCCTGGTCGATGCCGAGCCGGCCCGCGGTGTCGACGATGACGACGTCGTGCAGCTTCTGCTTCGCGTACTCGATGGAGTCCTTGGCGACCTGCACCGGGTCCCCGATGCCGTTGCCCGGCTGGGGCGCGTAGACGCCGACGCCGGCGCGCTCGGCGACGACGCTCAGCTGGTTCACGGCGTTCGGGCGCTGGAGGTCGCAGGCGACGAGCACGGGAGTGTGGCCCTGGCTCTGAAGCCACTTGCCGAGCTTTCCGGCGAGGGTCGTCTTACCGGCACCCTGCAGACCCGCGAGCATGATCACGGTCGGCGGCTGCTTGGCGAAGCGCAGACGGCGGGTCTCGCCGCCGAGGATGCCGACGAGCTCCTCGTTGACGATCTTGATGACCTGTTGGGCGGGGTTCAGCGCCTGGGAGACCTCGGCGCCGGTCGCCCTCTCCTTGACCTGCTTGATGAAGGCGCGCACCACTGGCAGCGCGACGTCCGCCTCCAGCAGGGCGATACGGATTTCACGCGCCGTGGCGTCGATGTCCGCCTCGCTGAGGCGCCCTTTGCCGCGGAGGTTCTTGAATGTCGCTGCGAGGCGATCGGAAAGAGTGTCGAACACGGCGGTCGCGAATCCTCAAGTTGGGAGCAGGCGGACAGGGTCGCCCTCCAGGGTATCCGCACCCGCCAAGTGGGGTCTTCACCCCGTTCATACGAAGCCGGAGGGCGCCCTCACGTCGTACGGAGCCGGAGGCGCCCCCTGGCTACTCCCGCAACGTCTCCTCCAGCGCCCGGGCCACCGAAGCCGCCTCCTCACCCGGCAAGGGCGCCCCTTCGGGATCCGTCACGTAGAAGGCGTCCACCGCGTTCGCCCCCAAAGTGCTGACGTGCGCGCTCCGCACGCGGACGTTCGCATCCTCCAGGGCCCGGCCGATGCGGTGCAGCAACCCGGGCGCGTCATGAGCCCGCACCTCGATCACCGTGGCCCGCCGCGACCCGACCGAAGCGACCGTCACCCGCGGCGGCGGCGCGATGATCCCCCGTCGCCGGGGATACGCGGCGTCCCGCTCGGCGAGCCGCCCGGTGATGTCGAGGGAGCCGTCCAGGGCGCGCACGAGGTCCGCGCGGAGCCGGGCGGCCTGCGGCAACGAGCCGTACTCGGCGGCGACACGCCAGTCGAGGAGCAGCACGGAGCCCTCGGAACCCGAGGAGCCCTCGGCATCCTGGACGGAGTCCGGCAGATCCAGCGCCCGCAGTTCCGCCGTACGCACGGTGAGCCGGTGCATCGCCAGCACGCCGGCCACGGCGGGCAGCACCCCGGGCTGGTCCGGCACCGCGATGAGCAGCTCCACACCGAGGGGCTCCGGCTCGCCCGAGGGATCCTCGGACGGCGGCTCGGTCTGGGCGCGCAGGGACAGTACGGGGCTGCCGGTGCGGAACGCCTCGATCGCGAGCCGCTCCTGCTCGGCGGTGGGCGCGGCGGTCTCCGGCTCCTCGGGGGCGTCCCCGGCGAGTACGGCCGAGACCCGCTTGACGAGGTCGGCCACCAGGGAAGCGCGCCACGAGGACCAGGCGGCGGGCCCGGTGGCCAGCGCGTCCGCCTCGGTGAGCGCGTGCAGCAGCTCCAGCGTGCCCTGCGAGCCGACCGCCTCGGCGACGGAGCGCACGGTGGCCGGGTCCTCCAGGTCGCGCCGGGTCGCCGTCTCGACGAGCAGCAGGTGGTGACGTACGAGGGTGGCGAGTGTCGCGACGTCCGTGCGGTCGAAGCCGATCCGGGCGGCCACGTCGCGCGCGATGATCTCGCCTGCGACGGAGTGGTCGCCGGGCCAGCCCTTGCCGATGTCGTGCAGCAGCGCGGAGACCAGGAGGAGGTCGGGGCGGCCGACGCGACGGGTCAGCTCGGAGGCCTGCACCGCGGTCTCGATGAGGTGCCGGTCGACGGTCCAGATGTGGACGGCGTTGCGTTGCGGGCGGCAGCGGACGCGCTCCCAGTCGGGCAGCAGCCGGGTGATCAGGCCCTCCGCCTCCAGGGCCTCCCAGACCTCGATGGTCGAGGGGCCCGAGCCGAGCAGGGTGACCAGCTGTTCGCGGGCCTCGGCGGGCCAGGGCGTGGGGAGCGGGCGGGCCACGGCGGCCATCCGGCGGACGGCGTGCAGCGAGAGCGGCAGTCCGGACTGGGCGGCAGCGGCGGCGGCACGCAGCGGCAGCACCGGGTCGCGTTCGGGGCGGGCGGCGCGGGCGAGGACGACCTCGCCGTCCTGCTCGACGACGCCTTCTGCCAGCGGGGAACGCTCGGGGACGGGCTTGCCGCCGCCCAGCATGGCGCGCAGGCGCGGGCGTACAGCGCGCGATTTGAGGACGCGCCCCACTTCACGCCAGGTGACGTCACTGGCGTACGAGATGACGCGGGCGGCCTCGTACACCTGGCGCAGCAGGGTGTCGGCGTCCAGCAGGCCGAGTTCCGCGGCGACCTGGTCCTGCTCCTGGAGCGAGAGCCGGTCGGTGGCGCGGCCGGTCGCGAGGTGCAGGGCGTCGCGGACGTCGAGTATCCGCTTGCGCGCGTCGGCGAGGCCCTCGCGCGGGGCGTCCGCGAGCCAGGAGGCGGCGACGGCGCGCAGGGCGGTGGCGTCGCGGAGGCCGCCGCGCGCTTCCTTGAGGTCCGGTTCGAGGAGGTACTGCAACTCGCCCTGGCGCTCGGCCCGTTCGGCGCACAGTTCCTGGAGTTCGGGCAGGCGTTTGGGCGCCTGGTTGCGCCAGTCGGCGAGGACGGTCGTACGCAGTCCGGCGGTCAGGCCGAGGTCGCCCGCGAGATGGCGGGCGTCGAGCAGGCCGAGCTGGACCTTCAGGTCGTCGCCCGCGGTCTTGCGCGCCTCGGCCGGCGTACGGACGGAGTGGTCGAGGGCGAGGCCGAGGTCCCATACGGGGTACCAGATGCGGTCGGCGAGGGCGGCGACCGCGTCCGGGTCGGCGCTGCCGTCGTGCAGGAGCAGCAGGTCGAGGTCGCTGCGTGGGGACAGTTCGCCGCGGCCGTAGCCTCCGACGGCGACGAGGGAGACGCCACGCAGTCCTTCGGCTCCGGCGTCGAAGAGACCGGTGAGCCAGTCGTCGGTCAGTTCCGCGAGGGCCGCACGGCGCGGCGGCCCGGACCGCGCCCCCTCCTGGAGGAGGCGCAGCCGGGCCGCCGCATAGCCGCTGGGTCCCGAATCCTCTGCTTCCGTACGCACATCCGTACTCGTCACCCAGCGACTCCTGTTCTTCTCTTTACAGCGCGTCGGGTCCGCGCTCGCCGGTCCGGACCCGGACGGCCGTCTCGACCGGGATGGACCAGACCTTGCCGTCTCCGATCTTGCCGGTACGGGCCGCCTTGACGATAACGTCGACCAGCTGTTCGACGTCGTCGTCCTCGGCCAGCACCTCGATACGGATCTTGGGGACCAGGTCGACGGTGTACTCGGCGCCGCGGTAGACCTCGGTGTGTCCCCGCTGACGACCGTAACCGCTGGCCTCGGTGACCGTCAGGCCGTGCACCCCGAAGGCCTGCAGGGCATCCTTGATCTCGTCGAGCCGGTGGGGCTTGACGACTGCGGTGATGAGCTTCATGCGTCCACCTTCTTGGCCTTGGCCTCCTGAGCCGGGGCCGCGGGCGCGGCGCTGAACGCCGAGCCACCGCCGCCACCGCTGAAGTCGTATGCGGTTTCGGCGTGCTCCGCCTGGTCGATACCCGCGACCTCATCGTCCTCGCTGACCCGCATCCCGAGCGTCTTGTCGATCAGGAAGGCGAGGACCGCGGAGGCGACGAGAGAGTAACCGAGGACCGCGAAGACACCGGCACACTGCTTCCAGAACTGGTCCAGGCCGCCGCCGTAGAAGAGGCCCGCGACGTCGGACTGGCCGCCACCGGTGGCGAAGAAGCCGATGAGCAGGGAGCCGACGACACCGCCGACGAGGTGGACGCCGACGACGTCGAGCGAGTCGTCGTAGCCGAACTTGTACTTCAGACCGACGGCCATGGCACACAGCACACCGGCGATGGCGCCGACGGCGATCGCGCCGAGCGGGGAGACCGCACCACCGGACGGGGTGATCGCGACCAGACCGGCGACCGCGCCGGAGGCGGCACCGAGGGTGGTGAACGCGCCGTGGCGGATCTTCTCGTAGGCGAGCCAGGCGAGTACGGCGGCGGCGGTGGCGACCTGCGTGTTGATGAACATCAGCGCGCCGACGCCGTCATCGTTGCCGAGCCAGGAGCCGGCGTTGAAGCCGAACCAGCCGAACCAGAGCAGACCGGCGCCGAGCATGACCAGCGGGAGGCTGTGCGGGCGCATCGGGTCCTTCTTGAAACCGACGCGCTTGCCGATGACCAGAATCACGCCGAGCGCCGCGGCACCCGCGTTGATGTGCACCGCCGTACCACCGGCGAAGTCGATCACACCGAGCTCGAAGGCCCAGCCGCCGGCACCCCAGACCCAGTGCGCGACCGGGAAGTAGACGACCGTGGCCCACAGGGCGACGAACAGGGCCCACGCCGAGAACTTCACACGGTCCGCGAGGGCGCCGCTGATCAGGGCGGGCGTGATGATGGCGAACATCAGCTGGAAGACGGCGAAGACGTAGATCGGGATCGTGTAGCCGTCCCAGAGCTGCGTGAGGCCGATGCCGCTGAGCCCGACGTAGTCCGAGGACCAGCCGATGATGCTGCCGGAGTCGGTGCCGAATGCCATGGAGAAGCCGTACAGCACCCACAGAATGGTGACGATCCCCAGGCTGATGAAGCTCATCATCAGCATGTTGAGGGTGCTCTTGACGCGGACCATGCCTCCGTAGAAGAAGGCCAGACCCGGCGTCATGAGCATCACCAGGGCAGAACAGATGAGCATGAACCCGGTGTTGGCGGCAGACAGCGTTGCGTCTGCGGCCAGGGTGATGGCTGGTGCCATCGGCGTCTCCTCGTCGTTGGTACGGCCCCGTGCGGGCGAAGCCTGAGCGGGCAGAGGGGTGGGCCGGTTATGCGGCATGAGATTGGCGCAGCGCCGTTTCCGTCGAAGCGCCTCGATGTTTCGCCGACGTGACGAAGGCGCCTCGCGTGTTACGCCTTGATGAACTGCCGGATGTCCGCTCGCGCGATCGTTATCGTGGCGCAACCTTCGGGCGAAGGGGGACAGCCGACCGCGGCCTGCCATCCGATGACCTGGCGTGGGGAGCCGAGTCGGGCGGTAAGGGAAGGCGGGCCGCGGCCGGGGCTTGAGGGGTCAGACCGCGTCGGCGGTCTCGGGCAGGTCCAGGGCCAACTGCTCGGTCAGATCCACCACTTCGGCGAGGTCCCCGAAGTCGCGTACGGCCGTGTCGACGGTCTTTCGGATACGGGTGTTGACCCGCTCGGAGCGGACCTTCTTGGCGACTCCCAGCGCCCTCCTGGCGAGCACCGAACCCTGCTCGGGCTCCCGCTGCAGCAGGTGCACCGTGGCCATCCCGATGAGGTTGAGTGCGTACGAACGCTGGTGCTCGGTGTCCTTCTCGAAAAGGTCGACGGCCTTCTGCATCACGGGCTCGGCGAGCGAGGCGTAGGTGGGGCTGCGACCCGCGACATAGGCGAGGTCACGGTACGAGTGGGAGTTCTCGGCGTGCAGCTCCGCCTCCGAGAAGAAGCGGATCCAGTCGGGCTCGGGCTCGTCGAACTCCTGGGCGTCGACGAAGGTGTCCTCGGCCATCCGGACGGCGCGCTTGCACTTGCCGGGCTGGCCCATATTGGCGTACGCCCGGGCCTCCATCGCATACAGCATGGACTGCGTACGAGGGCTCGCGCAGTCGCGGCCTCCGTACTGTGCGAGGTGGATCAGTTCCAGGGCGTCATCGGGCCGCCCCAGATGGATCATCTGGCGGCTCATGCTGGACAGGATGAACGAGCCGAGCGGCTTGTCGGTGGCTTCCTTGGCGGCGTGCAGGGCGAGGACGAAGTACTTCTGCGCGGTGGGCTGCAGCCCGACGTCGTAGCTCATCCAGCCCGCCAGCTCGGCCAGCTCGGCGGCGACCTTGAACAGGCGCTTGGCGGTGGCCTCGGGCTGGGGCTCCTGGAGGAGGTCCGTCACCTCGTGCAGCTGGCCGACGACCGCCTTGCGGCGCAGGCCGCCGCCGCACTGCGCGTCCCACTGCCGGAACATGACCGTGGTGGTCTCCAGTAGATCGAGCTCGGGCTGGGACAGCCGGCCGGCGCGGCGCGCGACGGCCTGGGGCTCAGGTTCTTCGCGGGGATTGGCGGGACCGGGCACCAGCCAGCGCTGCATGGGCTCGATCAGTGACGAACCGGCGGACAGGACAAGCGAGGTACCGAGGAAGCCGCGACGGGCCAGCATCAGGTCGCTGCGGGAGAACTCGCTGATCAGAGCGACGGTCTGTGGGGCCGTCCATGGCAGATCGACACCGGACACGGACGGTGACTGGTGGGCGGAGCGCAGGCCGAGGTCCTCGACGGCGACGACGCAGCCGAAGCGCTCGGAGAACAGCTCGGACAGGATGCGCGGGATCGGCTCGCGCGGGTTCTCCCCGTCCAGCCAGCGGCGTACGCGCGAGGTGTCCGTGGAGATGTGGTTGGCCCCCAACTGGCGGGCCCTGCGGTTCACTTGGCGCGCCAGCTCACCCTTGGACCAGCCGCTGCGCACGAACCACGAGCCGAGCAGCTCATTGGGGCGCTTGTCAGCGCCAGTCGCGGTCGTCCCGCTTCCGCCGTTGCCGCCCACTGGCACGCCCCCATTCCTGAAACCACTTGTTGCGCTGTGCGCCAAGCCCTACCAGATTGCCGGTAAATACGGTCGCCCGTCCGGCGGTTCTCACCTGTCGAACGAAGAGCCGACTTGCCTCCGGCATACCCACGAGTGCGAGCGTCCCCAGGAGTCGTGCACTCACAGTAATCCTACGATCACCACTTGGACCATGGCGGACGCAGAAACGCCACCATTCGCCACCCCTTCGAATGAACTCCCTGTTGCCGGACCGCGATTCACTTGACACAGGACAGCCAGGAGAGGCGGAACGGTGCACACCGGAGCGCACAGAGCCAAGCGCACCACCCGGAGCGCTTCTGGACGCCGCTTGACCCAAGCCGGCGCCGGGAACTCAGGGTTACGTCCTGATTCCGCCACGTAACCATCGGTGCGCTGAACCTGTTGGAGGGGGCATGGGCTTCACGATCGGCGGCAGCCGTGGGATGCGCGAGATCAGGCCCGGCTCACGCCGCCGCGGCCGCTCCTCTGAGTGCACCACCGTGGCCGAGTTCACCGGACTGTGGGGCTGGGACGTGGTGCCCGGCGCCCGAGCGGCCGCGGGCTCCTGCTCCTGCGGCCGGACCGACTGCCCGGCACCCGGCGCACACCCGCTGGACTTCGCCCCCGTCATCCCGGCCGGCGCCACGCTCGACCAGGCGACCGAGGCCTGGACCGACTTCCCCGGCGCCGCCGTGATGCTGCCGGTGGGACGCGCCTTCGACGTGATCGAGGTCGCCGAACCCGCCGGACGACGCGCACTGATCCGCCTCGAACGGATGGGCCTCCCGCTCGGCCCCGTGACGGCCACCCCCGAGGGCCGCGCCCACTTCTTCGTCGCCCCCGGCACAGCGGCCGAACTGCCCGAGCTCCTCTACCGCATGGGCTGGGACTGGGACGACGCCACCCTCGACCTGCACGGCTTCAGCCACGGCACCTATATCACCGCCCCACCCTCCGACCGCGCCGGCCTCGGCCCGGTCCACTGGCTCCGCTCCCCCGCCCTCGACTCGGCGACAAAGCCGCCCGCGGCCCGACTGCTGCTGGGGACACTGGCTTACGTGGCGCACCGGTCGCGGGCGTAGCCCTGCGGGGGTGGCAACAGCGAAGCGCGCGTCCCCGACTGCACCTCGGGAACGCGCGCTTCTCCTCCTAGCACCCCGTAACGTTACGGGGCGGTTAGTCGCCGATAAGAGCGTCAACGAACGCCTCCGGCTCGAACGGCGCCAGGTCGTCCGCGCCCTCGCCGAGACCCACGAGCTTGACCGGTACGCCCAGCTCGCGCTGGACGGCGATGACGATGCCACCCTTGGCCGTGCCGTCGAGCTTGGTCAGGACGATGCCGGTGATGTCGACGACCTCGGCGAAGACACGGGCCTGGACGAGGCCGTTCTGACCGGTGGTGGCGTCCAGGACCAGCAGGATCTCGTCGAGCGGCGCGTGCTTCTCGACCACGCGCTTGACCTTGCCCAGCTCATCCATCAGGCCGGTCTTGGTGTGCAGGCGCCCCGCGGTGTCGATGAGCACGACGTCCGAGCCCATCTCCTTGCCCTCCTTGACCGCGTCGAAGGCCACGGAAGCGGGATCGCCGGCCTCGGGCCCGCGCACGGTGTACGCGCCGACCCGCTCGCCCCAGGTCTGGAGCTGATCGGCGGCGGCGGCACGGAAGGTGTCGGCGGCGCCCAGTACGACGGTGCGGCCGTCCGCCACCAGGACGCGAGCGAGTTTGCCGGTGGTGGTGGTCTTGCCGGTGCCGTTGACGCCGACGACCATCACGATGCCGGGCTTGCTGGCCTCGGGCTCCGTCTTCACGGTGCGGTCCATGTCGGGGCCGATCAGCGTGAGCAGCTCCGCACGCAGCAGGCCGCGCAGCTCCTCGGGCGTACGGGTGCCGAGCACCTTCACGTGCTCGCGCAGCCGCTCGACCAGCTCCTGGGTGGGCTGCACGCCGACATCGGCGGTGAGCAGCGTCTCCTCGATCTCCTCCCAGGTGTCCTCGTCCAGGTGCTCGCGCGAGAGGAGCGTGAGCAGCCCCTTGCCGAGCGCGTTCTGCGAGCGGGAGAGCCGGGCGCGCAGACGCACCAGGCGTCCGGCGGTCGGCTCCGGGATCTCGATCTCGGGTGCGGCCGGGCGTTCCTCGACGGCAACGGCCCCCGAGGTGTCCGGAAGATCCACCTCCTCGATCGTGCGGCGCGGTTCCTCGCGCGGCGTCTCGGCCTCGTCGCCGACGTGCGGCTCGGCAGGAGGGGCGGTGATGTCGGGCGTGGCGGGAGGCGGCGGGGGCGGCTGCTTCCGTCGGCGGCTGCCGACGACGAGCCCGCCGAGCGCACCGATCACGACCACGGCGATGACTACAAGAAGGATGACGATTTCCATAACGGACCCAGTATGCGCGACCCTCCACCCGCCGTCTTTCTCCGCTCACGGGCGCGCACCGCCAGGATGCGCGGGGTGTTTCCAGAGTGTGGCCCCGATGTCGCGACTATGGCTGTCTGACGCCCCGTCAGCTACCGTCCCCCTTCTCCGGAACCCGCCCGAAGGAGGACCCGCCATGCCCGTGACGGTCGTACGTTTCAATCTGGTGGAGCCCGACGCGACGAGCGAATCCCTCAGCGCCCGCTACCAGGCCGCCCTGGAGATGGCCGCGTACGCCGACGACCGCGGGATGACCACCGTGCAGACCGAGGAGCACCACGGTGCCGCCAACAACTGGCTGCCCTCCCCCTTCACCTTCGCCGGCGCTGTCTTCGGCGCCACCCGCCGGATCGCGGTCACGGTCTCGGCGATCATCGGCCCGCTGCACGATCCGCTGCGGCTGGCCGAGGAGATCGCCGTACTCGACCTGATCAGCGGCGGCCGGCTGGTGACGGTCGCGGGGATCGGCTACCGCCCCGAGGAGTACGCGCTCTTCGACGTCGAGTGGAAGCGGCGCGGCAAGCTCCAGGACGAGCTGCTGGAGACGCTGCTCAAGGCGTGGACGGGCGAGGACTTCGAGTACCGCGGCCGTACGGTCCGGATCACCCCGCGTCCGTACACCCGGCCGCATCCGCTGCTGCTGGTCGGCGGCTCCTCGCAGGCGGCGGCCCGGCGTGCCGCTCGGCTGGGGCTGCCGTTCTTCCCGAGCGCGCATCTGCCGGAACTGGAGGCGTACTACAAGGAGCGTCTCGTCGAGTACGGCACGGAGGGCTGGACGATGATGCCTCCGGCCGAGACCCCGCTGTTGCACCTGGCCGAGGACCCGGACCGGGTGTGGGCGGAGCACGGGGAGCACTTCCTGCACGAGGCGCGGACGTACGCGTCCTGGCAGTCCGGCGACATCCGTTCCGCGGTGAAGTCGGGGGCGACGACGGTCGACGAGCTGCGCGCGGAGGGTGTGTACCGGATTGTGACGCCGGACGAGTGCCTGGCGCAGGGCCTCGAGAACTACGTACTGCATCCGTTGTCCGGCGGGATGCCGGTCGACGAGGGCTGGCGGAGCATGCATCTGTTCTGCGAGAACGTGCTGCCCCGGCTCAAGGCCGCGGAGGGCTGAGCCGGGGCCGTACGGCCTGGCCTATCCCATCTCCTCCAGCGCCTTGCCCTTGGTCTCCGTGACGAACTTGAGCACGAAGGGGATGGAGAGGGCTGCGAAGACGGTGTAGATCACGTACGTCAGGGAGAGGTTCCAGTCGGCCAGGGACGGGAAGCTCGCGGTGATGGCCCAGTTGGCGATCCACTGCGCGGAGGCGGCTACGCCGAGGGCGGCGGCGCGGATCTTGTTCGGGAACATCTCGCCGAGGAAGACCCAGACGACCACGCCCCAGGAGAGGGCGAAGAAGAGCACGAAGACGTGGGCGGCGATCAGTGCGACCCAGCCCTGGGTGGCCGGCAGCTTGCCGTCGACGAGGTCGAAGGAGAAGGCCCAGGCCTCCAGGGCGAGACCGACGACCATGCCCACGGAACCGATGAGCGCGAGGGGCCTGCGGCCGATCCGGTCGACGAAGATCATGGCGATCACGGTGCCGACGATGTTGATGATCGACGTCGTGAACGAGTAGAAGAACGACTCCGTCGGGTCGACGCCGACCGACTGCCACAGCGTCGAGGAGTAGTAGAACGCGACGTTGATGCCGACGAACTGCTGGAAGACGGAGAGCCCGATGCCGATCCAGACGATCGGCTTGAAGAAGAAGCTGCCGCCGAGCAGGTCCCTGAAGGTCGACTTGTGCTCGCTCTTCATGGCGTGCTCGATCTCCCGCACGCGGGCGTCCAGGTCGATGTCCTTGCCCTCGACCTCGGCGAGCACCTCGCGGGCGCGGGTCTCCTTGCCGGCGGAGATGAGGTAGCGGGGCGACTCGGGGATGGCGAAGGAGAGCAGTCCGTACAGGACGGCGGGGACGACCATGACGCCGAGCATGACCTGCCAGGCTTCCAGGCCCATCAGGGTGCCGCGCTGGTCGCCGTCCGCGGCGTTCAGGATGCCCCAGTTGACGAGCTGGGATACGGCGATGCCGATGACGATCGCGGCCTGCTGGAAGGAGCCGAGGCGTCCGCGGTACGCGGCGGGGGCGACCTCGGCGATGTAGGCGGGGCCGATCACGGAGGCCATACCGATGGCGAAGCCGCCGACGATGCGCCAGAAGGCGAGGTCGTACAGCGCGAAGGGCAGTGCGGAGCCGACGGCGCTGACGATGAAGAGGACGGCCGAGATCTGCATGCAGCGGATGCGGCCTATGCGGTCGGCGATGCGGCCCGCTGTGGCGGCGCCGATCGCGCAGCCGATCAGCGCGACGGCGATGACCTGCGCCAGGGCCGCGGAGCCGATGTCGTAGCGGTCTCGGATGGCTTCGACGGCGCCGTTGATCACGGCGCTGTCGTAGCCGAAGAGGAAGCCGCCCATCGCGGCCGCCGCCGCGATGAAGATGACGTGCCCGAGGTGTTCGGGATGAGCCTCTCGGGCTCCTGACTTGGATGCCTGTGCTGCGCTGGTCACGTGTACTCCTCGGGCCGCCGGCCTCGCTGCCGGGGGGTGGGCAAGCCCTTCAACTGAAGGTAAAAGCAACGTTTCCGAGGCTATTCCTTCAAGTTTTGAAGTCAACCGGGCTAGATGAGAGCAAGACCATAAACAGGTAAGGGTTTTGTGTTCGCTGCTTGAATGGTGTGCCCATGCTGTGACCGTCACGCAACTGCCAAGCCGTCCGAGAGCCGGCGAAGCCGAGCTACCGAAGCCGCTGGCTGATGACCTTCGATACCCCGTCGCCCTGCATCGAGACGCCGTACAGCGCGTCGGCGACCTCCATCGTGCGTTTCTGATGGGTGATCACGATCAGCTGCGAGGCTTCCTGCAGCTCCTGCATGATGCGGATCAGCCGCTGCAGGTTGGTGTCGTCGAGCGCCGCCTCGACCTCGTCCATCACATAGAACGGGCTGGGTCGCGCCTTGAAGATCGACACGAGCATCGCCACGGCGGTCAGCGAGCGCTCGCCGCCGGACAGCAGGCTGAGGCGCTTGACCTTCTTGCCCGGAGGCCGGGCCTCCACGTCCACGCCCGTGGTGAGCATGTTGTCGGGGTCGGTCAGGATCAGCCGCCCGTCCCCACCCGGGAACAGCCTGCTGAAGACGCCCTCGAACTCCCGGGCCGTGTCCCAGAACGCCTCGCTGAAGACCTGTTCGACACGCTCGTCGACCTCCTTCACCACCTGGAGAAGATCGGCGCGCGTCTTCTTGAGGTCCTCCAGCTGCTCGCTGAGGAACTGGTGGCGTTCCTCGAGTGCGGCGAACTCCTCCAGGGCCAGCGGGTTGACCTTGCCGAGCTGCTGGTACGCCCGCTCGGTCGACTTGAGCCGCTTCTCCTGCTCGGCGCGGACGAACGGCCGGGGCTGGTTGCGCGGGTGCTCGGGGTCTTCGGGCAGCTCTTCGCCCTCGGCGGGCGGTGAGGGCGGTACGAGCTGGTCGGGGCCGTAGTCGGCGACAAGCCCCGCCGGCTCCACACCGAGCTCCTCCAGCGCCTTCGTCTCCAGCTGCTCGATCCGCAGCCGCTTCTCGGCGCCGAGCACCTCGCCGCGGTGCACGGAGTCCGTGAGCTTGTCGAGCTCGGCCTTCAGGTCGCGCCCTGCGTTCCGGGCGGCGACGAGATCCTGCTCCCGCAGGGCCTTGGCGCTCTCGGCGGCGGCCCGCTCTTCCTCCGCCCGGCCCACCGAGACCTCGACGTGCGCGAGGAGCTGCCGCGCACCTGAGGCGACGGCTTCGGCGACGGCGGCCTCGTGCCTCAGCCGCGCCCTGCGCTGTTCGGCACGCGCGCGTGCCTCACGTTCGGCGCGCGCTGCCCGGTCGAGCGAGTCGGCCCGCCCGGCCAGCCCTTTGACCCGTTCCTCGTGCGTACGCGCCTGGAGCCGGGCTTCCATCTCGGTCTGCCGTGCGTTGGCGCCGTCGGCGGCGAGCCGGTCCCGTACGGAGGTGTCGGGCTCCTCCTCGACGGGCATCTCCTCGGCCACGGCGAGCCGTTCGGCCAGCTCTTCGACTTCCTCCAGGGCCCTGTCGAGGGCCTCCTGTGCCCGCGCGGCGGCGGCGGTGCTCCGCTCGGCCTCCCCTGCAGCCCCTCGGGCCTGCCCGGCCAGCCGTCCGAGCTGCTGGGCGACCGCCGATCTCTCCCGCTCCCCGGCCCGCCGCCGCTCCCCCAACTCCTCGACGAGCGCGGCCCGTTCCTTTCGCTGCTCGGCGGTGAGATGCTGCGCCTCGCTCAACTCCTCGCACCGCACGGCGAGTTCTTCCAGCTCCGCCGCGGCTTCGTCGACGGACGCCTGTACCTCGAGCAGACTCGGCGCCCCGGCGGACCCCCCGTGCGCGAAGTGCGCCCCGAGCAGATCGCCTTCGGTGGTCACAGCGGTCAGCTCCGGCCGCGCACTCACCAGATCCTCGGCGTCCTCGAGGGTCCCCACCACGACGATGCCCCGCAGCAACCGCCGTACGGCGGGCATGAGGTCGGCGGGTCCACGGACGAGATCGGCGGCGTATGGAGGCCCGCTGTGCTCCGGAGTTACGTCGCTGGGGGCGCCGTCGCCCGATGTCGGCGCCTCCTCGGGTGCCCCCGCCAGCAGCAGGGCGGCTCGCCCCGCGTCCTGCTTGCGGAGCAGGCGGATGGCGTCGGCGGCCGAGTCGGGGCTGGTGACCGCGATGGCGTCCGCTGCCACTCCGAAGGCGGCGGCCAGGGCGACCTCGTAGCCCGGGGTGACCGACAGGAGTTCGGCGGCCGGGCCCAGCAGGCCGCTGAGCCGGTCCTTCGCTCCGAGCAGGGCACCCGTGCCGTCCTTGCGGCGCAGGCCGAGGGCCAGGGCCTCGTGGCGGGCCTGGGTGGCGGCGCGCTTGCGCTCCGCGGAGGTGGTCGCCTCGCGGGCCGCCGCCAGGGCGGACTCCGCCTGAGCCAGCGCCGACTTGGCCGCCTCGTGCCGTTCGGCCAGCTCCGCGTCGCCCTCGTCCAGACCGTCGACCTCGGCCTTGAGCGCCTCGTACTCCTCCTGCGCCGCGACCGCCCGCTCCTGGGCCTCGTCCCGTGCGGAGGCGAGGCGGTCGATCTCGGCCTGGGCGGAGGCGGCGCGCGAACGGGCCGCGTTGACCTGGCCGTTCAGCCGGGCGAGCCCTTCGCGGCGGTCGGCGATGGAGCGGGCCACGTCTTTCAGGCGTCGTTCCTCCAGTGCCAGTTCGCGCTCAAGATCGGCCCGGTGCGCGACCGTGTCCTCCAGTGCCCGCTCGGCCGCCTCGAGGGCCGCTTCGAGTTCGGCCTCCTGCTCACGGATCCGTGCGGCCTCGCGCTCCATGTCCTCGGGATCGCGCCCGCGCCGCTCCTCGGGCGGCACGGAGGTCGCACTCTTGACCCGGGCGTCGGCCAGCGAGATCGTGCCGCGCACCCGCTCGGCTAGCTGCGACAGTTCGTGCCAGGTCTGCTGTGCCCGCTGGAGCCGCGGTGTGAGGCGCCGCACCTCGTCCTCGAGCTGCGCCTCCCGCTGGAGCGCCTTCTTCAGCTCGGCCTCGGCGGCGTCCTTGCGTTCCTTGAGCGCGGCCTCGTCGGCGATCTCGGCCTGGAGCGCCTGGCGGAGTCGTACGAGGTCGTCGGCGAGCAGCCGCAGCCGGGCGTCCCTCAGGTCGGCCTGGATGACGGCGGCCCGGCGTGCGACGGCCGCCTGCCGGCCGAGCGGCTTGAGCTGGCGCCGCAGTTCGTCCGTCAGGTCCTGCACGCGTGCGAGGTTCGCCTGCATCGCGTCCAGCTTCCGCAGCGCCTTCTCCTTGCGCTTACGGTGCTTGAGGACGCCCGCGGCCTCCTCGATGAAGGCACGGCGGCCCATCGGATCGGCGTGCAGCACGGAGTCGAGCTGGCCCTGGCCGACGATGACGTGCATCTCGCGGCCGATGCCGGAGTCGGACAGGAGTTCCTGGATGTCCAGCAGCCGGCAGGTGTCGCCGTTGATCTGGTACTCGCTGCCACCGTTGCGGAACATGATCCGCGTGATGGTGACCTCGGCGTACTCGATGGGCAGCGCGCCGTCGGAGTTGTCGATGGTGAGGGACACCTCGGCACGGCCGAGCGGCGGGCGCCCGGTGGTGCCGGCGAAGATGACGTCCTCCATCTTGCCGCCGCGCAGCGACTTGGCGCCCTGCTCGCCCATGACCCAGCTGAGCGCGTCCACGACATTGGACTTGCCCGAGCCGTTCGGACCGACGACACACGTGATCCCCGGCTCGAACCGGAGCGTGGTCGCAGAGGCGAACGACTTGAACCCTCGGAGGGTCAGGGCCTTGAGGTGCACGGCGCTGGACTCTACCTTCCGGGTCTGTCTCACTCCATGAACGAACGGTTTCACCCATGAACGTGCAGGGCACACCAGACGTTAAAGAGAGTGAAAGAGTGCGCGGGACAGACTCGGGAGCAAAAAGAAGGGACGCCGAAGCGTCCCTTGCAACACTGGTTAGCGGCTGACACGGACAGCCTGATCACTGGCGGCGTCGTTGCCGGAGTGGTCAGGTGAGCGCAGGCTCCGCCTGGGGTACGTCGATGCTTTCGAGAAACGAGTCGTGAGAAGCGGCAGCCGCGAGCTCGTCGTTTTCGGCCTGGATCCGTACGAGCTCGGATTCCAGGTCCTGGACGCGCTGCTGGAGCCGTCGCATCTCGGCAATGAGTCGCGGGTCGGAGCCGCCGACGTAACCGAGAAGCGCCTTTGCCATGATGGATGGTCCTCCACAATGAGTGACCGACCGAAGCGGTGTGGGTCGTGAGGGAATCGCACCCGTGGTGCTTGGCACTGTTCAGTTGTTGCTGCCGTTCTTACATGCCAAACATCTAAGGTGCGCGGGGTTTTCAGCGTCTCACCAAAAAGTTTGACGGTCAACACGATCACGCCCCGTATTGACGGGCAACCCGGGGCGCGCGGCCTGAAAACGGGCGGCGCTGCCTCTCCTTCGGGACCCTGAGGGCGTAGAGATCATCCTTACCTCGCGAGCCTGCCACGGCAAGCGGTTCTTGGCAACCACCAGGTAGTTTCCGCCCCGGGCAGGCACCCCGGACCCCTCTCGCACCCCGGCCTGCGGTGTTGTGGCCGACGAGAAGCGGTGGATCTCAGCGGATGGCGAAGCCGTCGTAGCCGCCCCTGGACGTGTCCCAAATCTCAGTGACTCCGTCGACCCGGCCGGGTGTGTCGTCCCCTCGCAGCCAGTCGAGCAAGCCCTCACATCGCGACCGCGGGCCCTCGGCGACCACCTGAACCCGTCCGTCCGGCAAATTGAGAGCAAAGCCACTCAGGCCGCCGAGCTCCAGCGCCTTGGCGCGCGTGAACCAGCGGAAACCCACACCCTGGACACTTCCGCGTACCCATGCCACGAGTCGCACATCGTCGTTCATGGGGGCACGCTAACCAGTCATTTGGCCTGCGAGCACTCCCTCCCCCCTGCGTCATGCGGTACCGTCCCGACGCAATGCACCTCACTCGTTCGAGTGGGGCACGTTGACTGCAAGGATGAGGAAGGCCAGGAGATGGGACGCCACCGACGCTCCGCCGCCGGCCGCGCCGCCACAGGCCGCGCCACCGGCGTCACTCAAACGTACGGAACATACTCCGGCGGTTACTCAACGGCCGGCGCGGGTGATTACGCGACCGCGGCCATCTCGGCGGCCGGCCAGGGTCGCTACGAGACCCATGCCCACCACGCGCAGAACGATGCCTATGCGCACGGTGAGGCCTACGCGCACAGTGACGCCTACCTGTTCGCCGCGGGCGACAGCGCCCCGGGGAGCGCCGCCTACCTCTACTCGACGGGCGACGTCGACGCGTACGCCACCACCAGCTTCGCGCCCGCCGGGCGCTCGCATCGCCGCCGTAAGAAGGCCAAGACCGCGGTGCCCGTGCGCACCGGCCTGCTCGGCGTCTCCGCGGCCGTCGCGATGGGCGCCGTCGCGGTCGCCTCCGGGCTGCTGCCCGGCGGCGGTGACACCAACACGGCCGGCGGCAACAACGCGGGCAATGTGCAGACCTCGGACTTCCCGACCGGCCTCGGCGCCCAGGGCGGTGCGGACGGCTCCACGAACGACCGCGACGACTCGGGCACGAGCCGTGACACCGAGCGCTCCCCCTCGCCCTCGCCGACGCCCACGAAGCCGACGGAGGAGCCCACGAAGAAGCCCTCCGCGAAGCCGACCACGAAGACTCCGGAGAAGTCGAAGCCGAAGCCCACTCCGGAGCGCACGGCCACGAAGGTGCCCAAGCCCACCCCGCCCAAGGCGGTGTCCCCGCAGACCGCGGCCGAGGCCGAGGTGCTCAAGCTGGTGAACCAGGAGCGGGAGAAGGTGGGCTGCAGCCCTGTGACGGCGTCCGGCACGCTCGCCAAGTTGGCCCAGGCATTCAGCGAGGACATGGCCGAGCTGGACTTCTTCGACCACACCGACCCGAGCGGGGCCACCCCCTGGGACCGGGCGGACGTGCTCGGCATCGCGAACCTCGGCGGTGAGAACATCGCCCGCGGCCAGGCCGACGCCGAGGCGGTCATGGAGGCCTGGATGAACAGCCCCGGCCACCGCGAGAACATCCTGAACTGCGACTTCAAGACCCTGGGAGTCGGCGCCCACTTCGCTGCGGGCGGCCCCTGGTGGACGCAGGACTTCGGCTACTGAGGCTACTGAGCGGTTTCTCTTGGTTAGCGCCACCTGCCGGTAGGCGCTGTGCCAGAGTACGCTGAAGGTATGGACCTCACGGAGACACAGGATCTTCCGTTCGACGTGTTCTCCAAGGCGTGTCCCTCGCGGGGCACCCTGGAGCACGTCACGGGGCGCTGGGGCGGGCTCACGCTCGGGGCGTTGTACGACGGCCCGTTCCGCTTCAACGAGCTGCGTCGGCGCATCGACGGCGTGAGCGAGAAGATGCTCTCCCAGACTCTGCACGCGCTGGAGCGCGACGGTCTGGTGCACCGCGAGGCACAGCCCACGAACCCGCCGCGCGTGGACTACGAACTCACGCCGCTGGGCCGCGGGGTCGCCGAGCGGCTGCTGTCCCTCATCCACTTCATGGAGGGGCACATGGGCGAGGTCCTGGCGGCACGCGAGCGTTACGACGCGACGCGCGGCACTCGCTGACAGCGCGGGCAGAAGTAGCTGGACCGGTTCATCCAGGGCCGCCGCCGGATCACGGTGCCGCAGCGCCGGCACGGCTCGCCCTCCCGCCCGTAGGCGTCGAGGGACCGGTCGAAGTAGCCGGACTCGCCGTTCACGTTCACGTACAGGCTGTCGAAGCTGGTGCCGCCGGCGGTGAGGGCCTCGTACAGCACATCCCGTACGTGGCCGAGGAGTTCGGCGGTGCGCGGGCGGGTGAAACCGGTGGTCGGACGCTCGTAGTGCAGTCGCGAGCGCCACAGCGCCTCATCCGCGTAGATGTTGCCGACACCGCTGATCAGCGACTGGTCGAGCAGGGCCCGCTTGATGGTCGTACGCCGTCTCCGCAGCGCCTCGTGGAAGGCGGCGTCGTCGAACTGCGGGTCCAGTGGGTCGCGGGCGATGTGCGCGATGACGTCGGGCAGTCCTTCGGGAGTGGTCGTGTGCAACGAGAGCCCGCCGAAGGTGCGTTGGTCGACGAAGCGGAGTTCGGTGTTGAGGGTGTCGTCGAAGCGGACGCGGATCCGCAGGTGCTTCTCGTCGAGCGCGTCCTCCGGCTGGACGAGCAGCTGTCCGCTCATGCCCAGGTGCGCGAGGACGGCGCTGGGCTGGTCGGCGAGCGGCAGCCAGAGGTACTTGCCGCGGCGTTGAGGCAACCCGATGCGGTGCCCCTTGAGCCGGGCGCCGAAGTCCTCGCCTCCGGCGATGTGCCGGCGTACCGCGCGCGGGTGCAGCACCTGTACGTCGGAGACGATCCGTCCGCTGACCCAGCGCTCAAGGCCGCGCCGTACGACCTCGACCTCAGGAAGCTCGGGCACAGTTCTCCTCCGGATGCGTGGACGGACGGCTCGGGCGCTCCGAGCCGGGGCAGCGTATCGCTGCCTCCTGGCCGGGCCCGCCCGGGGCTGCTGAACACGATCGCCCGCCCCCTCAGGGGGACGGGCGATCGGCGACGGCTGTGGGCCGTGGGTCAGGCGGGAGCGGTGTCGGAGCTCGCGGTAGAGGGGATACCGGCCTCCCCCTCGGCGTCCGCGGCGGCCTTCGTCGCCCGCAGGCGCTCGTCCGCGGCGGAGCGGATCTCCCGCCACGCGGATTCCGCGGCCTGCTGCTCCGCCTCCTTCTTGCTGCGGCCGGTGCCGGTGCCGTACGAGACGCCTCCGACGCGGGCGGCAGCAGTAAAGGTCTTCTCGTGGTCCGGGCCGGTCTCCGAGACCAGGTACTCGGGCACACCGAGCCCCTCGGTCGCGGTGAGCTCCTGGAGACTGGTCTTCCAGTCCAGGCCGGCACCGAGGCTCGAGGACTTCTCGATCAGCGGGTCGAACAGGCGGTGCACCAGCTCCGCCGCCGAGTCGAGCCCCTGGTCGAGATAGACCGCGCCGATCACCGCTTCGAGGGTGTCGGCAAGGATGGACGCCTTGTCCCGGCCGCCCGTGCCCTCTTCACCCCGGCCGAGCCGGATGAAGGAGCCCAGGTCGAGCCCGCGGCTCACCTCCGCCAGTGCACGCGAGTTGACCACCGCGGCCCGCAACTTGGCCAGCTGGCCTTCGGGCAGGTCGGGGTGGGTGCGGTACAGCGTGTCCGTGACCACGAGGCCGAGTACGGAGTCCCCGAGGAACTCCAGGCGCTCGTTGGTCGGCAGACCGCCGTTCTCGTATGCGTACGAACGGTGGGTCAGCGCACGCACCAGAAGGGCGGACTCCAGCTTGTAGCCGAGCCGCCCTTCCAGAAGCGTGTGGGACGAGGCCGTGTTGTCCGCCTTTTTCTTGGCGTTTACGTCCGCCTTGGCGTCAGACATGAAGCCTCTCACCAGCCGCTCAGACCTCGAGGACCTGGCGCTTGTTGTAAGTGCCGCAAGCAGGGCACGCGATGTGCTGCAGCTTGGGCTCGTGGCAGCGCTCGCACGCAACCAGGTTGGGGACCGCAGCCTTCCACTGCGACCGGCGGTGGCGCGTGTTGCTGCGCGACATCTTCCGCTTCGGAACAGCCACGGCTACTTCTCCTGCTTCTCGTCGGCGCCCGGTTCGGCGCCGCTGATCTCGTCCTTCTCGCCATCTTCGAGTGAACCGGCGAGTCCCTGCAGTGCCGCCCAACGGATGTCGACGGCGTCATGGTGGTGGCCCGGTTCGTCCGAGAGACGTACTCCGCACTCGGAGCACAGTCCTTCGCAGTCTTCCTGGCACACCGGCTGCATCGGCAGTGCGAGCACCACCGCATCACGCAGCACAGGCTCGAGGTCGAACAAGCCGTCCTCGATGAAGAGCCTGTCCTCGTCTTCCTCGGCGTCGTCGGCCGGTTCCCCCTTGGGGCGGCCCCGGTCGTCGGCGTCAGGGTACGAGAACATCTCCTGGAAGTCCGCTTCGAGTTCCAGCTGAAGCGGTTCCAGACACCTTACGCACTCCCCCTCGGCGACGGCCCGGGCGGTGCCTGTGACCAGGACACCCTCCATGACCGACTCGAGCCGGAGTTCGAGCTCCACCGGGGCGCCTTCCGGCACTCCGATCACTCCCTGGAGACCGAGGTCCTTGGGAGCGTCGACCGCGCGGGTCAGCCGCTGCAGCGCACCAGGCCGTCGCCCCAGCTCGTGTGTGTCGAACACGAGAGGGTTGCGGTGGTCGAGGCGGGCGTTCAGGGCCATTCCTGCTTTCGATCTTGAAACTCAGAGGTTCGCCGCCCCAGATGTTCCCGGGCAGCGTGGATCGCGGACGAACGCGCGACCGAAGAGCCAGGATACTGGACCTTCCGCTCTCGGCCCAATCCGGTGGGTGCGGGGGTCCCGGACACCGGCGTACGCCGCTATGGGCGCCCCGTCAGCGTCCGCCGCGCTCCTGCTCGTACTGGCGCAACTGCTCGGCGCTGATCATGCTCGTGTCGAAGAGGCTGGTCTCGTCGAGGGCGTGCGCCTGCGGCTCGGGCTGCTGCTGCCCGTAGGCCTGCTGCCCCTGGCCGGGGTCGTATCCGGCCTGCTGGGCGTTCGGGTCGTAGCCCTGCTGCGGATAGGCGGCGTACGGATCGGCCTGCTGCGCCTGGTACGCGTACGGGTCCTGCTGGCCGTACGGCTGCTGATAGCCGTACGCGTCCGTCTGTTGCTGATACGCGTACTGCTGCTGGTCCTGCTGGCCGTACGGCTGCTGGGCGGGAACGGCCGGGGCCGGTTCGGCGGGCCGGGCGGGGGTGTCCGCGGGGGCCGCGAGGCCGTCCAGGTACTCGGCGTCGGAGGTGTGCTGCACGGGCGTTCCGTCGTCCGCGAAGCCGCCCAGGTCGCCCAGGTCGTCGCTGGCGATCCGGCCGTGCAGCTTCTGACGACCGCGGCCGACGGCGTCCAGGGTCTTGGCGAGGACGGCCTCGAAGGCACCGAGCTTGACGTCGACGTATTCATCGGCGTTGCGGCGCAGGGTCTGAGGGTCGTGGCTGCGCTCGGGCGCGTCCTCGTCCTCGTATCCGTGCTCGTCGAGGCCTGGTCCGGTGCCGAGGAGCTTCTCGCGGCCGCGGCCGACGGAGCCGAGGGTCTTGGTGAGGACGACCTCGAAGTTGGCGAGCTTGGAGTCGACGTACTCGTCGGCCTCCGCGCGGATCTCCTCGGCCTCCTTGCGGGCCTCGGCGAGGATGCGGTCGGCCTCGTTCTGGGAGCGGCGGGCGACCTCGGTGCCGGAGATCAGCGAGCCGCGCTCGGCGTGCGCGGACTCGATGATCCGCTGGGCCTCCTCGCGGGCCTGCTCGACCAACTGCTCGCGCCCGCCGATGAGTTCCTGGGCCTGGGCGAGGGAGCCTGGCAGGGCCTGGCGCACCTCTTCGAGCAGGGAGAGCAGCTCGGCGCGGTTGACCACGCACGAGGCCGACATGGGCATCGAACGGGCGCTGCCGACCGCCGCGACGATCTCATCGAGCTTCTTCTGCACGTCCACCGTGTGCTCGCCACTCTCTACAGCTGTGATGGAGACGGACGGATCGACTGTACGGCCACTCCCGCACCATCCGACACCGGGTGACGCACTGTCAGCCCGCAGGGGCCGTCCCGGTCTCCTCGAGGCGCCCGGCTCAGTCCTTCTTGAGGCGTTCCCTGAGCGCTTCCAGGACGACCGGCGGCACCAGGTGGGAGACGTCGCCGCCCCAGGTCGCGACCTCCTTGACGAGCGAGGAGGACAGGAAGCTGTAGGTGGGATTGGTGGGGACGAAGAGGGTCTCGACTCCGGAGAGGCCGTTGTTCATCTGGGCCATCTGGAGCTCGTAGTCGAAGTCGCTGACCGCGCGGAGTCCCTTGACGATCGCGGGGATGTCGCGCTGCTTGCAGAAGTCGACGAGGAGGCCGTGGAAGGCTTCCACCTCGACGTTCCCGAACTCCGCGGTGACCTGGCGGATCAGGTCGATCCGCTCGTCGATCTCGAAGAGGCCCTTCTTGGACTGGTTGATCATCACCGCGACGTGCACGACGTCGTACAGCTTGGACGCTCTGGCGATGATGTCGAGATGTCCGTTGGTGATCGGGTCGAATGACCCGGGACAGACGGCGCGGCGCAACTGAGGTCCCTCGCTCTCCGGTCCGGTCATCGTGCGTCTTCGCACGTAGAGGCGGCGCGACCGTACCAAAACGTGCCCTCGCCATAGCGACGGGAGCGCAGGGCCTCGAAACCGCCGGGCCACCGGAATTCGCCACCTCTAGTACTGCGTTCAACGGTGACGAGCGCTTCGCCCGTGAGCCAGCCTTCCGCACGGAGTGTGAGCAGTATCTCGCGAAGATCGTCGTCCGGGACGTCGTACGGCGGATCGAGAAAGACCAGGTCGTACGGGGCTGTCGGCGCCCCCGCGCGGATGATCTGCGCCGCTTTGCCGGATCTCACCTCGGCGCCGGGCAGCCCGAGCGATTTCACGTTCTCCTTCAGGGTGCGCACCGCGCGGGCGTCGACCTCGACGAGGAGGGTGTGCCCGGCGCCGCGCGACAGTGCCTCCAGGCCTACGGCACCGGAGCCGGCGTACAGATCGAGGACGCGCTCGCCCTCCAGGGGACCACCGAGCAGGGACTGCCAGGTGGAGAACAGGCCCTCGCGCGCGCGGTCGGAGGTGGGCCGGGTGCGGTGTCCCGGCGGGACGGCCAGACGGCGTCCGCCGGCCGTGCCGGCGATCACGCGGGTCATGTCCTCTGTTCCTCGGTCCTTGTCGGTGGTGCGGTGTGCGGTGCGGTCTGTCGGGTGCTCCTGTGGTGGCCGTTCCCAGTCTGTCAGCCCTTCTCCAGGTACTGCTCTCTCTCCTCGTCGAGCAGGGCGTCCAGCGCGGTGCGCAGGGCGGGCAGGTGTTCCAGGTCCGGGTCGGCGGCGACGACCGCGGCGGCCTCCTCGCGGGCCTCGGCGATGATCTCCTCGTCCTCTATGACGGTGAGCATGCGCAGCGACGTACGGGCGCCGGACTGGGCCTGGCCGAGGACGTCGCCCTCGCGGCGCTGTTCGAGGTCGATACGGGAGAGCTCGAAGCCGTCGAGGGTGGTGGCCACGGCGTTCAGCCGCTGGCGGGCGGCGCTCGCCTCGGGCATCTCGGTGACCAGCAGGCACAGGCCGGCCGCCGAGCCGCGGCCCACCCGGCCGCGCAGCTGGTGCAGTTGGGAGACGCCGAAGCGGTCGGCGTCCATGATCACCATCACCGTGGCGTTGGGTACGTTGACCCCGACCTCGATGACCGTCGTGGCGACCAGTACGTCGGTCTCGCCTGCGGCGAAGCGGCGCATGACCGCGTCCTTGTCGTCGGGCTGCATACGGCCGTGCAGGACCTCGACCTTGAGCCCTTGGAGCGGCCCCTTGGCGAGCTGGTCGGCGATGTCGAGGACGGCGAGGGGCGGGCGCTTCTCGGCCTCGTCCTCGGGGGACTTCTTCTTGGCCGAGCTGTCCTCCTCGTCGCCGATACGGGGGCAGACGACGTACGCCTGATGGCCGTTCCCGACCTCCTCACGCACCCGCTCCCACGCGCGCGCCAGGAAGTGCGGCTTGTCGGCGGCCGGGACGACATGGCTGGCGATCGGCGAGCGGCCGGCCGGGAGCTGGTCGAGGACGGAGGTCTCCAGGTCGCCGAAGACGGTCATCGCGACCGTACGCGGGATGGGTGTGGCGGTCATGACGAGCAGGTGCGGTGGCTGCTTGCCCTTGCCGCGGAGCGCGTCGCGCTGCTCCACTCCGAAGCGGTGCTGTTCGTCGACGACGACCAGCCCGAGGTCGTGGAACTGCACCTTGTCCTCGATCAGCGCATGCGTGCCGATCACGATCCCGGCCTCTCCGGTGACCAGGTCGAGGAGTGCCTGACGGCGGCCGGCCGCGCCCATGGAGCCGGTCAGCAGCACCACCTTGGTGGCCTGCTCGGCACCGCCCAGCATGCCCCCCTCGGCCAACTCCCCCATCATCTCCGTGATCGACCGGTGGTGCTGCTGGGCGAGCACTTCGGTGGGCGCGAGCATGGCGGCCTGCCCGCCGGCGTCGACGACGGCGAGCATGGCGCGCAGCGCCACCATCGTCTTTCCGGAACCCACCTCTCCCTGGAGCAGCCGGTGCATTGGGTGCTCGGTGGCGAGGTCGTCGAAGATCTCCTTGGAGACCTTTCGCTGGCCCTCGGTGAGGGTGAAGGGGAGCTTGGCGTCGAAGGCGGTGAGGAGGCCGTCGGGGGTGGGTTTGCGGGCGACGGCCGGGAGTTGGGCGTCCACGTAGCGGCGGCGGGCCAGTGCTACCTGGAGGACGAAGGCCTCGTCCCACTTGAGGCGGTCGCGGGCGTCTGTGCAGTCGGCCTTGGTGCGCGGCTGGTGGATCTTCAGGAGCGCTTCGGGGAGGGGGAGGAGACCACGGCCGTCCCTGAGCGAGTCCGGCAGCGGATCAACCGCCTCCTGGGCGCTCGGCAGCACGGTCTGGATGGATTTGCCGATCTTCCAGGACTCCAGCTTGGCGGTGGCAGGGTAGATCGGGATGAGCGATCCGGCCCACTTGTCGATGGCCTCCTCACCGTCCCCGCGCAGCAACTCGTAGGCAGGATGCGCAAGCTGGAGTCGGCGGTTGAAGACGGAGACCTTGCCCGCGAACAACGCGCGCGTGCCCGGCAGGAGCTCCTTGTGCGGCTTGTGGGCGCCCTTGCCGAAGAAGACCAGCTGGAGTCTGCCGCTGCCGTCCGTGATGGTCACCTCGAGGCGCTGGCCCTTCCCGCGCGGGGCCTTGGGCGAGGAGAAGGTGACCAGGCGGGCGTCGGCGACCTGGGCGACCACCGTGACGTGCTCGTCCATGGGCAGGTCGGCGAGGTGGGTGAGCTGGCCGCGCTCCTCGTACCTGCGCGGATAGTGGTGCAGCAGGTCGCCGACGGTGTGCAGGCCGAGGAACTCGGCCATCACCTTCGCGGTGGCGGGGCCGAGCACCTTCTTCAGTGGTTCATCTAGCGCGGGCACGAGATCCATTGCACACCACGCCACTGACAACGCCGTATACGTCCCGGAATTCCGCTGGTCAGGCGGGTCTGTTCAGGCCTAGGATGACGCGCTCCGGCCCTGTTCGCGGTCATCTTTCCTCGGGACCGCCCGACCCCGCGCCGTCGCCCGTCCCCCCACCGGCGCAGCGACGATGGACTCTCAGATTTCGGATTCTCAGTCTTCCCAGGCATCTCAGTCACCCCATACGTTCCAGGTCGACCTGCGCGGACTCGTGGACCTGCTCTCCCACCATCTCTACTCCAGCCCCAAGGTCTACCTCCGCGAGTTGCTGCAGAACGCCGTGGACGCGATCACGGCCCGCCGCGCCGAGCAGCCGGACGCGCCCGCCCGGGTGCGGCTGTTCACGGAGGCCGGCACGCTGCGCGTGGAGGACTCCGGGATCGGGCTCACCGAGGCGGACGTGCACAACCTCCTCGCGACGATCGGCCGCAGTTCCAAGCGGGACGACGGTCTTGAGTCGGCGCGCTCCGACTTCCTCGGGCAGTTCGGGATCGGCCTGCTGGCCTGTTTCGTGGTCGCCGAGCGCATCCGGGTGGTCAGCCGCAGCGCGCGTACGCCCGACGCACCGCCCGTCGAGTGGACGGCGACGGACGACGGCTCGTACACGGTCCGTACGCTGCCTGATGAGGCCCGTACCGAACCGGGTACGACCGTGCACCTGGTGGCCCGCCCGGGCGCGGCCGAGTGGCTGTCCGGGGAGCGTGTGCTGTCGCTGGCCCGGGACTTCGGGTCGCTGTTGCCGTACGACGTCCGGGTGGGCGACGAGGCGGTCACGGACCTTCCGGCGCCCTGGAACCGTTCGTACCCCTCTCCCACCACCCGAAGGGTGGCCCTGGCGCGGCACTGTCACGACCTGTTCGGCTTCACGCCGCTGGACTCCATCGAGCTGGACGTGCCGCTCGCCGGGATCCGCGGCGTGGCGTACGTGCTGCCGTCCGCGGTCAGCCCGGCCCAGCGCGCCGGTCATCGTGTGCACCTGAAGGGCATGCTGCTCACCGAGCGGGCCGAACAGCTGCTGCCCGACTGGGCGTTCTTCGTGCGCTGCGTCCTCGACACGGACAGTCTGCGGCCCACCGCCTCACGGGAGGCGCTGTACGAGGACGAGACCCTGGCGGCCGTACGGGAGGCGCTGGGCGAGCGGATCCGGTCCTGGCTGACCGGGCTCGCCGCGGGCGATCCGGAGCGGCTGGCGGCTTTCCTGTCGGTGCACCACCTGGGCGTCAAGTCCCTTGCGCGGCACGACAAGGAGATGCTGCGCACGATGCTGCCGTGGCTGCCCTTCGAGACGAGCGACGGGCGGCTGTCCCTGGAGGAGTTCGCGTCGCGGCACCCGGTGGTGCACTTCACGCGGACCGTGGAGGAGTTCCGGCAGGTCGCCCCGATCGCCTCCGCGCAGGGCGTCGGGGTGATCAACGGCGGCTACACGTACGACAGTGAGCTCGTCGAGGCGCTGCCCTCGGTGCGCCCGGGGACGGTGGTCGCCGAGCTGGACGCCGACACGGTGACCGCGCACCTGGACGCGGTCGACCCGGCCGTGGAGCTGGCGCTGTCCGGCTTCCTGGGGGCCGCGCGGGCCAGACTCGACCCCCTGGGGTGCGATGTCGTCCTGCGCGCCTTCCATCCCCTCTCCGTGCCCGCGCTGCACCTGGACGACCGGTCGGTGCGTCACGAACAGGCGCGTGCGGACGCCGAGGAGCAGGCCGACGACCTGTGGGCGGGCATCCTCGGCTCGCTGCGCGGCAGCGCCCCACGCGCGCGGCTGGTGCTCAACCACCTCAACCCGCTCATCCGGAAGGTCAGTTCACTCGACGACCCGGAGCTGATCGGAACGGCCACGGAGTCCCTCTACGGGCAGGCCCTGCTGATGGCGCAGCGACCGCTGCGCCCCGCGGATTCGGCACTCCTGAACCGTGCGTTCATCGGCCTCCTGGAGTGGGCCACCCACAGCAACTCCCCGGAGGAGGGCGGCCGATGAGCGCGACCATGGACTTCGAGGCGCTGCGCCGGGCGATGGCCGAGAACTACGAGCAGCCGGAGGGCCCCGCCCGCAACGCGCGCGCGGAGCAGCTGCTTTCGGAGGCCGAGAAGCTGAACATTCCGCTCGCCGTGATCGAGGCGCTCGGGCACCAGCTGAAGGTCTACAACTACAGCTCCGAGAAGGACAAGATGTTCGTCCCCTTCGCGCGACTGCTGCGCATGTGGGACGAACGGCCCGAGGACTTCGACGAGTACGAGGTCCACTCGCTGCACTGGGTCTTCAAGTGGATGTCGGCCGGCATGCTGAGCCAGCCGCACATTCCGCTCGCCTCCATCGAGAAGTGGCTCGGCGAGATGGAGCACCGCTATCGCCTCGCCGGGCACTCCGAACGGGCCGTGCGCAGCGCCGAGTTCAGCGTGGCCTCGCATGTCGGGGACATGGCGCGTGCCGAGCGGGCGTACGCGGCGTGGCTGGCCGCCGACCGGGACACCATGGCCGACTGCCACGCCTGTGAGCTGCACGGCCAGGGCTGGTGGCAGGCCCAGCGGGGCGAGGACGTCCGTGCACTGGAGCTGTGGCAGCCGGTCCTGGAGGGCGAGTACACCTGCGCCCACGAGCCGCACACGGCGCTGGCGTCCTCCCTGCTCCCGCTGTTGCGTCTTGGCCGCCTCGACGAGGCGCGCACCCACCATCTGCGGGGTTTCCGGCTGGTGCGGCCCATGGAGAGCATGCGGGGCGCGTACGCCGACCATGTGGAGTTCTGCGCGCTCACCGGCAACGAAGCGCGCGGCCTGGAGCTGCTGGCGGAGCGTCCGGCGTATTTCACGGACTCCGGGGAACCGCGCAGCAAGCTCGACTTCATGTCCGTGGTGGCCCTCCTGATGGACCGCGTGACCGAACTCGGTCGGGGCGACCAGCCGGTGCCCGGCCCGGCAGGCCGTACGTGGACCGCACGCGAACTCGCCGCCCACGCGCGCGGGGAGGCCCTTTCGCTGGCCACCCGCTTCGACGAGCGCAACGGCACGGCGTACGTCGGCGCCCTCGCCCGGGAGCGCATGAGCCGACAGCCGCTGGTGGACCGGCTGCCGCTGGGCGTACGGGCACGGACCATGACGGTGCCCGTGAGGCCCGCGCCCGCCCGTACTGCCGCCGACACACCTGCCGCGGCCGCTTCCGCCGAGCCGGACCTGTCCGCGCTGCTCGCCGAGGCCCGCCGGCTCTCGGCGGCGCTGCACCCGGAATCCGTCGCGGCGTGGGCCGCGGTCGCCGAGGCGGCCGGGGACGAGGAACTGGCACCCCGGGACCGCGCGGAGATGACCGACCACCAAGCGATGGGCCTCGGTCCCGAGGGCGTGGAACTGTTCGCCCGCGCCGCCGAGTTGTACACCGAGGCGGGCGACCCGGGCGAGGCCATGGCCGCACGCGCGCGTGGAGCGTACGTACTGGCCCTCTCCGGCCGCACCGACGAGGCGCTGGCCGCGGTCTCGGAGCCGTACGAGCGAGTGGTCGCCCTCCTTGCCGACGGCGGAACCGGGGTCCAGCAGGCGGCCTCCGTGCTGGTGGGGCGGGCGCGGATCCTGTTGCAGCGGGTGCAGGAGGCAGCGGAGGAGGACGAGAGGGGCCTTTCCGGAGACGAGGGAGCCGAGGCGTTCGCCGCCGCGGAGTCCGCCGTGCGGGAGCTGCTGGCCCTCGCCGAACCGCACACCGGGGACGACCTCCTGGTCGCCTCACGCGCCGCGGAGGCGCATGCCATGCTCGGGGAGCTCGCGGCGCACGCCGGGGACGTGGAGCGGGCCACGGAGCTGCTCACGCGGGCCTCGGAGGCGTTCGTGGCGGCCGGGCTGCCGTGGTTCGCGGTGGAGTACGAGGCCCGGCTCACCGGCATGGCACGCCACCTGGGTGATGCCGAGGCGGCGGAGCGGGCGGCCCGGGCGGCGCTGGAGCACGGCGGGCCGTACCTGGAGGCGACGGGCCACGCTCAGCTGCACCTCCAGCTGGCCGAAGTACTCGGCGCCACCGGCCGGTTCGGGCCCGCCGTGGAGCACGCCCTGGAGGCGGCGTACTGGGCCGACGAGGGCGGCGAGGGGGCCACGCTGGGCGCCTGGGCCCGGCATCAGCTCGGCGGCTTCCTGGTGGGCCAGGGGCGGTGGGCGGAGGGCGCGGAGGTCCTGGAGTCAGCGCTGCCCGAGCTGGCCGCGGAGACCCACGGCGACGGTGCGCTCGTGCAGACCCGATGGTGGCTCGGCGACTGTCTCACCGAGCTCGGAGAGCACCGCGAGGCCGCCGAGCACTGGCTCCAGGCCGCCGAGATCGCCCGGCACTGGCCCGAGCAGCGCGACCACGCCATGCTCGCGCACCTCGCCGCGGAAGCCCTGGGGAACGCCGGGCTGCCCGACCAGGCGGAGCGTGCCTACGAGCGCGCCGGTGACCTGTGGCGGTCCCTCGGCAACGTCCACGGGCTGGTCCGCTCCCTGCGGGCGCGCGCGTGGCTCGCGGCGCGCGAGGAGGGCTCCGGGCCCGACGCGGCACGGGAGCTGATGACGGCCGCGGTCCGGGAGTGCCAGGCCGCCGTACCGGAGGACGACGGCGCGCGTGACCGGCTCGTCGCCGAACTCGCCGATACACACAGGCAGTTCGGTGACCTGATCGCACGGTCCGTGGCCGGCGACGCCGCCGACGACGAGTCGGTCAACGCCGTGTTCGAGGAGTCTCTCGCCCACATCACGCGAGCCGTCACAGGCTTCGCCTCCTTGGGCGAAGCAGGCCTCCACAGCCGTACGGGCGCCGAACTCGCCGCCGGCTGGCTGGAGGCCGACCTCGAGCGCCCCGAAGCGGCGGCGGCACGCGCGCGCGTGGTTCTCGCGGCGTACACGGAGGCCGACTACTCCGAGGATGCTGACGATTCCGACGAAACGGTGGCGTCTCGACGGGCGGAGGCGGAACGCCTTCTGCGCGTCACGGGAGCGGAGACCCAGGAGCCGTAGAGCGAGGCGGCCTGCCCGAACCCACGCCTCGGCTCGGGGTGCTACTCCACGCCGATCAGCAGCAACGCGCCCTGTCGACCGCCCCGGTACACCACCGTGTCGACGGCCAGGTAGGACTCGCGTACCCGGGCTTCGAGGTGGGCGGCGATGGTGCCGGGAGCCTCGTCGCCCAGGACCAGGGTGACCATCTCGCCGCCCGCCGAGAGCATGCGGTCGAGGACGGTTTCGGCGGTGGCCGTGATGTCGGAGCCGATCACCGCGACGTCGCCCTCGATGAGGCCCAGGATGTCACCGGCCTGGCAGATGCCGGCCATGGTCCAGGACTCGCGTTCCGCGACGGCGAGTTCCGCGTAGCGGGTCGCCCCTGCCGCCGAGGTCATCGAGACGACGTCCTCGTCGAAGCGCCGCTCCGGCTCGTGCACGGCGAGCGCCGCGATCCCCTGCACCGCGGAACGCGTGGGGATCAGGGCGACCCGGACTCCGTCCGCGCGGACCTGCTCGGCCGCAGCGGCAGCCGTGTGCCGCAGATCGGCATCGTTGGGCAACAGCACCACCTCGCGCGCGTGGGCCCGCCGTATCGCCTCGACGAGCTCTCCGCTCGCGGGCGGCTCCTCCGGGCGTGCGAGGACGGTGGTCGCCCCGGCTTCGGTGTACAGCCCGGCCAGCCCCTCTCCAGGGACCACGGCCACGACCGCGCGCTGCACCCGCTCACGGACCGGCCGCCCGGCGGCGCCCGCCATATGCGCGTCACCGGCCCCGAAGTGCGTGATCCGGATCCGGTACGGCCGCCCGGCCTCAACGCCCGCCTCCACGGCGGCGCCCGCGTCGTCGACGTGCACATGGACGTTCCACAGCCCGTCACCGCCGACCACGACAAGCGAGTCGCCCAGCTGGTCGAGCCGCTCCCGCAGCCGGTCCACGGCGGCGCCGTCCGCCTCCAGGAGATAGATCACCTCGAACGCGGGCCCGCCCTCCTCCGGAGCCGGGGCCGGGTCCGCGCACTCCCCCACGTCTCCGAGCGGCTCCACGGCAGCGGCCTCCACGCGCGCGTGCCCCATGAGAACGGGCACCGCCGCCGCAGCGCCGGGTGCCTCCCCCGTGAACGTCTCGACCAGCGCCGCCAGTACGGCCACAAGTCCCCGTCCGCCGGCGTCCACCACTCCGGCCCGCTTCAGGGCCGCCAACTGCCCCGGAGTCGCCGCGAGGGCGGCACGAGCCCCCTCGTACGCCGCCCGCGCCACCGTCCCGCAGTCGCCCTCTGCCCCGGAGGCCGCGTCGGCGGCGGCCGAGGCGACCGTGAGGACCGTGCCCTCGACGGGGTGCGCGACGGCCTGCCGTGCCGAGTCGGCCGCCTGCCTGAGGGCGAGCCGCAGTCCCTGGCCGTCGGTGCGGGCAGTCTCATCGTCGGCGGCGAGCACCTCGGCCATGCCTCGCAGGAGCTGCGCGAGGATCGTCCCTGAGTTCCCCCGGGCCCCGATGAGCGCGCCATGCGCCATCGCGCGCACCGCGTCGGCAAGCGTCGGCCGCTCGGCCGCCCCTTCGCCAGAGGCACCGGAAGCACCAGAAAACGCGGAGGCACCGGAGGCCTCGCCGGAGACCGCGTCGTGCGCCGCGAAGACCGCCTCGACCGCCCCGGCCGCCGACTCCACGGTCAGATACAGATTGGTGCCGGTGTCCCCGTCCGCGACCGGATAGACGTTGATCGCGTCGATCTCCTCGCGCGCGCGACCGAGTGCCTCGAGCGCGAGTCCGCACCAGGCGCGCACCGCGAGAGCATCCAATGTCTGCGGCACCTGCGGCACCTGTGGCACCTGCGCCTCCTTGAGCAGCGAACGTGGGACGCAGCGTAGACCCAGGTCAGGTTTCCGCCGGAAGAGGGCCGGGGCAGGCCCCCGGGCCGACCATGGTAGTTTCGTTGTACGGACGCAGTCGTTGTATGCTGCTCCGGTTGCCCGATCCGATCGGGCCTTCTCCCTGGCACCGCCACTCAGATCCTGGATTCCTTGATCTTGATCCCGGCATGCCGGGATCAACCGTAAGAGCATCTGAAGTCTTTGGAGTGACCCGTGGCTGCCAACTGCGACGTCTGCGGCAAGGGGCCGGGCTTCGGCAACAACATCTCGCACTCACACCGCCGTACGTCCCGTCGCTGGAACCCGAACATCCAGCGCGTCCGTACCGTGGTGGGCGGGACGCCGAAGCGCGTGAACGCTTGCACCTCGTGCATCAAGGCCGGCAAGGTCTCGCGCTGACGCTCTGCTAGCGCGCGGCCACTGCTGGTTCGCTGCATGGCCGGTCCACCGAAGGGTGGGCCGGCTTTTTGCCGTGCCCGGACAGATGCGTAAACGCCTGCATCGCCGCAGCGTAAACGCTTGCGCAAGCGTTTACGCGAACGCTTACGTGCGCTCCCTCTCCCAACACCACCCATGATCCACCGGCCCGATCCCGCCCCCCAGCGCGAACCCCGCCGCGATCGCCCCGGTGACGTACTCCTTGGCCGCCGCCACCGCCTCCGGTACGGACTGCCCCTTCGCCAGTCCCGAGGCGATCGCGGACGCTAGGGTGCAGCCGGTGCCGTGAGTGTGCCGGTTGTCGAGCCGGGGAGCGCGCAGCCAGTGCTCCTCGGAGCCATCGGTGAGGAGATCCACGGCATCACCACTGAGGTGGCCGCCCTTGATGAGCGCCCACTGCGGCCCGTACGAGAGCAGAGCCTCCGCAGCCCGTCGCATCCCGTCCTCCGACTCGACCCGTACGCCCGTGAGTTGGACGACCTCGTCGAGGTTCGGCGTCGCCACCGTGGCGACGGGCAGCAGCTTCGTACGTACGGAATCCAGGGCGGACGCGGCCAGCAGCGAGTCCCCGTGCTTCGACACTCCGACCGGGTCGACGACGGCGGGCGCGTCCGTGCCCGCGATCAACTCGGCGACGGCCTCGACGAGTTCGGCCGAGGCAAGCATCCCGGTCTTGACCGCCTGCACCCCGATGTCGTCGACCACGCTGCGGTACTGGGCCCGCACCGCCTCCACCGGAAGCTCCCAAGCTCCTTGCACACCAAGGGAGTTCTGGGCGGTGACCGCCGTGAGCACGCTCATGCCGTGCACGCCGAGTGCGAGCATCGTCTTCAGGTCGGCCTGGATTCCGGCCCCTCCACCGGAGTCGGAACCCGCGACCGTCAGCACACACGGCGGAGCACCCCGGACACTCACTCCGTCCACGGCACTCATGACTCGATGTCCCCGAAGTGATCCCAGCCGCCCTTGCTGGTCCACGGCGCCCCGTCGACCGTGACCTGGGGCAGCGCCGAGGGGTTGAGGACCTCGCCGATCACCTTCCAGCGGGCGGGCAGCTTCACGTCCGAGGGGAAGGTGGCGACGATCGCGTGGTCCTCGCCGCCGGTGAGCACCCACTGGAGCGGATCGACGCCGACGGCCTGCCCGATGTCGTTCATCTGCGAGGGAATGTCGACAGCGCCGGAGCGGATGTCGATCCGCACCTTGCTGGCTTCCGCGATGTGCCCGAGGTCGGCGATCAGCCCGTCGCTGACGTCCGTCATGGAGGTCGCACCGAGCCCGGCGGCCGCGGGGCCCGCGTGGTACGGCGGTTCGGGCCGCCGGTGGGCCTCGACGAAGGCGCGCGGCGAGCGGAAGCCGCGCGAGAGCACCGCGTGGCCGGCCGCGGACCAGCCCAGCCAGCCCGTGACGGCGACGACATCGCCGGGCTGGGCACCCCCGCGGGTGACCGGCTCGTGGTTGCGCAGATCGCCGAGCGCGGTGATCGAGACCATGATGGTGTCACCGCGCACGACATCGCCGCCGACCACGGCCGCGCCCGCGACCTGACACTCGTCGCGCAGGCCGTCCATCAGCTCGGAGGGCCAGGTGGCCGGGAGTTCGGCCGGGACGACCAGGCCGAGCAGCAATGCGGTGGGGACGGCGCCCATGGCGGCGATGTCCGCGAGGTTCTGCGCCGCCGCCTTGCGCCCGACGTCGTACGCCGTGGACCAGTCGCGGCGGAAGTGCCGCCCCTCAAGGAGGATGTCGGTGCTCGCCACGACCCTGCGGTCGGGGGCGGCCACCACGGCGGCGTCGTCGCCCGGCCCGACGCGTACCGCCGGGGTGGTGGTGAGCCGTGAGGTGAGCTCTCTGATGAGCCCGAACTCCCCCAACTCGCCCACGGTTCCCTTCATTGTCGTACGTCTCCTTCTGTTACTGCCGCTGCCCGGTCGCGAGCCGTCACCGACCTGGGTACGGTCGAGCCGACCGCCAACTTGTGCCGTATGTGCCGCCCCGGCCCGCAAGCCCGGTCTCCGCAGGTCTCCCCGCGGTGAGCGGCGACGCGATACCGTGGCGTTCCTTTTCCCCACATGATCCTCGTGGCCGCCCTGGAGGTTCCGTGGTACAGGCGTACATCCTGATTCAGACGGAGGTCGGCAAGGCGTCGACCGTCGCTGACACGATCAGCAAGATTTCGGGGGTGATCCAGGCCGAGGACGTGACCGGACCGTACGACGTGATCGTGCGGGCCCAAGCCGACACCGTGGACGATCTCGGCCGCATGGTGGTCGCGAAAGTCCAGCAAGTGGACGGCATCACCCGTACCCTGACCTGCCCGGTGGTGCACCTGTAGCCCCCGTCTACCCTGTGCCGGTGAACTTGTTCCGTTCCCGGCAGTTCGGTCTTCCCGCCTTCGTCCTGCTGATCTCCGCCACAGGCTGCTCCTCGGCAGACGACAGCGCTTCGGCCGTGGTTCCCAGCCCGGACGCGAAGGTCATCAAGCTGTGTCAGAACCTGGACGAACGGCTGCCGCCGAAGGTGGACGGTCTCGACCGGGAGGATCCCGAGCCCCGGTCCACACTGACCGCGGGCTGGGGAAGTCCGGCGATCATACTGCGCTGTGGTGTCGAACGGCCCGCGGAGATGCTCGACCCGAAAGCGTCCACGACCGAGGTGAACGGCGTGGCCTGGCTCGTACAGGAACAGGACGACGGCTCGTACGTCTTCACCACGGGTCTGCGCACGGCGTACGTGGAGGTCGGGCTCAGCAAGGAGCAGGCCGCGAAGGGTGCGGGCCCGCTCGTCGACTTCGCCGCGCCCATCAAGAAGGCGATCCCCGAAGGGATCGCCGACTAGCTCGCACTCCACGAAGGGGACCGCCAGGGCTCAGCGCAGCCCCGTGGAGCGCCGCAGCGCCGCCTGCACCAGACGGTCCACCAGCTCCGGGTAGCTGACCCCGCTCTCCTGCCACATGCGCGGGTACATGGAGATGGGCGTGAAGCCCGGCATCGTGTTGATCTCGTTGATCACGAAGTCGCCGTCCTCGGTGAGGAAGAAGTCCGCCCGTACGAGACCCTCGCACGACGCCGCATCGAAGGCCGCGACCGCCAGCCGCTGCACTTCGGCGGTCTGCTCGTCGGTGAGTGGCGCGGGCACGATCCCGGGGGCGGAGTCGATGTACTTCGCCTCGAAGTCGTAGAACTCGTGGGACTGCACCGGCGGAATCTCGGCGGGCACCGAGGCGCGCGGCCCGTCCTCGAACTCCAGGACCCCGCACTCGATCTCGCGACCGCGCAGCAGCGCCTCCACGATGATCTTCGGGTCGTGCTGCTGGGCCGCCGCGATCGCCTCGTCGAGGCCGCCCAAGTCGTCGACCTTGGTGATGCCGATCGACGACCCCGCGCGCGCGGGTTTCACGAAGAGCGGCCAGCCGTGCTCGCCCGCGAAGTCGACGATGCGCCGCCGGGCACCCGCCTCGTCGAGCTCCCACTCACGCGGACGGATCACCACGTACGGGCCGACGGGCAGCCCGAAGGAGGTGAACACCCGCTTCATGTACTCCTTGTCCTGTCCGACGGCCGAGGCGAGCACACCCGCGCCGACGTACGGGACACCGGACAGCTCCAGGAGCCCCTGGAGGGTGCCGTCCTCGCCGTACGGGCCGTGCAGCACCGGGAAGACGACGTCCACCTCACCGAGCGCCTTGGGAACCGAACCGGGCTCGCTGTAGACGACTTCGCGGTTGGACGGGTCGACGGGGAGGATCACCCCGCCCTCACCGGACTCGGCGAGCTGCTCCACGCTCGGCTGGCGCCGGTCGGCGATGGCCATCCGCTCCGGCTCGTCCGCCGTGAGCGCCCAGCGGCCGTCCTGGGTGATGCCGATCGGCAGGACGTCGTACTTCGTCCGGTCGATGGCGCGCAGGACGGCGCCGGCGGTGACGACGGAGATCCCGTGTTCGGAGCTGCGGCCGCCGAACACGATGGCCACACGCGGTTTACGAGGCGTCTGCCCAGGGCTCTGGGGGAGGTTCTCGGTGCTCATATCGCGTTGAGAGTACCCGTTGGTAGGGCGGTGAGTCAGCGTCCGCCGGGCTCCCGAGTGTCAGTGCCGCTCCGGCTTGGCGCTGCGCGCCATCAGCTCCTTGAGTGCGACCACCGGCGGCTTGCCCTCGTGGACGATGCCGACGACCGTCTCCGTGATGGGCATGTCGACGCCGTGGCGACGGGCCAGATCCAGCACGGACTCACAGGACTTGACGCCCTCGGCGGTCTGCTTGGTGACCGCGATGGTCTCCTGAAGGGTCATGCCCTTGCCGAGGTTGGTGCCGAAGGTGTGGTTGCGCGAGAGCGGCGAGGAGCAGGTGGCCACGAGGTCGCCCAGGCCCGCGAGTCCGGAGAACGTCAGCGGGTCGGCGCCCATGGCGAGGCCGAGGCGGGTCGTCTCCGCCAACCCGCGGGTGATGAGTGAGCCCTTGGCGTTGTCGCCGAGCCCCATGCCGTCCACGATGCCGACGGCGAGACCGATCACGTTCTTGACGGCGCCGCCGAGTTCGCAGCCGATCACGTCGGTGTTGGTGTACGGGCGGAAGTACGGCGTGTGGCAGGCGGACTGGAGGCGCTGGGCCACCGCTTCGTCGCTGCACGCGACCACCGCGGCGGCCGGCATCCGGGCGGCGATCTCCCGGGCCAGGTTGGGTCCGGTGACCACCGCTATGCGGTCCGCGCCGACCTTGGCGACGTCCTCGATGACCTCGCTCATCCGCATCGCGGAACCGAGTTCGACGCCCTTCATGAGGGAGACGAGGACGGTGCCGGGAGCGAGCAGCGGAGCCCATTCGGCGAGATTTCCGCGCAGCGTCTGCGAGGGGACGGCGAGCACCGTGAAGTCCGCGTCGCGGGCCGCCTCGGCCGCGTCCGTGGTGGCGCGCAGGTTCTCGGGGAGTTCGATGCCCGGCAGGTAGTCGGGGTTCGTATGCGTGGAGTTGACCGCTTCGGCGAGTTCGGCCCGCCGTCCCCACAACGTCACGTCGCATCCGGCGTCGGCGAGCACCATGCCGAAGGCCGTGCCCCACGATCCGGTCCCGAAGACGGCCGCCTTGACGGGCTTGCCGGATGTCGTCACTTGCCGTGCCCCTCTTCCTGTTCTGCTTTTTCGTGTGGCCGCTGTTCGTGGGCCTGCGCCCTGCGCCGCTGCTCGATGCGCACCTGCTTCGGGTCGTACCGCGTCTGGGGCGCCTTCTCGCCGCGGATCACCTCCAGCTGCGTGGTTATCGCCGCCATGATGACCTCGGTGGCCTCCTTCAGGACCTCCGGGGTCATCTCCTTGTCGTAGAAGCGCGACAGATCCACCGGAGGTCCCGCGAGCACGTGATGGGTCTTGCGGGGAAGGATGTTGAGTTTCTTCGCGTACGGCGGCAGCAGCAGGTTGGCTCCCCACTGGGCGACCGGAATCACCGGGCACTTGGTCTGCAACGCGACGCGTGCGGCGCCGGTCTTGCCGATCATCGGCCACTGGCCGGGATCGCGCGTAATGGTGCCCTCCGGATAGAAGGCGACGCACTCCCCGCGTTCCACGGCGGCGATGGCGGCCCGGAAGGCGCTCAGTGCGTCGGTGCTCTCGCGGTACACGGGAATCTGTCCGGTGCCGCGCATCGCGGTCCCGATGAATCCTTTTCCGAAAAGCGCGGACTTTGCCAGGAAGCGTGGAACGCGCCCGGTGTTGTACTGGTAATGCCCGTAAGCGAACGGATCCAGATGAGAATTGTGGTTCACCGCGGCGATAAATCCGCCCTCGGCCGGAATGTTCTCCATTCCACGCCAATCCCGCTTGATCAGAACCACCAACGGCGGTTTGCACAGGACCGCTGCGAAGCGGTACCAGAAGCCGATTCTGCGGCGGGGCACGCGGACACCTTCCTCCAGGGCCTGGGTGGGCCGCACAAGTGTCGCTCCAGGCCGACGGTCTGTCGAGAACACCGTACGCCCGCCCGTCTCCCACCACCGCCCTTGCAAGGAGCTTCGCATCCTCTCCCCCGTCCATGCCCCCGCCAGGGTGTCTCACTCACTGTCCAGGTCACAATGGGCGCGACAAGAGAGGGACGGAACGCTGGTGCAGTGGACCTTGGTCATACCCCTGAAAGCCCTGTCGCGGGCGAAGAGCAGGCTCTCGGACACCGCCGCCGACGGACTGCGCCCCGGACTCGCCCTCGCCTTCGCGCAGGACACCGTGACGGCGGCCCTCGCCTGCGCCGCGGTACGCGATGTGGCGGTCGTCACGGACGACGTGCTGGCCGGCCGTGAACTGGCCGCGCTGGGCGCCCGGATCGTCCCGGACGAGCCCGCGGGCGGACTGAACGCCGCCCTCACGCACGGGGCGTCGCTCGTACGATCCAGAAGCCCCGAAAGCCCTTTGGCGGCCCTGAACGCCGATCTCCCCGCACTGCGCCCCCTGGAATTGGCCCGCGTCCTCGACGCGGCCGCCGAATTCCCCCGCGCTTTTCTCCCGGACGCCGCCGGAACCGGCACGACTCTGCTGACCGCGTCCGCGGACCGTGAATTGCTCCCCATGTTCGGCCCGGATTCTCGCACCCGCCACCGAACCTCGGGCGCCGTGGAACTTCCCCTGGACTCAGTGGATTCCGTACGCCAGGACGTGGACACCGGCGACGACCTACGAGCGGCACTGGCCCTGGGCGTGGGACCGCGCACGGCGGCGGCGGTCGCGGCGTTGAACGTCGCCTAGTCTGGGCCTCATGCAGGCGACCGCGTACACGTACGACCCCGAGACCCGTAGCGGTCAGGTGCTGCTCGATGACGGCACCCCGGTGCCCTTCGACGGCCCGGCGTTCGAGGCGGGCGGGCTCAGGCTGCTCAGGCCGGGGCAGCGGGTGCGGATCGAGACGGAGGGCGAAGGGGACGCGCGCCGGATCACTCTGGTGACGCTGCAGACCTTCTGAGGCCCCCTGAAGACCCTCAGGACCGTCCCCCAAGATCTCTGAGCAGTCTCTGAACACGCCGCGGGCCGGGCTCTCTTCCGTGAGGAGCCCGGCCCGGCGCGTGAGTGTCCCAGCGCCCTGTCTACCGGCGGGCGGTGGTCTTCTTGGCGGTGGTCTTGCGCGCCGTCGACTTCTTCGCGGGCGCCTTCTTGGCGGCCCCCTTCTTGGCGGTGGTCGTCTTGGCCGCGGTCTTGCCGGTCGCCGCCTTGGCCGTGGTCTTCTTGGCCGCGGCCTTGGCCGGCGCCGCCTTCTTGGCGGTCGTCTTCTTGGCCGCGGCCTTCTTGGCGGGCGTCGCCGCCTTCTTGGCGGCGGCCCTCTTGGCCGTCGCCTTCTTGACCGTGGCGGCAGCGCCTCCGGACAGGCTGCCCTTGGGCGCCTTCTTGACCGCCACATCGTGCTTCGGGAGTTTCTTCGAACCGCTCACCAGGTCCTTGAAACCCTGGCCCGCGCGGAACCGCGGCACGGAGGTCTTCTTGACCCGAACACGCTCCCCGGTCTGGGGGTTACGTGCGTAGCGGGCCGGACGATCGACCTTCTCGAAGGAACCGAAACCGGTGACCGAGACCCGTTCCCCTGCGACAACCGCACGGACCACGGCGTCCAGTACGGCGTCGACCGCGTCGGCGGCCTGCTGACGCCCGCCGACCTTGTCCGCAATCGCTTCTACGAGCTGCGCCTTGTTCACGTCTTCCCCTTCGGAGACATTGCCAGAACGAAAGTGTTCAAGCTTTTTCGCACGTTAGGCAGATATATACCGCAAATCAAACACGAAACGGGCTAATCACCCTAGTGCCGCAACGAACCAGGACTGTCGCGAAGTTCCTCAGAGACCTTCTTCAGGGAATCGACCCTCATCAAGGTCTGAGATGAACCGCTCCAGACGCCTTGTCGCATCGGCGAGATCGTGCTTGGCCACGGCCGTAATGACCAGCAGCTTCCGGGTCAGCGCCATCCGTACGCCCTCCGGGACTTGCAGTGCGCGCACCCTTGCGTGCGCTTCCTTGAGTTGGGACGCGACCGCCGTATAGAGCTCGAGTTGGCCGTCGTGTTCCATGCACAGATTGTGCCATCTGGGGCGAGTTGTCGCCTGCGCAGGGTCAACTGCCGCCTCCCAGGCGCTTCCCGCACACCTCCGCACAAGACTGTGCCAAGGCTCGACTACCCTAACAATCCCCCTTGAAACAAGGGGAGTTGAAGCCAATCAGAACAGGCCGCTGACCTCGTCCTCAGGCACACAAGGCAGTACCCCCAACCGTCCACGGTTGGGGGTACTGGAGCCTGTTGAGGTGGCTGGAATCAGCCTTGTGTGCTTGGGCCGGTTCGTCTCGTCAAACTCGGAGCGTCCGCGGCTTGTAGGCGGGCCGCTTGGACTCGTACGCGGCGATGTCCGGCTCGTTCTGCAGCGTGATCGAGATGTCGTCGAGCCCGTTCAGCAGCCGCCAGCGGGCGTTCTCGTCGAGTTCGAAGGAGGCGGTGATGCCCTCCGCGCGAACCTCACGCGCCTCAAGGTCAACAGTGACCTCAGCCTGCGGGTCGTTCTCCGTGAGGTCCCACAGCGCGTCAACGATCTTCTGCTCCAGAACGACCGTGAGCAGACCGTTCTTGAGCGAGTTGCCGCGGAAGATGTCCGCGAAACGCGACGAGATGACGGCCTTGAAGCCGTAGTTCTGCAGCGCCCACACGGCGTGCTCGCGCGAGGAGCCCGTACCGAAGTCGGGACCCGCGACGAGGACCGTGGCACCGTGGCGCTCGGGCTGGTTGAGGATGAACGACGAGTCCTTGCGCCAGGCCTCGAACAGTCCGTCCTCGAAGCCGTCCCTGGTGACCTTCTTGAGCCAGTGGGCGGGGATGATCTGGTCGGTGTCGACGTTGCTGCGGCGCAGCGGGACGGCCCGTCCGGTGTGCGTGGTGAATGCTTCCATGGCCATGGTTCTCAGACTCCAGCGGGCGTACGGACGGCAGACTGGTCGTTCAGGTCGGCGGGGGACGCCAGGTGGCCGAGCACGGCGGTGGCGGCGGCGACCTGCGGCGAGACCAGGTGCGTACGGCCGCCCTTGCCCTGCCTGCCTTCGAAGTTGCGGTTGGAGGTGGACGCGGAGCGCTCACCGGGGGCCAGCTGGTCGGGGTTCATGCCCAGGCACATCGAGCAGCCCGCGTGCCGCCATTCGGCGCCGGCCTCCTTGAAGACGAGGTCCAGTCCCTCGGAGACGGCCTGCAGACCGACGCGCGCGGAGCCGGGAACGACCAGCATCCGTACGCCGTCGGCGACTTTGCGGCCCTCGACGATGGAGGCTGCCGCGCGCAGGTCCTCGATACGGCCGTTGGTGCAGGAGCCTACGAAGACAGTGTCGACCTTGATGTCGCGCAGCGGCTGTCCGGCGGTCAACCCCATGTATTCCAGGGCCTTTTCGGCGGCGTGGCGCTCCGAAGCGTCCTCGTACGAAGCAGGGTCGGGGACGGACGCCGAAAGCGGCGAGCCCTGACCGGGGTTGGTGCCCCAGGTGACGAACGGCGCGAGCAAGGCGGCGTCGATGACGACCTCGGCGTCGAATTCCGCGTCCTCGTCCGACTTCAGGGTCTTCCAGTACGCGACGGCGGCGTCCCAGTCCTCGCCCTCGGGGGCGTGCGCGCGGCCCTTGATGTACTCGAAGGTCGTCTCGTCGGGGGCGATCATGCCCGCGCGGGCACCGGCCTCGATCGACATGTTGCAGATGGTCATCCGGGCCTCCATCGAGAGCTTCTCGATGGCGGAGCCGCGGTACTCCAGGATGTAGCCCTGGCCGCCGCCCGTACCGATCTTGGCGATGATCGCCAGGATCAGGTCCTTGGCCGTGACGTCCTCGGGCAGTTCACCGTCGACCGTGATGGCCATGGTCTTCGGGCGGGCCAGCGGCAGCGTCTGGGTGGCCAGCACATGCTCGACCTGGGAGGTGCCGATGCCGAACGCCAGCGCACCGAAGGCGCCGTGCGTGGAGGTGTGCGAGTCGCCGCAGACCACGGTCATGCCGGGCTGGGTGAGGCCCAGCTGCGGTCCCACGACGTGGACGACGCCCTGCTCGACGTCGCCGAGCGGGTGCAGGCGTACGCCGAAATCGGCGCAGTTCTTGCGCAGCGTCTCCAGCTGGGCGCGCGAGACTGGGTCGGCGATGGGCTTGTCGATGTCGAGGGTCGGGGTGTTGTGATCCTCGGTCGCGATGGTGAGGTCGAGGCGGCGCACGGGGCGCCCCGCCTGGCGAAGGCCGTCGAAGGCCTGCGGGCTGGTCACCTCGTGCAGCAGGTGCAGATCGATGAAGAGAAGGTCGGGCTCGCCCTCCGCGCGCCGGACGACATGGTCGTCCCAGACCTTCTCAGCGAGTGTCCTACCCATCGCTTTCCCTCCGGCCGGCCTGTATGGCGCCGGCCCAACTAGAGACTTCGGGATGGCCGCGTCCGTCACCCCCGCGCCGGACGCCTGCCGCCGGGCCCGATGGTCTACGGGCCGTTGTACGTACAGGGTGGCGCGTTCCACGGAAAATTGAACTTGCGTTTCACAGAGTGAGACGCGAGTATCGTTGCATGGACAACAGTAGCGGCGTAGGAGTTCTGGACAAGGCAGCCCTTGTCCTGAGCGCCCTGGAGTCCGGTCCGGCCACCCTCGCGGGCCTGGTCGCGGCGACCGGACTGGCACGACCCACGGCACATCGCCTCGCCGTGGCACTTGAGCACCACCGCATGGTGGCGCGGGACATGCAGGGCCGTTTCATTCTCGGCCCGCGCCTGGCCGAGCTGGCCGCGGCGGCGGGCGAGGACCGCCTGCTGGCGACGGCGGGGCCGGTGCTGACCCACCTCCGTGACGTCACGGGCGAGAGCGCGCAGCTCTACCGCCGCCAGGGTGACATGCGTATCTGCGTCGCCGCGGCGGAGCGCCTGTCGGGCCTCAGGGACACGGTCCCGGTCGGCTCGACACTCACCATGAAGGCGGGCTCCTCGGCCCAGATCCTGATGGCCTGGGAAGAGCCGGAGCGCCTGCACCGGGGCCTGCAGGGCGCCCGTTTCACGGCGACGGCCCTGTCGGGCGTACGGCGCCGGGGCTGGGCCCAGTCGATCGGTGAGCGCGAGCCGGGCGTCGCGTCCGTCTCGGCGCCGGTGCGCGGGCCCTCGAACCGGGTGGTGGCCGCCGTCTCTGTTTCCGGGCCGATCGAGCGCCTGACCCGGCACCCGGGCCGGATGCACGCCCAGGCGGTCATCGACGCGGCGGCCCGCCTCTCGGAGGCGCTGCGCCGCACCGGCTGACACGAGTTGACCCGACCGGTCGCTTCAACGCCGCAGCGACCGGCTGGGGTTGAGGTTGTCCTGCCGTTCAACTCAACGCGAAGAAGCCCTCCCCAGCTGGGGAGGGCTTCTTCGTGACGTACCCCCGACCGGATTCGAACCGGCGCTACCGCCTTGAGAGGGCGGCGTGCTAGGCCGCTACACAACGGGGGCGAGGATCTTGCGTTTCCGCAGATCCGAGCTGGTCTACCAGGACTCGAACCTAGACTAACTGAACCAGAATCAGTCGTGCTGCCAATTACACCATAGACCAATGTGATTTAGACCAGTTCGTACCCCCGACCGGATTCGAACCGGCGCTACCGCCTTGAGAGGGCGGCGTGCTAGGCCGCTACACAACGGGGGCCCTAGCGATCCCCACCCGGCGGTAGCCGGATGTTGTCTCCGTGAGAACCAGTGGGTGCGACCCGGACTGTGTCCCTGGGAAGGATCTGTACCCCCGACCGGATTCGAACCGGCGCTACTGCCTTGAGAGGGCAGCGTGCTAGGCCGCTACACAACGGGGGCTTTTGCAGATGAGCTCTGCGAGCTGGCCTACCAGGACTCGAACCTAGACTAACTGAACCAGAATCAGTCGTGCTGCCAATTACACCATAGGCCACTGAAACACAACCCCCAGCGGGGATCTTGTCTTAGCTTGCGCTTCCCGGTCCCGGCCTGTCGGCCCGCTCGCGGTGACGCAGGAAGAACATTACCCGAAGGTGGACGGCGCTCCAAAACGGGTATCGGCCGCAAGGAGTGCCGGAAGTGCGGCCAGAGACGTGATTCGGCGCAGGCCGGCGGGCTGATCCGGAGCGGCGCCCTCGCGCGTGTCGGGCGCGTCGCCGGTGACCGCGCTCACGCCCGCGCGGTCGATCCAGACCGAGAAGAGCCCGGCGTCGGCCGCGCCCTGTCCGTCGATCTCCGGGTGATCGCCGACGTACGCGACCTGGTGCGGGAGCAGCGCCAGGGCCTCGCAGGCGGCGTGGAAGGCCCGGGCCTCGGGCTTGGAGACGCCCAGCTCGGCCGCGCACAGCACCGTCTCGAAGCGGTCGTGTACGCCGAGGACGCGGAGCTTGCGGTCCTGGACGTGGAGGCTGGAGTTGGACAGCACGGCGTGTCGGTGGCTGGCGGCGAGGGTGTCCAGGGCGGGCAGCACGTCCGGGAAGAGCCCCCAGGCGGCCTCGTAGTGGCCCAGGTACCGCAGGAACCAGGCGTCGGCCTCGGCGTCGGTCAGCTCCTCGCCCAGGAAGACCCGCACCCGGTCCCGCCGCTGCCCCTCGAAGGAGGCCTCGCCCGCCGCGAACCTGGCCCACTGCTGGTCGGTGACCTCCCGCCAGTGCCCGAGCGCCTGCTCCACGGACGCGTACCCGTCGAGCAGTCCCTCGGCCGCCAGATGCCCGCGCATTCCGGCCCGGTCGGCCGTGGTGTAGTCGAAGATCGTGTCATCGATGTCCCAGACCACGGCCCTGATGCTCATGGTTTGACGGTAACGCCCTGACGGCGACGGCGTCCGGCTTTCGTGCCACCGGCACGCAACGCGGAGGGGCGGCACCCGGCGCGCGGGTGCCGCCCCTCCGTTCGTGCGCTACGCCGTCAGCTTGGCCAGAGCCGCGTCGATGCGGGTCAGGGTCTTGTCCTTGCCCAGTACTTCCAGGGACTCGAAGAGGGGGAGCCCGACCGTGCGGCCGGTGACGGCCACGCGGACGGGGGCCTGGGCCTTGCCGAGCTTGAGGCCGTGCTCCTCGCCGGCCGCGAGGACGGCGGCCTTGAGCGACTCCGGACTCGTCCAGTCCGCGGATTCCAGCTTCGCGCGGGCCGTGCGCAGGAGCGCGTCCGAGCCCTCCTTCATCGCCTTCGTCCAGGACGCCTCGTCCTCGACGGGCTCCTTCAGGAACAGGAAGTCGACGTTCTGCGTGATGTCGGACAGGACCGTCAGGCGGGTCTGGGCGTGCGGGGCGATCGCCTCCCACCTGGCCTGGTCGAAGTCCTCCGGCGCCCACGGCGCGTGCGGGGCCTTCAGCCACGGGCCGCAGGCCTCGATGAACGACTTCAGGTCCAGCCGCCGGATGTGGTCGGCGTTGATCGCCTCGCACTTCTTCAGGTCGAAGCGGGCCGGGTTCGGGACGACGTCCTTGATGTCGAAGGCCGCGACCATCTCGTCGATCGAGAAGACGTCCTGGTCGGCGGAGAGCGACCAGCCCAGCAGGGAGAGGTAGTTGAGCAGACCCTCCGGGAGGAAACCGCGCTCCCTGTAGAGGTTCAGCGACGACTGGGGGTCGCGCTTGGAGAGCTTCTTGTTGCCCTCGCCCATCACGTACGGCAGGTGCCCGAAGGCGGGCACGGACTTGGCGATGCCCAGCTCGATCAATGCCTTGTAGAGGGCGATCTGGCGCGGGGTGGAGGAGAGCAGGTCCTCGCCGCGCAGGACGTGGGTGATCTCCATGAGGGCGTCGTCGACGGGGTTCACGAGCGTGTACAGGGGCGCCCCGTTGGCTCGTACGATCCCGTAGTCGGGCACGTTCTCGGGCGTGAACGTCAGCTCGCCGCGCACCAGGTCCGTGAAGGTGATCGGCTCGTCGGGCATGCGGAAGCGGACGATCGGCTCGCGGTCCTCGGTCTTGTACGTAGCGATCTGCTCGTCGGTGAGCGCGCGGCAGTGACCGTCGTAGCCGGATGGCTTGCCTGCCGCGCGGGCCGCCTCGCGGCGGGCGTCCAGTTCCGCCGTCGAGCAGTAGCAGTAGTACGCGTAGCCGCCGTCGAGGAGCTTGCGCGCGACGTCCTTGTAGATGTCCATGCGCTGCGACTGGCGGTACGGGGCGTGCGGGCCGCTGTCCGCGCCGGAGGCGCTGTCGAATGCGGCGGGGCCCTCGTCCCAGTCGAAGCCGAGCCAGCGCATGGAGTCCAGCAGCTGCTCGTAGGACTCCTCGGAGTCGCGGGCCGCGTCGGTGTCCTCGATACGGAACACGAAAGTGCCGCCGGTGTGACGGGCGTATGCCCAGTTGAACAGGGCGGTGCGGACCAGGCCCACATGGGGGTTGCCGGTCGGCGAGGGACAGAAACGTACGCGGACGTTCGCGTTAGCCACGCTTGATCACCTTGTTGGTGAGAGTGCCGATGCCTTCGATGGTGACGGCGACCTCGTCGCCGACGTTGAGCGGGCCGACCCCCGCGGGGGTGCCCGTGAGGATCACATCGCCGGGGAGCAGCGTCATGGCCTCGGTGATGTTCACGATCAGATCCTCGATGGAGTGGATCATCTCGCTGGTGCGACCCAGTTGTCGCTGTCGGCCGTTGACCGTGCACTGGATCGTCAGGTCGGAGGGATCGAGATCCGTCTCCACCCAGGGGCCGAGCGGGCACGAGGAGTCGAAGCCCTTGGCCCTCGCCCACTGCTTCTCGCGCTTCTGGACGTCGCGTGCGGTGACGTCGTTGGCGCAGGTGTAGCCGAGGATGACGTCCTTGACGCGCTCGCGTGGGACCTCACGGCACATCCGGCCTATGACCACGGCCAGCTCGGCCTCGTGGTGCAGCTCCTGGGAGAAGGAGGGGTACGCGATCTCGTCGCCGGAGCCGATCACCGAGGTGGACGGCTTGAAGAAGGCGAACGGGGCGTCGGGCACCTCGTTGCCGAGTTCCTTCGCGTGCTCCGCGTAGTTGCGGCCGAAGGCCACGACCTTGTTCGGGAGCACCGGCGGGAGCAGCCTGACCTTGCTCAGCGGCAGCTTCGTACCGGAGAGTTCGAAGTCCGCGAAGGGGATGCCCTTGATGATGTCGAGGACGAGCCCGTCGGTCGATCCAGGAGGGCTGTCGCCCTCGACCGCGCCGAACGCGACGTTGCCGTCGATGGAGAACCTGGCGATGCGCACGGGATCTTGCGCCCCTCTACTGAACCAGCCGGAGTATGACGCTCCAGGCTAACGCGGTAAGGGGGCGCGACCTTGCGCAATTACCTCCGGCGGTCCCGGGAATTGGGGCAGGGCTCGTCCTCGGCTCGGAGGCCTACTGCTCGGCGCCCGCGCCGGCCGGGATGTCCACCAGGACCGTACGGCGGGGGTTGGCGGTCTGGGCGGGGAGCTCGACGGCGTGCTCCTGGTGTTCCCGCTGCTCCGGCATGCGCAGTTCGTCGGCGTCATCGAGGTGCGCCAGCGTGGTGCGCTGCGGATTGGCTATGTTGCGGAACATCATCGTCGTCTTCATGTGTGGTGTCTGACCCCGTCGTACGGGCGCCTCGGCGCGGCCAACGGCCGTCGCAGAAGCGCGTGTTGTCGGATTTGCTGTGCCTGTAAAGGCATCAGGCTAAACGTCGGGTTCCCCGGGAAAGTTGTGAAGACCCCATGATCGCCGTGTGAGTTTCCTCACGAACCGTCCATCAAAACGGTCAATTCAGGCCGACTACTGACCCTGACAAAGCGGGCATTGCCCCACTGAAGACATCATTCCGCTCCTGATCATCGCGACTGGGACACGTCTCGCGCACGAGCGGAACGCCGTATTGTGTCCGGTATGCGGGGGATCACTTTATACGACCCGTAACTCGCCCCTCACAAGGGGTCACGTAGGTCACAGCATGACCCATGGCCCTTGTTGGAGATCCGGCACTGTGCTGGAATTCCACGAACCGCCGTGGGATCGAACCGGCGCACAGGGGGCGCAACGCAGCGCCGCATGGCGGCGGGATAGGGGGAACAGCGCCGGTCACCGGAGACCGACAGAAGGCGCATTGCGCCGGTACGACGCCGACACCGCCTCACCGTTCTGCGGAGAGGCGCCTGGTCCAGAGGTTGCGACGCTAGTGCAGGGACGTTTCAAGAGGGATGGCAGCGCTTCGGCGGAGCCGGAGCCGCACGGCGGGACCGACCGCGGTTCATCGCCCCAGCACGCCCAGAACCAAGGACCGGCACAGTCCGGTGACAGCGGTGAGCGCGGCTCGCGCCCCGGCCTGGCAGGCTCTTCGGGCGGCCCCGCCGCCTCGGCGCCCGCCGTCCCGGCTGCGCAGCCGAAGGGCTCCAGCGGCCCCGGCTCCCGAATAGCGCTGCGCAACTGGCGCATCTCCACCCGACTGGTCTCGCTGCTCGCGCTCCCCGTGGTCGCCGCGACCTCGCTCGGCGCGCTGCGCATCAGCGACTCCATGGACGACATCCAGCAGCTCGACAACATGAGGCTGCTGACCGACATGACCAAGCAGGCGACCGAGCTCGCCGCGGCGCTCCAGGAGGAGCGCGACAAGTCGGCCGGCCCGCTCTCGCACGGCGCGGACGGGACCGATTTCGCGGTCAAGGGCGTACGGGACAAGACGGACCGGGCGCGTGTCGCCTTCACGGAGGGCTCGCGTGAGATCGACAACGCGGACAACGACGAGACCCTCGACGGCGTCCGCGACAACGTCGTCTCCATCGTCGCCGAGCTGAGCCAGATCAAGAACATCCGCAACGACGCCTACACGGACCGCGCCAACTCCTCCCAGACGGTCGAGGAGTACCACCGGCTCATCGAGCGGCTGCTGGGCCTTTCGCAGGACATGGCGCAGGCGACCAGCAACCCGGAGATGATCCAGCGCACGCGCGCCCTGGCGGCCTTCTCCTCCGCCAAGGAGTACGCGTCCATCCAGCGTGCCGTGATCGCCGCGGCCCTGCCCGCGACCCCCAAGACGTTCGGCGATCTCTCGGAGAACGACCGGCGGTACGCCCTCTCCGCGCAGGAGAACCAGAAGTCCGACCTCTCCGGCTTCGAAAGCGTCTACGACGGCAACGCGGCGGCCCTGACGAAGCCGATCGACGACGGCAGCCCGACCATCAAGGAAGCCGACAACTACGCGCAGCGTGTGCTCCGCCAGGAGGGCGGCCTGGAGCAGCGCGAGAAGCGCTCGTACCTGGACTGGATCGACGCCGACTCGGCCAAGATCCAGGAGATGTCCAAGATCGAGCTCACGCTGCTCAACCAGATGGAGCAGAAGGCCCGTGAGCTGCGCAACGAGTCCGAGCAGGAAGCGATCATCTCCGGTGCGCTGATCCTGCTCGTCCTCGGTGTCTCGCTCGTCGGCGCCTTCGTGGTGGCCCGATCTATGATCCGCTCGCTGCGCCGGCTCCAGGACACCGCGACCAAGGTCGCCCAGGACCGGCTGCCCGAGCTGGTCAAGCAGCTGTCCGAGTCCGACCCGCAGGACGTCGACACCTCCGTCCAGTCGGTCGGTGTGCACTCCAAGGACGAGATCGGCCAGGTGGCCGCGGCCTTCGACGACGTGCACCGTGAGGCCGTACGACTGGCCGCCGAGCAGGCCCTGCTGCGGGGCAACGTCAACGCGATGTTCACCAACCTCTCGCGCCGCTCCCAGGGCCTCATCCAGCGTCAGCTGTCGCTGATCTCCGAGCTGGAGTCCCGCGAGGCCGACCCGGACCAGCTGTCCTCGCTGTTCAAGCTCGACCACCTCGCGACCCGCATGCGCCGTAACGGTGAGAACCTCCTCGTTCTCGCCGGTGAGGAGCCCGGCCGCCGCTGGACCCGCCCGGTCCCGCTGGTCGACGTGCTCCGTGCCGCCGCCTCCGAGGTGGAGCAGTACGAGCGCATCGAGCTGTCCTCGGTTCCGGCCACCGAGGTCGCGGGCCGCGTCGTCAACGACCTCGTGCACCTGCTCGCCGAGCTCCTTGAGAACGCCACCTCGTTCTCCTCGCCGCAGACCAAGGTCAAGGTCACCGGTCACGCGCTGCCCGACGGCCGCGTACTGATCGAGATCCACGACACCGGTATCGGCCTCTCTCCCGAGGACCTCGCGGCGATCAACGAGCGGCTCGCCTCGCCGCCCACCGTGGACGTCTCGGTCTCGCGCCGCATGGGTCTGTTCGTGGTCGGCCGCCTTTCGCAGCGGCACGGCATCCGTATCCAGCTGCGGCCGTCCGACTCCGGTGGTACGACCGCGCTGGTCATGCTCCCCGTCGATGTCGCCCAGGGCGGCAAGAAGGCCCCGGGCAAGCCGGGCCAGGGCGCGGGTGCCGGCGGTCCGGCCGCCGCGCAGGCCGCGGCCGGTGTGGCGGCGGCCCGTCGTGGCGGGGCCGGCAGCGGTCCCGCGCTCAGCGCGGGTGCTGGTGCCGGTGCAGGTGCGCCCGGTGGCCCCGGACGCCTGAACGCCGGTCCTCAGCGCGGGCAGGTCGCGGGCACGGGTCCGCGCCCTGCGCTGACCGGGAGCGACCCGGGCGGTCGTCCGGGTGGGCCCGGCGGTTCGCGTGGGCCGCAGCCTCCGATGCCGCCCGCGCCCCCGCAGGGCAGGCCGGCTCCGGCCGGTGCCGCGCCGGGTGCTCCGCAGGGTCTTCAGGCCGCGGGTACGGGTGCTCCGCAGGGCTTCGACGGTTTCGGTGACAGTGGCCGCCAGGAGGCGTTCGGCGCCCGTGGCTCCGTACCGCCGCCGCGGCGCCCCGACAGCGGGAACGCCGAGCAGGGCCGTCATGCCGCCGGGCAGCCGCAGCTGCCGCCGCCCGGTGGTCCGCGTGCCGAGCTGCCCGGGGGCAACCCCAAGCCGCGCGTGAGCAGTTGGAGCGACGACAACGCGCAGCCGCCGGTCCCGCGCGACTCGATGGACGGCCCGCGTGGCCACGAGGAGCCGGACGCGACCTCGCGCATGCCGCGCGTGGACGGCCGTCAGGGTCCGGGCTCGACCGAGGAGATCCCCCGGATCGACGACCGCCAGGGTTCGAGCTCCACGGGTGAGTACGCCCGGCCGGACTTCGACGCCCCGCGGCCCGGTTCCGGTACCGGTCCGTCCGACTTCGACATCCCGCGTCCCGGTCAGGGCACCGGCCAGTTCGTACGCCCGGACGTGTTCGGTCCGCCGAATCCTTCCGCCAGGCAGAACCCGCCCTCGACCGGCCAGTTCGCCCAGCCCGGCCGAGACGGCCGCCAGGACCAGCCCTCGAACGGGCGGTCACCGGCGTCCGGCTACAACGGTTCCCCCGCGGACCCGGGCGGCCGCGGCGAGCGCCAGGGCGGTGGCGACACCAGCCAGTTCGAGCGCCCCGGGACCAACGGGACGAACGGCGGCAAGCGCCCCCAGTCCCCGCAGCGCCCGCAGCCGCGTCGGCGCCCCTCGCTCCCCCCGCAGCCGTCGTATCCCCCGCAGCAGGAGCTCGAGGGTCTGCCCCCGGCGTCGGGTCCCGGCGACGGACGTACACCGCTGTACGACACCCTGGAGACCAACTGGTTCCACCAGGGACAGGACCAGGTCGAGGATCAGGACCAGGGCCGGAGCAACGGCTCCCGGACCGAGTCCGCGTCCACCACGTCCTCCATGTTCCCCCCGCAGGAGCCCTCCCAGGCTCCCGCGGCCCCGCAGCGCCCGGCGTCGGCCCCGGCTCCCGCCGTCACGTCGTCCTGGCGCGCCTCTCCCAATGATGAACTCGGCCGCCAGGCCGAGAAGGTGCGCCAGCCCACCGCGGGTGGCGTGACCGTCTCGGGTCTGCCGCGCCGGGTCCCCCGCGCGAACCTTGTCGCGGGGACGGCTCAGCAACAACAGCACCAAAGCGGTCCGCAGGTCTCGCGTGCGCCCGATGACGTACGCGGCCGGCTGACCAATCTTCGTAGGGGCATCCAGCAGGGTCGCCAGGCCGGTTCGGGCCAGACCGGCAGCTTCCCCAGCCCCACTCACCAGCAGGAGCGTTAGTTGAGCCAGATGAGCCAGGCAGCACAGAACCTCAACTGGTTGATCACCAACTTCGTTGACAACACCCCCGGGGTGTCCCACACCGTCGTCGTCTCCGCCGACGGACTCCTTCTGGCGTTGTCGGAGGGCTTCCCGCGCGACCGCGCGGACCAGCTCGCGGCCGTCGCCTCCGGACTGACCTCGCTCACCGCCGGTGCCTCCCGGATCTTCGAGGGCGGCACGGTGGCCCAGACGGTGGTCGAGATGGAACGCGGCTTCCTGTTCCTGATGTCCATTTCCGACGGCTCCTCGCTCGCGGTCCTGTCCCACCCGGACTGCGACATCGGCCTCGTCGGATACGAGATGGCCCTGCTCGTCGACCGCGCGGGCGCCGTACTGACGCCCGACCTGCGGGCCGAACTGCAAGGCAGCCTGTTGCACTAGATCCCCCCACGCACAAGGCAAGACCCACCGTCAGGCCGCCCGCTCCCCACCGGCCCTCATCGACGGCACGATGACCGACTTGCTGTCCCGCCCGGAGGACTCATGACCCCGCCCACCGCCTCTCACGACCCGTACGCAGAGCCGTACGGGGACGAGGGCGACCAGCCGCTGGTACGTCCGTACGCGATGACCGGCGGCCGGACCCGGCCGCGCTACCAGCTCGCCATAGAGGCACTGATCAGCACCACGGCCGACCCGGCGCAGCTGATGGGGCTGCTCCCCGAGCACCAGCGCATCTGCCACCTCTGCCGTGAGGTGAAGTCTGTTGCCGAAGTCTCGGCACTCCTGTCCATGCCCCTGGGCGTGGCACGGATTCTCGTCGCGGACCTCGCGGAGGCCGGTCTCGTCGCCATCCACCAGCCCGGTGGCGACGAGAACTCCGGTGGCCAGCCGGACGTGACACTGCTCGAAAGGGTGCTCAGTGGACTTCGCAAGCTCTGACGGAGGCCGGGCGACCACCTCCGCGAAGATCGTGGTGGCGGGTGGTTTCGGCGTGGGCAAGACCACGTTCGTAGGAGCCGTCTCCGAGATCAACCCGCTGCGCACGGAGGCCGTCATGACGTCCGCGTCCGCGGGCATCGACGACCTCACCCACACCGGGGACAAGACCACCACGACGGTGGCCATGGACTTCGGCCGTATCACCCTGGACCAGGACCTGATCCTGTACCTCTTCGGTACACCTGGTCAGGACCGCTTCTGGTTCATGTGGGACGACCTGGTACGCGGCGCCATCGGTGCCGTGGTCCTGGTGGACACCCGGCGTCTCGCCGACTGTTTCCCGGCGGTCGACTACTTCGAGAACAGCGGGCTGCCGTTCGTGATCGCCCTCAACGGCTTCGACGGGCACCAGCCGTACACCCCCGACGAAGTCAGGGAGGCCTTGCAGATCGGGCCCGACTCCCCCATCATCACGACGGACGCCCGGCACCGGGCTGATGCCAAGAGTGCGCTGATCACGCTGGTCGAGCACGCACTCATGGCGCGTCTGCGCTAGCACACAAATCAGCCATGCCGTACGGCAGTTGTCGTAGAAGCCTTGGAGCCGGCTGTGTCCTTTGACACGGTCGGCCAGGCTGTTCATAACGTTTCGACAGAGATATTGCGTGGTATCAACACGCGTCGCGGTCGCATGGTGCCGCTGTGCTCACATCGGCCCCGCCTTTTGGCGGGGCTCGCTCTTTATGACCGTTTTATCTGGGGTTTACGCGGCCCGGAATCATCGGTTCCGAGTGTTTGGACGAGCACAGCCTGACGTGCTGGAATGCCTGAACTGCCCGGTAGCCGAGGGCTGGAAGACACACGCGGCACAACGTTGGTGCCGACGCCGAGAGGTTGTTGGTCGAGTGAGGCGAAGCAAGAACGGTCCCGAGCCGTCGGCACGGGGCAACTTCACCCCGCCGCCGCGCGGAGCGGCACCCGCACCCGTGCCCCGGAAGCCGGAGCCGACGGCGCCACCGGCGTCCAGCGGCAGTCGGCTGTCTCCGCGTAACTGGCGCGTACCGACCAGGCTGAATGCCATCCTGCTCATACCCGTGCTGGTCGGCCTGGTCATGGGCGGCTTCAACGTGAAGAGCTCGATCGACACCTGGAACGAAGCCCAGGACGCCGAGAAGATCGCGCAGATCGTGGCCTCCGCCTCGCAGTACGCCGCGGCCCTGCTCAACGAGCGCGACCTCACCGCCGAGCCGCGCCTCAAGGAGAACCCGTCCGCCAAGGACGACAAGATCGTCAAGGACGTCCGCGCCATCACCGACCAGAAGGCCGAGGCCTTCCATAAGTCCGTCGAGGGCATGCCCTCCGGATACGGCCTGGAGCGCCGCCTCCGCCTCGTGGAGGCGGCCGAGCCGACGCTCGCGGGCCTGCGCAAGAACGCGTACAAAACGTCGCAGGACCCGGTGAAGACCGAAGAAGACTACGTCGACATCGAGCACCTTCTGCTGGAGTTCTCGAACGAGCTGGGTCTCGGCACCGGCAACATCACCAGCTACGGCCGCACCGTGTACGCCGTCGCGCTGGGCAAGGGCGCCGCCTCGCTGCAGCGCTCCATCGGTATGCACCTGCTCGTCAGGCCCAGTGAGGACGAGGCCACGTACAACCGGCAGCGGGTCGCGTTCACCTCCTATGCCTACCTGGAGGGCATCGCCGTCCAGGAGTACATCTCCGGCGGTACGGCGCAGGACGCCGAGAAGCTCCGTACGGTCATGGCGCAGAAGACCGAGGAGGGCCAGCAGCAGATCGCCGAGGCCGAGCGCCAGGCCGAGGCCGCGGGCCGCGAGTTCGTGGCCCCGCCCGCCATGGACAAGATGGTCCAGGGTGTCGCCGCGAGGACGCCCGAAGAGCTGGCCACGCAGGGCATCACCCCGGCGACCTGGATGGCCGCGTCCACCGCCAAGTTCGACGGCTACGACGAGATCGAGGCCGACCTCATCGACAGGGCCGTCGCCGACGCGGACCAGATCGCCTCCGACGCCCAGCGCGACGCCATCATCAACGGCGCGATCGTCATCATCGCCCTGCTCGCCGCGTTCATCATCGCCTCGCTCATGGCCCGCCAGATGAGCCGCTCGATGCGCCAGCTGCGCAACGCCGCCTTCGGTGTCGCCGAGCAGCGCCTGCCGATGCTGGTCGACCAGCTCTCGCGCACCGACCCCGGCCGCGTCGACACCCGGGTCGCGCCCATCCCGATCACCTCCACGGACGAGATCGGCGAGGTCGCCCGCGCCTTCGACCAGGTCCACCGCGAGGCCGTCCGGCTCGCCGCCGAACAGGCCCTGCTGCGGGGCAACATCAACGCGATCTTCACCAACCTCTCGCGCCGCAACCAGTCGCTGATCGAGGGCCAGCTGACCCTGATCACCGACCTGGAGAACAACGAGGCCGATCCGGACCAGCTGGAGAACCTCTTCAAGCTGGACCACCTGGCGACCCGTATGCGCCGCAACGGCGAGAACCTCCTGGTCCTCGCCGGCGAGGAGCCCGGCCGCCGCTGGGACCAGCCGGTCCCGCTGGTCGACGTGCTGCGCGCCGCCTCCTCCGAGGTGGAGCAGTACGAGCGCATCGAACTCTCCGGCGTCCCGGAGGCCGAGATCCACGGCCGCGCCGTGACCGACCTCGTGCACCTGCTGGCCGAGCTGCTGGAGAACGCCACCACGTTCTCCTCGCCGCAGACCAAGGTCCGCGTCACCGCGACCCGGCTGCCCGACGGCCGCGTCATGATCGAGATCCACGACAAGGGCATCGGCCTCACCGCCGAGGACTTCGCGGACATCAACCACAAGCTGGCCAACCCGCCGACCGTGGACGCCGCGATCTCGCAACGTATGGGCCTGTTCGTGGTCGGCCGGCTGTCCGACCGGCACGGCATCCGGGTCCAGCTGCGCCCCTCCGGCGAGCAGGCCGGTACGACCTCGCTCGTCATGCTGCCCGACGCGATCACCCACGGTGGCGGCGGCGATCACCAGCTCCAGGGCGACGAGTTCACCGTCTCGCAGATCATCCCGGAACAGCAGCAGCAGTCCTACCAGGGCGAGAACTTCCAGGGCCCGCCCATGCGCACGGCTGCCGAGCTGGGCTTCGACGACAGCCGGTACGCCGAGGTCCCGGACGACATACGTGAGCTGGACCCCGTCGGCCGCTCGCTGATGCGTGAGGAGCGCCGCGCGGCGCTGGAGGCCCAGTCGCAGGACCAGCCGGAGCTCGAGGCCGCGTCCTTCCGCGACGACTACGACCGCGGGCAGCCCGGGTACGACGACGGCCAGTCCGGCTACGACGGCAACCAGCCCGCCTACGACGAGGGCAGGCCCGCGTACGACGGCGCACCGACCGCGTACACCGGGCAGCCCGCATACGACCAGCAGATGCCGTACGAGGAGCCGCAGCGCCCGACGTACGACGAGACGTACTTCCCGACGAACAGCGGCTATCCGGAACCCTCCTATGCGGAGCCGGTCCAGGAGGAGCAGCCGTCGGCCCACGGGTCCCCGCAGGACAGGTTCTCGCCGTTCGAAGAGCAGTCCTACCGGGACGACTGGCCGCAGCAGGACGAGTACCGCAACGGGTACAGCTCCGAGTACGCTCCGGAAACGGAATCCGCGCAGGCCGCTGACGTGGCCGAGCAGGACCGCGTAGGCTTCGATCGTCCGGGACCGGCCCCCTCCGCCGCCCACGAGCTGACCGACGCCGGGCTTCCGCGCCGCGGTTCCCCCGCGACGAGCGGCCCGAGCGCCCGGCAGTCCGTGAGCCAGGAAGCGCCGGCCACCGCGGACAGCAACGGCAGCGGCGACTGGCGGTCGGCCAACGACCAGCGGTGGCAGCGCGCCGAACAGCTGAAGCAGCCCAAGGCGGGCGGGGTCACCTCCTCCGGCCTGCCGCGGCGGGTGCCCAAGGCCAACCTGGTCGAGGGCACCGCGGAGTCGACCAACCAGGGCGGCCCACAGGTCTCCCGCGCCCCCGAGGACGTCCGGGGCAGGCTGAGCAACCTGCGCCGGGGTGTCGAGCGGGGACGTAACGCAGGCAGTGAAACGAACGGCCAGGGCTTCAGCCCTGATAGCACCTACAACCAGGAGCGTTAGTGTGAGCCCGATGAGCCAGGCGGCGCAGAACCTGAACTGGTTGATCACCAACTTCGTGGACAACACCCCCGGGGTGTCCCACACGGTGGTGGTCTCCGCCGACGGACTCCTTCTGGCGATGTCCGAAGGCTTTCCGCGCGACCGCGCCGACCAGCTGGCGGCCGTCGCGTCGGGTCTTACCTCGCTGACCGCGGGCGCGTCCCGCATCTTCGAGGGTGGCAGTGTGAATCAGACCGTTGTGGAGATGGAGCGAGGATTCCTCTTCATCATGTCCATTTCCGATGGTTCTTCGCTCGCGGTCCTTGCACATCCGGAAGCGGACATCGGTCTCGTTGGGTACGAGATGGCCCTTCTGGTGGACCGTGCCGGTACGGTTCTGACGCCTGATCTGCGTGCTGAGCTCCAGGGGAGCCTTCTCAACTAGCAGACAAGCGATACATTTTGGCGTCCCGTGCCCGTAAGGTTTCGGACACGGCTATCCAGAGTGATGGGTTACCGGCACAGTCGGAGGAGGAGAAAGTGGCAACACCCCCAGGCGGTTCGTCTTCGGGCAACTGGTCTTACGGTCCTGGCCAGGGCCGGGGCCAGGGTGACGGTTCGCAGAACCCGAACCGGTACAACTTCCCCTCCGCACCGAGCCACCGGCAGCACCAGCCGTACGCGCCCCAGGGCCCCCAGGGCCCTGGTCCCTCGCCGTACGACCAGCCGTCGGCCCCGCGCATCCAGCCCGTGCAGCCGCAGCGCCGCTCCCCTGAGTCGTCCCCCGCCGGGGGCGCGCACAACCCTCTGGTGCGCCCGTACGCCATGACGGGCGGCCGCACCAGGCCGCGGTACCAGCTCGCCATCGAGGCGCTGGTGCACACCACCGCGCAGCCGCACCAGATGCAGGGGCAGCTGCCCGAGCATCAGCGGATCTGCAACCTCTGCCGGGAGATCAAGTCGGTGGCCGAGATCTCGGCCCTGCTCACCATCCCTCTCGGCGTGGCCAGGATTCTCGTCGCCGACTTGGCGGAGGCGGGCCTGGTCGCCATCCATCAGCCCGGCGGCGACGAGAACGCCGGCGGTCAGCCAGACGTGACTTTGCTCGAAAGGGTGCTCAGTGGACTTCGCAAGCTCTAGCGGAGGGCCTTCCCGCTCCACCACGTCCGCGAAGATCGTGGTGGCGGGCGGCTTCGGCGTGGGCAAGACCACGTTCGTCGGGGCCGTCTCGGAGATCAACCCGCTGCGTACCGAGGCCGTCATGACGTCCGCGTCCGCGGGCATCGACGACCTCACCCACACCGGAGACAAGACGACGACCACCGTCGCCATGGACTTCGGCCGCATCACCCTGGACCAGGACCTGATCCTGTACCTCTTCGGTACGCCCGGCCAGGACCGCTTCTGGTTCATGTGGGACGACCTGGTACGCGGCGCCATCGGCGCGATCGTCCTGGTCGACACCCGCCGCCTCGCCGACTGCTTCCCGGCCGTCGACTACTTCGAGAACAGCGGACTGCCGTTCGTCATCGCCCTCAACGGCTTCGACGGCAACCAGCCGTACAACCCTGACGAGGTCCGCGAGGCCCTCCAGATCGGCCCGGACACGCCGATCATCACGACGGACGCCCGGCACCGCGCTGACGCCAAGTCTGCGCTGATCACGCTTGTGGAGCACGCGCTGATGGCACGCCTGCGGTAGCGCTGCCGCGCGATGCACGAAGGGGGCGCCCTCTCCGTTCGGAGAGGGCGCCCCCTTTTGGGCTTTAGCGCGGCTAGCGGGCTGCCCCTATGGGGAGTTGGCCGTCTGCGGGCCGTATGTGGCTGGTCGCGCAGTTCCCCGCGCCCCTTGGAGGCCTTCGGCCTCCTTCGGGCGTGGCTTCTAGCGCCAGCTGTGCGGGGCTCGGAAGCCGGGCTCGCGCTCAAGGCGGCGCCAGCCGGCCTTGGTGCGGCCGCGGTGGGCCGTGGTCGTGGGAGTGGCGGCGGCGCGGGCCAGGAGGATGGCCGTGATGGCGGCGACTTCCTCGGGCTCGGCGTGGCCCTTCTCGACGCGAATGTCAGGGGTGCTCATGGGCGTAAGTCTCCGTGAGTGAGGTTTCCGCGGGGGGACCGCAGAGTTACTGCGGCGGGTTTCCGTGCTTGCGGGACGGCAGATCCGCGTGCTTCGTGCGGAGCATCGCCAGCGAGCGGATGAGGACCTCGCGGGTTTCGGCGGGGTCGATCACGTCGTCCACCAGGCCGCGCTCGGCCGCGTAGTACGGGTGCATCAGCTCGGCCTTGTACTCCTTGACCATGCGGGCCCGCATCGCCTCGGGGTCCTCGGCCTCGGCGATCTGCCGGCGGAAGATCACATTGGCGGCACCTTCGGCTCCCATCACTGCGATCTCGTTGGTCGGCCAGGCGTAGGTGAGGTCCGCACCGATGGACTGGCTGTCCATCACGATGTAGGCACCTCCGTACGCCTTCCGAAGGATCAGCGAGATCCGGGGCACGGTCGCGTTGCAGTACGCGTACAGCAGCTTCGCTCCGTGGCGGATGATTCCACCGTGCTCCTGGTCGACGCCGGGCAGGAAGCCGGGGACGTCCAGAAGAGTGACGATCGGGATGTTGAACGCGTCGCACATCTGCACGAAGCGCGCCGCCTTTTCGCTGGCCTCGATGTCCAGGACACCGGCCAGGGACTGCGGTTGGTTGGCGACGATGCCGACCACCTGGCCGTCGAGCCGGGCCAGGGCACAGATGATGTTGCGGGCCCAGCGCTCGTGGACCTCCAGGTAGTCGCCGTCGTCGACGAGTTCCTCGATGACCTTGGTCATGTCGTACGGCCGGTTGCCGTCGGCGGGGACGAGGTCCAGCAGGACGTCGGAGCGGCGGTCGGCGGGGTCCTCGGAGTCCGCGTGGGGCGGGTTCTCGCGGTTGTTCTGCGGCAGCATCGACAGGAGGTAGCGGACTTCGGCGAGGCAGGTCTCCTCGTCGTCGTACGCGAAGTGCGCGACACCGGAGGTCTCGGCGTGCACGTCCGCGCCGCCGAGGCCGTTCTGGGTGATCTCCTCGCCGGTGACGGCCTTGACGACGTCCGGCCCGGTGATGAACATCTGCGAGGTCTCGCGGACCATGAACACGAAGTCCGTGAGCGCCGGGCTGTAGGCGGCGCCGCCCGCGCACGGGCCGAGCATGACGCTGATCTGCGGGATGACGCCGGACGCCTTGGTGTTGCGCTGGAAGATGCCGCCGTAGCCGGCCAGCGCGCTGACGCCTTCCTGGATGCGGGCGCCCGCCCCGTCGTTCAGCGACACGAGCGGTGCCCCGGCGGCGATGGCCATGTCCATGATCTTGTGAATCTTCGTGGCGTGGGCCTCGCCCAGCGCGCCGCCGAAGATCCGGAAGTCGTGCGCGTAGACGAAGACCGTACGGCCCTCGACCGTGCCCCAGCCGGTGATCACACCGTCCGTGTACGGCTTCTTGGCCTCCAGGCCGAAGCCGGTGGCCCGGTGCCGGCGCAGCTGCTCGACCTCGTTGAACGAGCCCTCGTCCAGCAGGAGTTCGATGCGCTCCCGGGAGGTCAGCTTGCCCTTGGCGTGCTGTGCCTGGGTCGCCTTCTCACTGGGCCCCGCCAGCGCCTGCGCGCGGATCTCATGCAGCTCGGCCACGCGCCCGCGGGCGTCGGTGGGTTCTCCTGCGGCTTCTGGGGCGGAGGATCCGGCATCGTCCAAAACGGTCATGTAGCGACCTTACGAAGTCCACCTGGCAAAGCGGGCCGTCGACTCCTCACAGTCTCCGGGTCGTTTTCCTGGTACCCCTGAACAGAACCTGGGTGGCATGCGGGTCAACCACCAGCTCAGGGGCGGTCTGGCTTGTTGGGATTCTACAAAGGGGGCTGCTGTGGCGTGCTGCACACTTCGATGCGGGGGACCGGGTTTTCGGCCTGGGCGTCCTGGGCCCTCTGGGCGTCCTGCACCTTCTGGACGTTGTCCAGGATGGCCTTGACGCTTCCCGGCCCCTCGCCCTCGCTGTAGCGGGTGAGGGTCAGCAGGATCGCTTCGTAGAAGGCGTCGCGTACGGCAGGGGGCATTACGTCCGAGGCGTCCAGGCAGCGGGGTTTTTCTTTGGTGGTGAGCCGGTCGGCGATCTTGCGCTCGACGTCACCGGGCTTGGGGCTGACCTTGTTGTTGGCGGAGAAAACTCCGGCCAAGTTCACCCAGTCCTGCTGTCCGGACTCGGAGGCGAGCCTGCGCAACAGGTCCCTGGCTCGGGGATTGTCACTGAAGAGTGCGGCGAAGTCTCCGGTCACCTCGTGGGCCCGCACCTCGTAGGGGCCGCCGGGCAGCAGGTCGGCCGAGTCCATGAAGGTGGCCTCCTTGGCCCTTTTGTTGTAGAAGAAGGGCGCGAAGGAGCCCTGGTGCTCCAGCGTGCATTCGTCCTTGCCGAACAAGAGCCCGTTGCTCCTGTCGGGCCCCCGGTGGTCGGCGGTCAGGGCCTCCCCGGTCGCCTTCTTGTCCTGAGCGAGCAGTGAGCCCCAGGCCAGCCAAGCATCCCGCACCTCGGGCGAGGTCCAGTCCAGATCGCCACGCACCCACCGTTCGTAGTCCTCGGGCCCTTCGCGCTGCAGTACCAGGTCCTCGATCCAGTCGCTGCCGGGCCAGCCGGAGGGACCGTCGTCACCCATACCGATGCACCAACTCGCGAGCGGCTGAGGCGACTTCGGCGGTGCCATGTCCTTGCGGTGCCAGACGATGCTCTTCAGGTCGGCCCTCAGCGGTACCCAGTACACCGATCCTGCGCCTTTGCCGGAGGGCTGCCAGGGCGGGCCGTACTCGCTCTTCTCGTAGAGGCGGTCCAGCGGCTTCAGTCGCTCCTGTTGGGCGTACTCGGCGAGTTCACCGAGGCCGGGCATGATCACGATGTCCGGGGGCTCGCCCGCCTGCACCTGCGAGAGCAGCACCTCGCGCTGCGCAGCGGTGCCCTGGTACTCGTACGGGATGCCGATGATCTTGAGGAGGGCGTCGAACTTCTCTCCCTGGGGACCGGTCCAAGTGCCGAGGATGGTGACCTTCTCCTCGCTTTCCGTCCGGCCCGGCGCGGCGAGTTCGCAGCCCACGGCCGTGAAGAACAGTGCGCAGACTAGGAGTACGGCGCGGAGTCTGGTCAACGGGCCCTCCAGTAGTCGGCGTTGAGCCTGCGGCCCATGCCTACGGCTGGCAGGACGGCGACCAAGATGCCGCCGCCGAGCGCGCCGTAGTACACCGAGTTCTGCCACTCGGGGGCGCGGAGCTCATCACGTACCTCTTGAGACGTGTCGGAGACCTCAATCTGGGCGTCGTCGAGCTGCTTGCGCTGGGCCAGGTCGTCCGCCTCCGGGTAGCGCTTGGCCTGTTCCGCGACGTTTCTGATCTCGATGAGCGTGTCGCGGACGTTGTCCAGGTGCCGCTGGGTGGCGGAAGTGGCAAGGAGCGGAACCACGGCGAGAGCGACGGTGAGTACGAGGGCGCCGAGCAGCCACGGGTTGTGGTCACGGCCGCAGCGGTCGCGCAGTACCCACAGCGCGGACAGCAGCGTCAACGCGAGGACCAGCAGGGCGAGTTCGGCGACGACCCAGCCGGTGTACCCCGCTGCCCCCATCGTGGCGAGCCGTTCCGCGCGACCCATCTGAGTGTCCTGCAGGGCGTCCAGGCGCGGCACCAGCCCCACCTCGGAGCGGGTGAGCAGTGAGCCCGCCTGCCTGAGCTTCTGCTTTTGTATCTGCTCGTCATCGTGATAGCGGTCGGCGCCGAGCGTGATGGAGTTGCGGTACGAGGTGAGCAGGCCGTTGACCGTGCCGAGGTTCTCGCTGGTGTTCTCGGCGAGCCGGGACAGGCTCTGGTCGGCCGCCGAGAGCTGCCTCTGGTAAGTCTCCCCCGCGCCCTCCACGTCGTCGAGCCCCTTCTCGACCGCGGCGTTGGCCTCCCAGTCGGCCCGCAGCAGCGCCAGCCGTGTCGCGGCCACGCCCTGCACCGCGGGCGCCGCCTCGGAACGCAGCCCGTCGGCGCTCAGCACCACTTCGCGATACGAGACGAGGAGCGCGCTGACCGCGACGACCGCGGTGACGGCCATCGCCAGGAGGTGGAACTCCAGGAGCCTGCGGGTCCGGTAGCGGCTGAGCCGTCTGCGGTACCCGGCTGACGGCCCCGTCCACGTACGGGCGCGGGCGTCGGCCGATGCGGCGGGACGCTTCGTCGCCTGGTCGCTCACAGCAGTTGCCCTCCGCACTTGATGCAGTAGCGGGCCTCGCGGCCCGGCCGGTGCCCGCAGTCCGCACAGCGCGGGCCGCTGTCTGCCCTGGCCGGGACCTCGGTCAGCGGTCCGCTGGAGCGCGATCCGGCCCACAGAATCCTCTGGCCGAGCGTGTTGGTGTTCACCGTGGCGTGCAGCCGGACCAGGCCCGCCTCGGCGTCGATGATGTCCGCGAAGACACGTATGTTCTCCAGCACATGCTCGACGCCGAGCCGCGTGGCAAGGCGCGCTGCCTTCCCCAAGTGCTGTTCGGCGACCTCGCGTTGCAGCGGATCGAGGGCGCGGAGGCCGGTCTGCAGGGCGAGGTGCATGGCGGTGGCGTCCTTCATGCTGCGGACACTTGCCCCGGCTTCCGGATCCACGACGCAGGGCTTCCGCTCGTCGGCGCGATGCCAGCGGGCGACAACGGGCACGGACTGATCGCCGATGCTGACCATGGCGAACTGAAGGTCGGTCTCCAGCGGGTCGGCCTCGGCGTCGACGGCCAGGGTGAGCAGGTAGTCGCGGACACCGGACTCCCACTGGTACGTGGGGAACCGCCAGCGGGGCGGGTGCCCCGGCTCTCCCGGCTGGAACAGACCGCCGAGCCGGTGCGGCCGTGGCGCCTTCTCGCCCAGGCCGACCTGGCGGACGGTGGGCCGGGGGGTCACCTCGATGGGCAGTTCGGGGCTGTGCACCCGGCGCAGTCGCCGGATCGCCGCCGTGATCGCGTTGCCCAGCCCGTCCTCCACGAACTCGGCGGTGCCATGGAGGTGTTCGGCGATGGTCAGCAGCGGCTCGGGCGCCCAGTCGCTGCCGACGGCCAGCACATCGCAGGTGAACTGCCCGGCGCAGGCGCCGAGTTCCTCGTCCAGGTGCGTGTCGCCGGGGCCGCTGCTGCCATCGGTGATCAGCAGCAGGTGACGTACGGACAAGGGGCGGGCGGCGAGCAGGGCGCGTGCCCGGGCCATCCACACGGCGTACCCGGCCGGGCGCGGGCCGTCCCGGTGGAGGGTGAGAGCTTGGGCCGTGAAGGCGGCGCGGCGTTTGTCGTGCGTGTCGGCCACGGCCCACTCCTCGCCGCCGACCGGGTAGCACAGTTCCGGCTCGGGGCCGGAGCCGAGTACGGCGAAGGAGATCCCGTCGGGCAGGGCACGCAGTGCCGCGGGCAGGGCGTGCCGCACGGTGTGGCGGTGCGGTTCGGCGAGGTCGAGGGCGATGATCACGGCGAGTTCGACGGCCGGGAGCTCGGCGGGAACGCCGGTGTCGGCGATCTCGACCCGCAGATGGGCCTCGATCTTGGCGTTGCGGTGGGGGTGAAGATCGCGTTCGAGGGCGACGGAGAGCCGAATGTCCAGCTGTCGCGGCCGGGTGGGGGTGCTCATGGATTCCTCCTCCAGCGTTCCTTCGGCTTTGGTGCGCTCTCGTGTGCTTCAGCGATGGCTGTGGCTGTACCTGTGCGGGGTCGGGCCGAGGTCAGACGAGGGTCTGCGGTCGTATCGCGTGGGACAGGTCGACCAAGTGTTCGTGCGCGGTGGCCGAGTCCTGGTGGTGTGCGGCCAACTGCCGATAGTGCTGCTCGAGTTGTTCGCGTACTTCGCGCTCCGCGGACGGCAGCCGGCGGCGCGTCCCGATGCGGTCGCCGCGTGCGTACAGGGCGTCGAGCTTCCATTCGTACAGTTCGGTACGCAGCCGCAGCGCCTCGTCCTCGGAGAGCCGCAACTCGGAGGCGCCCGGCGCCTGTTCGCCGGCGCGCCGCAGCTCGTCGAGGCCGGCGTCCACGTCGTGGGGGGCGGGCAGCGGGTGTGACCCGACGGGCAGCCGCGCGGCCCGGATACGCAGGGCGGCGACCGCGGCCACGGTGTGGTCGAGCGAGCCGGCGGGGACCCGGCCGAGCACCTCCAGGGCGGCCTCGCGGTCGCCGTCACGCAGCGCGAGCCGTGCAAGGCCGAGGGCGGCGCCGCCGTGGGAGCGGTTGCGGGCGAGCACGGACTCGTACAGCTGCCGGGCGGTGGGCTCGCCGCCCCCGCCCCCGCCTCCTCCCGCTCCCGCAGCCTCGCTGAGCGATTCCAGGCAGTAGGCGAGCGCCAGTTTCGGCGCGTACTCGCCCGGCAGGTCGAACCGGACCTGGGTGAAGTGGGCCTGGGCTTCGGCGACTTGGCGTGGGTCGTCGTCGATGTCGGCGCGGCGCAGCGCGACCAGGGCTCGGTGCCACTTCAGCCGCCAGTCGCGTACGGCCCGCGGTCCGGGGATGGAGTCGGCGGTGTCGAGTTCCTCCTGGGCGCGCTCCAGGTCGTCCCTGCCGTCCCGGCTCACGAGGACGCGTACGTTGTGCAGGCAGATCTCCACCGAGGTGGGCCGCTCGCTGTCCTGGCTCAGGAGTTTGCCGGGGTCGTAGCCACTGCTTATCTCGAACTGGCTGGTCTGGGGATCACCCGGATAGCGTCGCGGCACCGGCAGACAGCGGGCGATCTCGGTGGGCGTGGGCGCGCCGAGGTCCAGGGCGGGCGCGGTGGGCGGGCTGTGCCGGTCGCGGCGCGGGCGGGCCAGCCAGTGGTCGAGCCCGGGCACCGCGCCGAGCCGTGCGCCGAGCAGCTGGGCGGAGGGCCGGAAGTACGCGGAGGGCTCGGGCGGGTCGGACTTGCCGCGCAGGGCCCTGATCTCCCGCAGCGCACCGCGCAGTTGGCCGGCCATCTCCTGGGCGTCGGCGAAGCGGCGGCCGGGATCCTCACGGGTGGCGCGCTCGACGACCCAGTGGAAGGAGGCGGTGCCGAGCCCCGGTACGTCGTCGCCGACGGCCCAGGTGGCCAGCTCGCGCAGGGTGACGCCGACGGTGTACAGATCATGGGCGACGGTGAGCGTGGCGGCGCCTTTCGTCTCGGGCGCCATGTAGCCGGGAGTGACATGGGCGGGCGGCTCGCTCTGGCCGCGCTCGCGCATCCCGCCGAGGTCGATCACCTTGACGCCGTCCTTGTGATGCACGACGTTGGACGGCTTCAGATCCCCGTACACGAATTCCTTCTCGCCTCCGGCGTGCAGATAGCCGAGGGCTTCGAGGATCTGGCAGCCGTACGCCGCGACATGCTCGATGTCGAGCACGAACTCCCCTCGCCGGGTCTCCTCGACGACCGCTTGGAGTGTGTGGTCACCAACGTCGTCCATGACGATGTAGCCGCCGGTGACCTTGCCGGAATCGTCCTCGCGGCTGACGAAGTCACGGATCTGGACGATGCGGGGGTGGCGGACGGCGACGAGATTCTGGCGCTCGATGACCGCGAGCCGGGCACCGTCCTGCTCGTACCGGTTGAGCAGGCCCTTGACGGCGACCATGTCGCCGAGGTGGGTGTCACGGGCGAGATAGACCCAGCCCTGGCCGCCGTGGGCAATGGGCCCGACGATCTTGTACTGGCCACGCAGTACGTCGCCTTTGGCGAGTTCGGGCCGGTACGAGTAGCGCTCGTCGCAGGCCGGACAGTAGCCCTCGAGCGGCACCGGGCCCTCTGTGTAGGGCGGGGCGAAGGTGATGCCGCAGTCCGCTGACGAGCAGGTCATCCGGATACGCAGCGGGGCTTGCGGACTGATCAGCCGCTCCTCCGGTGCCCGCGGTTCGCGTTCGGGCAGGGCCAGCAGGTCCCTGGGGCCGAACTCCATGGGTTTCTCGGGGAGTTGGGGCAGGCCGGGGTCGGTCTCGGCAGCGCGACCACACTGGGCGCAGTAGCCGGTGGACAGGACGGTGCCGTCGCAGGGGGCGCCGGTGAAGCGGCGGTGCGGGCAGGAGGTCATGCCCGTCCTCCGTGGGAGCGGAGGTCCGCGCGCGTGTGGAAGCCGATGTCCGTGCGCAGCCTCTTGGTCAGCCTGCGCAGCCGCTTCAGCCGCTCCTGCGGATCGCTGATGCCGTCGATCGCGCGGCGTTCGGCGCGGCGCAGTTCGGCCACCTCGGACGCCGTGCCGAGCGAGGCGCTGTCGACCACGCTCATCTGGCGCTTACGGTCAGACTCGAGCGTCTTCAGACGGGTGAGCAGCAGATCCGCGTGGTCCACGAGCGCGGGCTCCAGCAGTTCGTCGCGGGCCGGCGTCCAGCCGGTGCCTCCGTCGGTGCGGAAGACGATCAGCAGCCTGAAGCCCAACTTGCGTAACTTGGCCAGGAGTTCCATCAACGGCCGGGGCTCGGACTCCTGGTCCAGGCCGTCGACGGCGATCGTGAGGGGGCGGCGGGGATCACGCAGGGTCGCCGGGCCCGGACTGAGCCGGGTGCCGAGCAGCCACTCCCAGTACGCCAGATACTGTCCGGGCGGGTACGCGACGTAATCCAGGGCACTGGCGGCCAGTTGGGGTCTGCTGGAGCGACCGCCCTGGTAGCGCAGCGTGGCGCGGTGCAACGGAGGCCGCAGCGAGCGGTCCTTGCCGCTCTCCGGAGGCACGACGGTGATCTTCACCGGATCCTCGTCGGGGTCGTCGAACCAGGTGCGCAGCCGGCGCTCGAAGTCGTGGTCCCAGGCATCCGGGCGTATCAACTCCTTGACCGTGGGCGACAGTTCGGCGATGCGCTCGACGGGGATGAGATAGGAGAAGGCAAGCAGGTTGTCCTCGGGCAGCGGCATCCCCCTGTCACCGCGCCAGCTGACGATCAGTCCGACCACCCTGGGTGGATTCTGCTCGTCCGGTCTGGTGCACACGGCGGCCCCGCTGAAACCCCGGCGTACGACCCCCCTGCGGTGGACGGCGTCCACCTGCACCCACTCCCCGCTCACGCCGCCGATCGTGCCGTGCAGGGCCATGCCGTCCTCGAACCCCTTCGCGTACCCCGTGGCGTACACCTGGAGTCCGGCCCACATCCGGGGCTCCAAGGTGGCGGGGCGCGCCTGCGGGCGCGGGCTCTCCAGCCGGAGCAACGCGACGTCCTCGCCCTGACCGTCGGGACCGGGCAGCCAGTCGCCCTCGGCGACACGTGCCGCCACCGGTTCGATCTCCCGGTTCTCGGCGAACTCCACCCACATCACGTCGTCCGGGTCGCGCACCACATGTGCACACGTCATCGCGATGTCCGGGGCGATCAGCACACCCGCCCCGCACACCGGACCGTTCGCATCCCCGCGTCGCAGCCGCAGTCGCCAGTCCGCCCGTAGCTCCCCCATGCCGCATCAGCGTACGCGCGTCGCACGGCCCGCCCCTAGACCCTTGACCAGGATTGATCGGCCAATGAGCGGAAGGGGGGCGGGAGATGACGAGGCAGGGCCCGGAACCGCTCGTTCCTCGCCGAGGCCGCCGGCGGCTCGGTGTCCCCCGAAAGGGCGACCCGCCCGAATGTCGCGTACGTCCGCGTACGAATGTCCGTGTACATCCGCATGCAGATGTACACGTGCGAATGCCCGCGTGCGACCCGGAATAGTTCTATGATGCGCCTGGTTGAAGATTAAACAGCCTCGGTGCAGAGTCGAGGCTCGTCCCCAAGGAGCCAGTCATGGGTCTGTTCGGAAACAAGAACTCCAGCGGCAGCACCGCCACAGCCACCGCCGCGACTCCCGACCTGTCCGCCCTCACCGGCGACTACACCATCGACCCGTCCCACACCACCATCGGCTTCGTCGCCCGGCACGCCATGGTCACCAACGTCAAGGGCAGCTTCACCGACCTCTCGGGCTCCCTGCACCTGGACGGCAGCGACCCGTCCCGCTCGACCGCGACCGTCGACATCAAGATGGACAGCATCGAGACCGGCAACGCCGACCGTGACGGCCACCTCAAGAGCGCCGACTTCTTCAAGACGGACGAGTTCCCGACAATGACGTTCCGCTCCACCAAGGCGGAGTCCCTCGGCGGCGACGACTACCGCATCACCGGCGACCTCTCGATCCTCGGCACCACCAAGCAGCTCTCCATAGACCTGGAGTTCAACGGCTCCGCGAAGGACCCCTCCGGCAACGAGCGCGTCGGCTTCGAGGGCAAGGCGGAGATCCTGCGCTCGGAGTGGGGCCTCACGTGGAACGCGGCACTGGAGACGGGCGGCGTCCTGATCTCCGACAAGATCAAGCTGAACTTCGACATCTCGGCGATCAAGAACGCGGGCTGACCCTGCGGGGTCGGTCTCTCTGCACGTTCCGTCACGTCCCGCCGCTCCAGGTCGGGCGGAACTCCTGCGACCATTTCGTGTGCGTAATGTGCAACAGCCGTACCCAGTACGGCTGTTGACGCACGATGAACCTTCCTGGCGACCCGGCATGGGGAGTCCAGGGAAGTCCAGTTCCAGGAGACGCAGTTGAGCACGAAGACGGGACCGCAGCGCTACCCCGGTGCGAGCAGGACGCATTGGTACCAGGACGAGTACGGCGGCGACGCGATGGAGGTCAACGCCGTCGTCCTGCACACCACGGAGGGCCGCACCCTGCCGGACTACGGCGGCGGGGCCTCGGCCCCGAACCTCACGGCGGTGCCGGACCTCTCCGCCGAGAAGCTGCGCTGGTACCAGCACTTCGACATCGAGACCTCGTCCCGCGCCCTGGTCAACGAGTCGGGCGGCGTGGAGACGAACGCGCTCAACGTCTGCCAGCTCGAACTCGTCGGCACCTGCGACCCGAGCACCCACGCCAAGTGGGAAGAGGCGGGCCAGTCCCACATCTACTGGCCGAAGGCACCCGATTGGGCCCTGCGCGAGGTCGCCCGCTTCCTGGCATGGATGCACAGCAAGCACGATGTACCGCTGTCCGGCCCGAAGGCCTGGCCCGCCTACCCGAAGTCGTACGGAAACGATGAGGGACAGCGGATGAGCGGTGCGGAGTGGAACGACTTCAACGGGGTCTGCGGGCATATGCATGTCCCCGAGAACCTGCACGGGGATCCTGGAGCGATCGACTTCTCGCAGCTCATCAAGTACGCGAAGGAGGCGGTGGACTAGGGCGCGTATCGAGTCGTGATCAATCCGTGGAATCCGCCCTCGTGTCAGGGCTTAGTGCGGTAGATCGTTTTGCATGACGCAGGTGCAACTGACCGACGGCGAGTGGGAGTCCATCGGGCCGTACCTGCCGATCGGCAGGTACGGCCCGCACCCCGAGCGGCTGCGGCAGCAGCTCGAGGTCGTCATCTGGCGGTTTCGAACGGGGGGCAGTGGTGGGAGATGCCGAAGGAGTTCGGTGCCTGGTCGCCGTGCACAACTGCTTTCGGCAGTGTAGGGACGCCAGCGTCTTGGAAGCCCTGCTGGAGGGCCTGACTGTCGAGGCCGCGAAGCGGGGTGAGGTGGACTTGTTCCGGGTCAGCATGGACTCGACCACCGCCCGGGTCCACCACGACACTGTCGGGATGCACCTCGGCCAGAAGGACCAGGCCGCCAACCGGAAAAAGATAGGCTGCAAGGGCGGTCGACCCGTTAGCCACGACGCTGACTTCTACAAGGAACGGAACACCGTCGAGCGGCTGATCAACAAACTGAAGGCCTGGCGAGACACCGCTACCCGATACGACAAGATCCATGAGAGCTACCTCGCCAGCCTCCACCTTCGCGCCTCGATGATCTGGATCAAGGACCTCACGCGGACCACCCATTGATCACAACTAAGCGCAGGACCCTCGCTCCCTGGGGAGTGAGGGCCTTCGTCACATCGTGGAGCGGTCAGCGTCAGTAGTGCGTGCCATTCCAGACCCATCGTTCGCTCTGGCCCCAGGGGGTGGAGTAGATGGCATCACCGTTGTCCGAGGTGCGGAGACTGTATCCGTCGAGGTTGTCCAGGTTGTTGTTGTCGCCGCTCCAGAACTGATGACCGGAACCGCTCCCACAGGGGGACATCCAGACAGCGTTGGTGGTGGTCTTCTTGTCCGTGGTGAGGCAGTCGCCGGTGGCACGGCTCACCAGTCGTTTGTACGTCCGCCCACGGATGTCGGTCTGCGTTTGGCTGCCCCAGTCCCAGTAGCTGCCAACACTCTGGTTGCAGGGGCCCGACCAGGCGCTGCCGGTCGTGGTCGACGCGGTGAGGCAGTTGCCCTCGTAGGCATTCTTGTACACCCAGTAAGTCGCCGCCGACGCAGTGGACATTGAGCCCGCCACGGCGAGCGTGAGGGCGGCGAGTCCCACGGGCAGGGTCACTCTCAGAGCCTTCAGCGATTTCATGATTGCGATCATTTAGGGGAGAGGAGATGCCCACATGAATCAATCATGAACATTCCGCGTTGCTGGGATTGCTTGGAAAGGGTGGCCGACGGTGATCCATTTACAGGGGCGACCGGCGCGAAAGCCGGTCCGGCTTGCGCCTCGATCACCCCCTCAGCTGCACGCTCAAGATCCAGCCAGCGACGACCGGCAGCGACCTGTGCTTCGGTGCCGTGAGCGACCTCAGCGGCTCCCAGCGGTCCGGAAAAGGCCGGAGGTGGCATAGCACCTTACCGGCATGAACGGCTCGTTCAACTCCCCTAAGACTGGTCGGCGCCGGTCCGGGCGCGGACCCCGGCCCCGGGTGACGCCAGCTCGGCGAGAGCCTTGTCCAACCGAGCAGCCCTGACCTCCGGCGTCCTGGCTTTCAACAGCCCCAGCATGACCTGGTACTGACCGGTCCTACCGAGCCGCTCAAAGGCTTCCTTCGCGCGAGGATTCCGCTCCAGCGTGGCGACCAGATCGTCCGGAACCGTGGCGTTCCGCTGCGACTCGTACGCCGCGTCCCATCGCCCGTCCGCCTTGGCCGCCGCCACCTCCGCGAGCCCGCGGGGCCGCATACGCCCGGCCGCCGTGAGGGCTTCGACCTTGCGTACGTTCACCATCGACCACTCGCTGCGCGGCCGGCGTGGGGTGTACTTCTGCAGGTAGTACGTCTCGTCCTGGCGCCGACGCTGCCCATCGATCCACCCATGACAGAGGGCCACGTTGAGGGCCTCCGCCACGGTGACGGTGGTCCGGCCGGAGCCCTTCTTGGCGATCTTCAGCCAGATCCCGCGCTCAACCTCCGCATGAGCACCGAGCCAGGCGTCCAGCTGTTCCGCGTCATCGAAAACCTTGATCTCCAGGCCATCGAAAGTGTCCATGAGGGCACAGTAGGGTGAGAGTAGGACAATTTCCGTCCTATAGAGGCAATATCTCGTCGCAGCCAGGGCGGTCCTATTCCCCTCCATACAAACGCTGCAGATCCACCAGGACCACCTCACCCTTGGCCTCGGCGGCCCGCAGGTCATCCGTGAATCCCGCGCCGCTGTAACAGGTGAGCCGCACGGCTGATGTGTCGATCCCACGCCCCGCGAGCAGGGACTCTACGCGACGCAGGCGGTCGAGATGCCCGACGCCCATGACCTGGTCCCACTTGGCCTCGCCGAGCGAGAGCAGGACTCCGTTGCCCTGGCCCACCGCGCCGCGGACCACCACGTCGATCTTGTGGCTCGTCTGCGCCGCCGGGTCCGGGACCGTGCCGTACGAGACGTCGATCGGCATGCCGCCGAAGGTCTCCGGAGCGGCGAAATGGGCGACCCATTCGCGGCAGATCTGTTCGAAGTGCGGACCGACGACGGCCGAGAGGAAGCGGGCTCGGGAGGTCTCCCAGACCTGTTCCGCCGAACCCCGGTCCAGCAGCGGGAGCTTCGGCCGTGAGATGGCGTGGTCGAAGGCGATGAGCGGTTCGCCCACCCGGTAGACGCTGCGGTTCTTGCGGAAGGCGTCCACTTCGCGGCGTACGAGGCCGCAGTCCTGCAGGACGGTGAGGGGGTGGGTGATGTCGCTGGTGGGGCGCTCCAGGCAGCCGGCGATGCCGCCGGCCGTGGCGTTGCCCGAGGCGAGCGCCGCCAGTACAGAGTGGTAGAGGGCCCGGTCCCGCAGGTCCGACTCGTCGGCCAGGAGGTAGCGGGCCTCGCGGTACAGCGGGGACCGGGGCGAGAGGGCAGTACGGCAGACCCAGGCGTCGAAGTCATCCAGGTCGGCGGGGACGTCATCGCGTACGAACTCCCTCCGATAAGCGGGGGTTCCGCCCACGACGCTGTGCACGAGAAGGGCGAGACGGTGATCGTCGATGCCCCAGAAGGCCGCTGCCTGGCGGAAGTCCAGTGGCTGGACGATGAGTTCGAGGCCAGCCCTGCCCCGGAGAGGCGACGTACCGCTGAGCAGCTTGCCCATGAAGGCGAGGGAACTGCCGCACAGCAGCAGGCGGGTACGGGACTCGAGCCGCTCCGGGCGTCGAGGGCCGTACGCGACCTGCACGATGGAGGGGAGCGAGGGCGTTGCCCTGGCCAGGTACGGGAACTCGTCGATGACGACGGGCAGGGGCCGCTCCTTGCCCAGTGCGAGCAGCGCGTCGATGGCCTGCTCCCAGCGGTCGAAGCGCATGGGGGCGATGCTGCCGGTGTACTGGCCGAGTTCCTCGCCGAAGCGGCGGAGCGACTCGGCCTCCGCCTCGGTGTCCGGGTCCGGGGGCCGGACCTCGCCCGGGCCGCTGTCGTGGATCTCAATGCGCAGCACTCCATCGGTGTCCAGGGCCAGTTGGAGGCGGAAGCCGCGGCCGGGTGGTACGCCGTGCAGCACGGCGTTGGTGGCGAGTTCGCTCACGCAGATCAGGACGTCGTCGCTGCGGTCGGCCACTGCCCAGTCGGTGAGGGCCTCGCGGGTGAACTCGCGGGCCAGGCGTACTGATCGGCGGTCTCGGCGGTAGAACGCCTCACGGGTGTGGAGGAGTTGGGGTTGTGCGTTCATGGGGCGACTGTCACAGGGTGTTACTACAGTTGGGCAGTGAGTGAATTCGTAGTTCCGATTGCTACGGGGGCGCTACGAGGAGTTCGGCGGTCGACGGGGGAAAGGGACGCTCATGCCCGTGGTGAAGAAGCCCAAGAAGGTCGGTTCGTGGCAGGCGGTCGGCGCGGTGCTGGCGCACTGCCGGAAGCAAGCCCGTCTCACGCAGGAGCAGCTCGCCGAGTTGGCGAACCTGCATGTGGACACGGTGGCGTCGATCGAGCAGGGCAGGTTGGCACTGCAACCCGACCGGGCGGAGCAGTTCGACGAACTGCTGGGGACGGGTGGGGTGTTGGCGGTGCTGGTGGCCAAACTGCCTGTGCGGGAGCGGATCGTTCAGTTCGCGCAGGGGCTGGTGGATCACGAGCAGGAGGCGGTCGGCATCCTCTCGTACGAGGCGCAGGTGGTTCCGGGACTCCTCCAGACCAGGGACTACTGCCGCGCCGTCTTCGACTACCGGTATCCGGCGCTCGGCAGCGAGACAGCCGAGCAATGGGTGAACGCCCGGATGGAACGGCAGTTGGTCTGGCAGCGGGACCGGCCACCCGTGGGCCACTTCATCCTGGAGGAGAGCATCCTGCGGCGGAAGGTTGGCGGTCCGGAGGTGATGCGGGAGCAGATCCGTCAGATCCTGGAGTACACCGAGCCCGTCCACATGGGTCTGCAGATCATGCCCATGGACCGGACGCCGCACTGCGGTCTCGCGGGACCCATGTTGCTGCTGGAAACGCCTGAGTACGAGCGTCTGGTGTACCTGGAGGCGCACCGCGCCAGCTTCCTCGTCGATGATCCCGATGAGGTCAGCGACTATCACCACAAGTATGGAATGCTGCGGTCACAGGCCCTCTCGCCCGACGAGAGCGTGCGCCTCTTGAACGGACTGCAGGAGAGGTCATGAACACCGCAGCACGGCACCAGCACCGCTCGAACGCCCTGGCGTGGTTCAAGTCCAGCTACAGCAGCGACGAGGGCGGCAACTGTCTCGAAGTCGCCTATGCCTGGCGCAAGTCGAGCTACAGCGGCAGTGAGGGCGGCAACTGCGTCGAGATCGCCGCCCACACCGCCGCCGTCCACATCCGTGACTCCAAGAACCCCACCGGCCCCGTTCTCACCGTCGCCCCCGTCTCCTGGGCCGCGTTCATGAGCGGTGGGCCCGTCGTTAATTGAGTGGACCGAGGGCAGCGGGCGTAACTAACCTGCCCCTCATGTCCAGCCCCGAGGCGTCAAGACTCCAGCCACCGGCTCTCCGGTGGCTGTTTGGGATGTCGGGCTGAAGCTCCTCGATCGGCGATCAAAGATCGACGATTCACGTCACCCCTCACCGTCGCCGGAACGCCGTGCCGTCGGCCGTGTTCGTTTTCGGGTGTGCGGAGTTTTTCATGCCGTTTGGGCTTTATCTGTTGGGGCTTGCTGTCTTCGCTCAGGGGACCTCTGAGTTCATGTTGTCCGGGCTTGTGCCGGACATCGCGCGGGATTTGGGCGTGTCCGTTCCGGCTGCCGGGTCGCTGACCTCGGCGTTCGCTGTCGGGATGATCGCGGGGGCGCCGTTGATGGCCGTCGTGAGTCGGCGGTGGTCTCGGCGTGGGGCGTTGTTGGGGTTTCTGGGGATCTTCCTGGTTGTCCATGTGGTGGGGGCGGTCACCAGTGACTTCTCGGTACTGCTGGTCACACGGATTGTGGGGGCCTTGGCCAACGCCGGGTTCCTTGCCGTCGCTGTCGTGACGGCCGTCGGGATGGTCGACGCGAAGGCCAAGGGGCGGGCCACGTCCGTGCTGCTCGGTGGCGTCACCGTCGCGTGTGTGGCGGGGGTTCCCGGTGGGGCGTGGCTGGGGCAGGTGTGGGGATGGCGGTCGGCCTTCTGGGCCGTGGTCGTTCTGTCTGTACCGGCTCTGTTCGCGATTCTGCGGTCCGTGCCGAGTGGGGTTCCCGACGTCGCTCGTGTCAGTGTGCGCCAGGAAGTACGGGCGTTGCGAGGGCCTCGGCTTCAACTCGCTCTGCTTCTGGGTGCGTTGGTGAACGGGGCGACCTTCTGCACGTTCACCTATCTCGCGCCGGTGGTCACCTCGGTCACTGGGCTCGGGGCCGCGTGGGTGCCCGTCGTGTTGGCGCTGTTCGGGCTGGGGTCGTTCGTGGGCGTGAGTGTCGGTGGGCGGATTGCCGATGTCCGGCCCGTACCGCTCCTCGTGGTCGGTGGAGTTGCGCTGCTGATCGGATGGAGCGTGTTCGCACTGTCCGCCGGTAATCCGGTGGCGGCGGCCGTGCTCGCTTTCGTTCAGGGCGCGCTCTCCTTCGCCGTCGGGTCCACGATGATCTCCCAGGCGCTGTACGCGGCGGCCGACGCACCGACCCTGGCGGGCGGCTTCGCCACGGCGGCGTTCAATGTCGGTGCCGCGGTGGGCCCGTGGGTCGGTGGGGTCGTGATCGGGGCGGGGTTCGGTTATCGCTCGCCACTGTGGGTGAGTGCCGGGCTCGTGGGTGTGGCCCTCGCCGTGGGAGTGACCGGCCGCCGGAGTCGGGCCGTTGCGGCTCCGGCGTCGCCGCCCGTGTGACCAACGACGTCGAGCAGTACGCCGCCCGTCGTCCGCGTACGAGAATGTCCCGACGGTCCAGGCGTTCTCTCCGCGAAAAGCGTGACACTTTCCCGGAAAGTGTCACGCTTTTCGCAACTCGCCCCCCGGCAGCGGGGATTGGCCATCAAGGCCTTAACCCGGTGCGGGGACCAGCCCTTCGCCCGTAGCCTTCGGCCATGACCTGGCTGCCCTCGGACTTCGTCCATCCCGTACGTGTCGAGTTGCCCGGTGGGCAGTACCTCCGGCCGATCAGTGGAGCCGACGCTCCGATCGACTATCCCGCCGTGATGGGCTCGCGGGAGCGGTTGTGGAGCATCTTCGGGGAGGCCTGGGGGTGGCCTGCGGACACGATCACGTATGAGGCGAACAAGGCGGATCTTGAGCGGCACGCGGCTGAGATCGCTGCGCATGAGTCGTTCAACTACGTGTTGTTCGACGCGGCGGGCACCACCGAGTACGGGTGCGTCTACATCGATCCGCCGGAGAAGGCGGGCGCCGATGCCGAGGTCTCGTGGTGGGTGGTGGACGACGCCGTCGGGACTGGGCTGGAGCGGGAGTTCGACGCGTTCGTGCCTCGGTGGATCGGGGAGGCGTGGCCTTTTGAGCGGCCTCGGTTCATCGGGCGGGATTTGACGTGGAAGGAGTGGCTGGCTCTGCCGGATGCCGGCTGAAGCGGGTGGCTTGTGCGGGGTTTTCTTCCCCAGGCCCGCCCCTTCCCGGCTGTATCAATGTGCGGCTCCGCCGCGTGGGGGCTTCGTCCCCGGACACCCAGAAGCGTTTACCGCGTACCAAGACGTTGCTGCGGCGGAGACGGTGCGCTGCAGAGGCCAGAAAGTGAGTAGACAGATGCAACCGACGTTCGTACTGGTTCACGGAGCCTTCGCGAACTCCTTCTCCTTGGCACCGCTCCAGGCCGAGCTCGGCCTCCTGGGACACCGTTCGGTCGCCGTCGACCTGCCCGGCCACGGCTTCGGGGCGACCTTCTCCCGCGCCTATCAGGCGCCACAGGACCTGGACGGGCTCGCCACCGCGCCCGGTTCGATCAAGGGTGTCACGCTCGCCGACAACGCCGCGCACCTGATCGGGATCCTGGAGCGGGCCAAGCGGAACGGCCCCGTGATCCTTGTCGCCCACAGCCGAGGCGGCGCCACGGCCACGGCCACGGCCAACGCGCGGCCGGACCTGATCGACCGCATCGTCTATGTCGCGGCCTGGTGCCCGGTCGCTCTCGACGTCGGCGACTACTACGCCGAGCCGGAGATGGCCGAGTTCGACGCCGCTTCCCTGGCCATGGCGATGGCCGGGAACCCCGCCGAACTCGGCCTGCTCCGCGTCAACTTCCGCACTGCGGATCCGGGCGCCCTTGCGGCGCTCAAGGCGGCCTTCCTCGCCGACGGCACCGACGAGGAGTTCCTGACCTTCCTGAGCACCTTCCAGCCCGACGAGAACCTGGACGTCGGCACCTCCGCCGACCGGGCGCAGGCCGCGACCTGGGGGCGTATCCCGAAGACCTTCGTCCGCCTGGCCGACGACGCGAGCATGCCGCTCGCCATGCAGGACCGGCTGATCCACGAGGGCAACGAGCTGACGCCGGACAACCCGTACGACGTCCGCACTCTCGAGGGCAGCCACTTGAAGTGGCTGGTCGACCCGGTGCCGGCGGCCCGAGTCCTGGGCGAACTCGCCACGCTCACCCCGTGTCCTGGGGCGCCTTCGTGAGCGGTGGGCCCGGCGTCAGTTGAGCGGACGGGGCGCCGCGGGTGATCCAGGCACACCCTCCGCAAAAGCGTGAACAGTTCTCCCCGCGGCGCTCAAACGCTGCTCGTTTGAGCGGGTAAAGGGCATTACGCCCCCTAGCGTTCACGCTTTTCGCACGTGGTACCCCGGCACCGGGGTTACGCGTCCCAGCAGCCCCAGTCCGCCGCCCTCGCCCCCCTCGTATCGCCGAACGGGGCACCCCCGCCCGGGAATCGGACACCCCTGGCTGGAATTCGCGCCTTGTGGTGGCGCGCAGCGCGTTCTCATAATCCTCCAACAGAAATCACCAGCTCATGCCGTTGAGGGCGCGATCGTCTGTTACTTCTTTGGCATGTGCCTGACATAAATTTCTGGCATTCATCCCCCAACATCAATGCCCAACCCCCCACGGAAGGCATCACGTTGAAGAAGCTCCTCAAGGCGTTCAAGAGATGCGCAGTCCTCGGCGCCGCCGCCCTCGCGATCGTCAGCCTTCAGCCCGTCAGCGCCACAGCCGCCACCCCGCCCGTCGTCGGCGGAACCCGCGCCGCGCAGGGTGAGTTCCCGTTCATGGTGCGGCTCTCCATGGGCTGTGGCGGTGCGCTCTACACCCAGCAGATCGTGCTCACCGCCGCACACTGCGTGAGCGGCTCGGGCAACAACACCAGCATCACGGCCACCGCCGGAGTCGTGGACCTGCAGAGCACGAGCGGCCGGGTCCAGGTGCGCTCAACCAAGGTCCTCCAGGCCCCCGGCTACAACGGCACCGGCAAGGACTGGGCGCTCATCAAGCTCGCCCAGCCCATCAACCTGCCGACGCTGAAGATCGCCACCAACAGCCAGTACAACACCGGTGACTTCACCGTCGCCGGCTGGGGTGCGGCCACCGAGGGCGGGGCCCAGCAGCGCTACATGCTCAAGGCGACCGTGCCGTTCATCGACGACGCCACGTGTGAGGGCTACGGCGGTTTCTACAGCGACCTCGTGCCGGGCGAGGAGATCTGCGCCGGCTTCGAGGAGGGCGGCGTCGACACCTGCCAGGGTGACTCCGGCGGGCCGATGTTCCGCAAGGACAACGCCGGTGACTGGATCCAGGTCGGCATAGTCAGCTGGGGCGACGGCTGCGCCCAGCCGAACGCGCCGGGCGTCTACACCGAGGTCTCCACGTTCGCCTCGGCGATCGCTTCGGCGGCGGCTTCTCTCTGACGTAAGTCTCGTACGACGACGTAAGCCTCGTACGAACGTACGCGGGTCCGGCGCCCTCTGCGCCGGACCCGTTCCCCTTGCCCTTTACGGGATTACTGGGTGCCTCAGAAGCCGCCCCCGAAGTCACCCCCACCGAAACCACCGTCGCCGAAACCGCCCCCGAAGTCACCGGAGGAGAAGTCCGCGCCGGAGACATCGCCGCCCCCGTAGCCGCCGCCTCCGAAGTCGCCGTAGCCGGAGCCGTAGGTGGCCGCGTACGCCGGGGCGGCCATCATCTGGCCGAGCAGAGTGCCGATGAGGAGGCCGGGGAGGATGCCGCCACCGAAGTAGCCGCCGGCCCAGGGGCCGTAGGCCGGGCCCGCCTCCCAGTACGGGCGGCGGCCGGAGTCGGTGTCGACCTCGCGGACGGCGGGTTCTAGGCCGTCGGCCAGGCGGGTGCGGTCGGCGGCGCAGACCGGGACCTCGCGGGGTGTGCCGCCGTCGGGTGTCCAGGTCGCGTCGGCGACCGACGGGCCGTGGCGCGGGTCGAAGAAGCAGGGGGCGCGGCGCGCGGGCGGCGGACGGCCCTCGCGGCGCGCGGCGAGCATGGCGAGCGAGAAGCGGCCGTCCTCCAGGGCCTGGGTGACGGCGCGCACCTCCTCGGGTCGCTGCGCCGCGGCCATGAACGACTTCGCCTGGTCGTACGCGTCGAGGGCGCGCTCGTAGTCGGCGCGCATCGCGTCGTCCGCGCCCTTCTCGGCGGGGTGGAAGTCGAGCCGGTCGAGCTCCTCGCCGAACGCGGTGATGTCCTCGTCGACGACCACACGGAGCTTCTCGAGCGCGGCCTGCCGCTCCTCTTCCTTCTTGCGGCGGTTGCGGCGTACGAGCGTGTAGGCGCCCGCGCCACCGGCCGCGAGCACGACGCCCGTTCCGATCAGTACGCCGGTCGGGTCGCTGTCGCCGCCGTCGGTCCAGCTGCTGGGGGCGGAGCCGCCGACGTTGGCGAGGGCGCGGTCAGTGAAGTCGTCGAGCTGGGTCTCGGTGCTGCTCTCGCCCTGGACGCTGGTGACAAGGTTCCGCACGGCCTCGTTCGACAGGACCGTCGAGTCGGCCCTTGCCTGGAACTCGTCACCGAGCCGGATCGCGTACAGGCCCGTGACACCGGTCGCCGTACGCAGGTTCCGGAAGAGGTTCTCCTCCGGGAAGTCGGCCGGGAGCACCGCGACGAAGACCGGCTTGTCGGCGTCCTCGATCTCCTTGGCCAGGGCTTCGGCGTCGGCTTTCGGCAGCTGCTCGGACATGGACGGGTCGACGTACACGGGGCTCTCCTTGAGAGCGTCCGCGACCGTCGAGACATCTGTGGCGGCATGGGCGCGCGTGGCCCCGACGGACAGCACCGCCAAGGCCGCGAACGCGATCAGGAGTATGGAGAGTCCACGGTTCAGTGCGGCCTTCATACCTTCGAAGTTACTCCTGTGCGGCGCAAAGCGAGGTGGGCGTGCACGCCGGGCGCATGCACGCCCGCCCGCTCACTCCGCGGGCTCGACCCCAGCCCGCAGCAGGCCGTACGTGTACGCGTCCTCCAGTGCCTGCCACGACGCGGCGATCACGTTGTCCGCCACGCCCACCGTCGACCACTCCCCCGCACCGTCCGACGTGGAGATGAGGACCCGCGTCGTGGAGGAGGTCCCGTGCTTGCCCTCCAGGATGCGGACCTTGTAGTCGACCAGGTCGAGCTTGGCCAGCTGGGGGTAGATCTTCTCCAGGGCCACGCGCAGGGTCTTGTCCAGCGCGTTCACCGGACCGTTCCCCTCCGCCGTGGCGACGATGCGCTCGCCCTTGGCGAAGAGCTTGACCGTGGCCTCGTTGGCGTGGCTGCCGTCGGGGCGGTCCTCGACGATCGCCCGCCAGGACTCCACCTCGAAGTACTTGCGGACCTTGCCCTCCACCTCCGCCCGGAGCAGAAGCTCGAAGGAGGCGTCGGCGGCCTCGTACGTGTAGCCCTGGAGTTCGCGTTCCTTGACCCGCTCCACGACCCGGCCGACCAGCTCACGGTCGTCACCGAGGTCGACGCCCAGCTCTTTCCCCTTCAGCTCGATCGACGCCCGGCCCGCCATGTCGGAGACCAGCATCCGCATGGTGTTGCCGACCTGCTCGGGGTCGATGTGCTGGTACAGGTCCGGGTCGACCTTGATGGCGGAGGCGTGCAGGCCCGCCTTGTGCGCGAAGGCCGAGACCCCTACGTACGGCTCATGCGTCGACGGCGTGAGGTTCACGACCTCGGCGATCGCGTGCGAAATGCGCGTCATCTCGGACAGCGCGCCCTCGGGGAGAACCTTCTTGCCGTACTTCAGCTCCAGCGCCGCCACCACCGGGAACAGGTTCGAGTTGCCGACGCGCTCCCCGTACCCGTTCGCCGTGCACTGGACGTGCGTCGCGCCCGCGTCCACCGCGGCCAGGGTGTTGGCGACCGCGCACCCCGTGTCGTCCTGGGCATGGATGCCGAGCCGGGCGCCCGTGTCGGCCAGGACCGTGGCGACCACGGCCTGGACCTGGGCCGGCAGCATGCCGCCGTTGGTGTCGCAGAGCACGACCACGTCGGCGCCCGCTTCCGAGGCGGCTCGTACGACCGCCTTCGCGTACTCGGGGTTCGCCCGGTAGCCGTCGAAGAAGTGCTCGCAGTCGACGAACACCCGACGGCCCTGGGAGCGGAGATACGCCACCGTGTCGCGGACCATCTCCAGGTTCTCGTCGAGCGTCGTACGCAGGGCCAGCTCGACATGCCGGTCATGGGACTTGGCTACCAGGCAGATGACAGGGGCGCCGGACTCGAGGAGCGCGTTGACCTGGGCGTCCTCGGCCGCCTTGCCGCCCGCGCGGCGCGTGGCGCCGAAGGCGACGAGCTGGGCGTGCTTGAAGTGGATCTCCTGCTGGGCGCGGGCGAAGAACTCGGTGTCGCGCGGGTTGGCGCCGGGCCAGCCGCCCTCGATGAAGCCCACGCCGAAGTCGTCCAGGTGCCGTGCGATGGCCAGCTTGTCCGCGACGGTGAGGTTGATGCCCTCGCGCTGCGCACCGTCGCGCAGCGTCGTGTCGAAGACGTGGAAGTCGTCGTCGACGTGGGAAGGGCCGTAGTTCTCGTCGGTTGCGTCTGTCATCTCTACTGGCTCCTGTGTGGGATGCGGTCTACCGGAATGACCGGCTCCACCGCCCTCATGATCCCTCGCGCTCCGTCCCGGCTGCGGGTGGGCCGGGAAACAGAAAAACCCCTCGCGGATGCGAGAGGTCTGCGCGCGGGTCGAGGACGACGGTGTCCGCCCGTACGTGGTCGTACGGGGCGGTCACTGCGGACCGGCGCGCCTGCTGCCAATAATCGTGGCGAACGAGAGCACGGGGGCAGTCTGGCACAGACCGTCCCCGTGCTCACGTTTGTCTCAGAATGCGAGCGGGACGCTACTCAGCGCATGGTTGCGCCGGGTCCGGCGCGCTTCAGCGCAGATGGCGGACGTACGCGTGCTGATGGTCGTAGCTGTCGCCCGGCACCAGGTCGGCCGAGTAGGAGCTGAAGGCCACCCGGCGACCGTGCGCGTCGATCACCGGCGAGACCGCCGAGTCGTCGTTCAAGCCGCCCTCGGTGTCGGCGCTGACCAGTTCGGTGCGCCCGGTGCGCAGATCGCGCACGTACACATGGGTCTCGTAGTCGCCGGTGCTCGGGCTGGACGAGACGAACGCGAGTCGGCGGTTGTCGGCACTGAGCGCGGCGAACCCGGTGGACTCCGACGGGTCCGCCGCGTCGATCCGGCGCAGCTCACCGGTCTCGAGGTCGCGGATGAACACGTTGTGTGCGTTGTTGGTGTCGCCCGGCGTCAGCTTCGAGTCGAGCGAGTGGAACAGTGCGTAACGGCCGTCCGCACTGAGGGACGAGTACTCGGACTGAGCGTCGGAGACCGCACCGTCCGGCGCCTTGTCGGCCTGCCACAGCTTCCCGCTCGGTACGTCGCGGACGTAGATGTCACTCCAGTCGCCGCTGGAGGGGAACGGGACGAAGTACTGGTAGCCGACCCGTTCGCCGTCGGCACTGATCGAGATGTTGGTGACCGACCTGGGCCGGTTGGCGTCGGGCACCTGGCTGACCCTGACCGCCGTGCCCGTCTTGCGGTCGACCCGGTGGACACTGCCCCACGCGTCGCCCTGGACGGGTTCCGAGCGTCCCGCGACCAGGGCGACATAGCGTCCGTTCGCGCTGATCACCGGCGAGTTCGCGGTGTCGTATCCGGGAGCGATGTCTTCGATCCGGTCGACCGCACCTGTCTTGAGGTCTTTCACGTAGACATGTGTCCGGCCGTCCGTGTCACCGGGCACCAGGTTGCTCGCGTCCGAACTGAAGGCCGCGTAGCGGCCGTTGGCGCTCAGCGAGAGGCTGGAGACATCGCCGTCGCTCTGGCCGCCGTCCGCGGCAGTGTTCACCCGGCGGGTCTCACCGGTTCTCAGATCCCGTACGAAGGCGTCCCGCGCGCCGTTCGTGTCGCCCGCGACAAGATTACCGGCCCGCGACTGGAAGGCCAGATACCGCCCGTCTGCGCTCAGCCCCTCGGCCGTCGACCATGCGTCCCCATCGGTGCCGTCCGGTGCCACGCTGGCCTTCTCGGTGCGCGGCACGGGCTGTGGCGCGGCGGACGCGGGCAGCGCGACGCCGGTGAGCGCGATGATCAGGGCAGCGCCGAGCGCAACCCTCCGTGCAGTGGTCATGATTCTCCCCGTGTTCCCCGTTGGTCGCTTTCTCCCCCGGCCCAGCGCCGAGGCCCACAGGGATACAAACTCACCAGCGGTACGGGGTCAATCGGCCGTATTGCGTACAACCTGGGCGGTGCGTCAGGCGTCCGTGCGCGTCAGGACGTTGATGTTCCTGGACCGTGAACGGCCGGTCCCCGCCCTCCAGTTGAGGAGAGCGGGGACCAACAAGGCTTCGGGTAAAGGCCGTCAGCCGAGGTTGTGCATCCAGCCGTGCTTGTCCTCGCTCACCCCGCGCTGGATGTCGAGCAGCGCCTCGCGCAGTTTCAGCGTGACCTCGCCGGGCTGTCCGCCGCTCTGCTGCCACTCGCCCGCGTGGCACTTGACCGTGCCGACGGGGGTGATGACGGCGGCGGTGCCGCAGGCGAAGACCTCGGTGAGGGTGCCGTTCGCGGTGTCGTCCCGCCACTGGTCGATGGAGACGCGGGCTTCCTCGGACTCGTAGCCGAGGTCACCGGCGACCGAGAGCAGCGAGTCGCGGGTGATGCCCTCCAGGATGGAGCCCGTCAGAGTCGGGGTGACGATCTTGTCGCCGTACACGAAGTACAGGTTCATGCCGCCCAGTTCCTCGACCCACTTGTGCTCGACGGCGTCGAGGTAGCAGACCTGGTCGCAGCCCTTCGCGGCGGCCTCGGCCTGCGCGAGCAGGGACGCGGCGTAGTTGCCGCCGGTCTTGGCGTCGCCCATGCCGCCGGGGACGGCGCGCACGCGGTCGTCGGAGAGCCAGATCGAGACGGGCTTCACGCCGCCCGGGAAGTACGCGCCGGCCGGGGAGGCGATGACCATGAACAGGTACTCGTTCGCGGGCTTCACGCCCAGACCGACCTCGGTCGCGATCATGAACGGGCGCAGATAGAGCGACTCCTCGCCGCCGTGCGCCGGCACCCATGCCTTGTCCTGCTGGACGAGCAGGTCACAGGCCTCGATGAACGTCTCGACGGGCAGCTCCGGCATGGCGAGGCGGCGGGCGGAGGCCTGGAAGCGGCGGGCGTTGGCGTCGGGACGGAAGGTGGCGACCGAGCCGTCCGGCTGCCGGTAGGCCTTCAGTCCCTCGAAGATCTCCTGCGCGTAGTGCAGGACGTTGGTCGCGGGGTCGAGGGAGAGCGGCCCGTACGGCGTGAGCTGCCCGTCGTGCCAGCCGCGGCCCTCGGTCCACTTGATCGTCACCATGTGGTCGGTGAAGTGGCGGCCGAACCCGGGGCTGGCGAGGATCGCCTCCCGCTCCGCGTCGGAGAGCGGGTGCGCGGAGGGCTTGAGCTCGATCGTGGGCGTCGTCATGAGTGGTTGTCCTTCACCGGTTTGTTTGTGACGGGCCGCGCTCACGCCCGTACCGACCGATGGCCAGTGCGAGGACGTCCGAGCATTCCCTTGATCCGCGGCTCCACGTTCGATTATCGCGTGAGCGGAGCCGTGGAGGATATGGGTGTGAATGCGGCCCAGGGGATGATGGTGGCACCCGGCGAGGCATAGGAAAAGCCGCCGGGTGCGGAAGCGACCCGGCGGCTGGCGAGAGCGCGGCGGGTCAGCCGGCTACTCGTACGGCGAGCGCGTCGCCGATTTCGTCGGTCGTACGGGTCGTGGTGCCGCGCTCCGCGAGGTCGGCGGAGACGGCGTCCTCGATGCGGGCGGCCTCGGTCTCGTAGCCGAGGTGACGCAGCAGGAGGGCGACGGACAGGACGGTGGCGGAGGGGTCGGCCTTGCCCTGGCCTGCGATGTCGGGCGCCGAGCCGTGCACCGGCTCGAACATCGACGGGAACTCGCCGGAGGGGTTGATGTTCCCGCTCGCGGCGACGCCGATGCCGCCGGAGACGGCCGCGGCGAGGTCGGTGATGATGTCACCGAAGAGGTTGTCGGTGACGATCACGTCGAACCGCTCGGGCTGCGTGACGAGGTAGATCGTCGCCGCGTCCACGTGCATGTACTCGGTGGTGACGTCGGGGAACTCCTCGGCCACCTTGTTGAAGATGTTGGTCCACAGGTGACCCGCGAAGGCCAGCACGTTGTTCTTGTGGATCAGCGCCAGCTTCTTGCGCGGGCGGGCCTGGGCACGGGCGAAGGCGTCGCGGACGACGCGCTCGACACCGAAGGCCGTGTTGACGGAGACCTCGGTGGCGACCTCGTGCGGGGTGCCCTTGCGGATCGTGCCGCCGTTGCCGGTGTACGGACCCTCGGTGCCCTCACGGACCACGACGAAGTCGATCTCGGGCTGGCCGGCGAGCGGGGTGGCGACGCCCGGAAGGAGCTTCGACGGACGCAGGTTGACGTGGTGGTCGAAGAGGAAGCGGAGCTTCAGCAGGAAGCCGCGCTCCAGGACGCCGGACGGCACGCTCGGGTCGCCGATCGCGCCGAGCAGGATCGCGTCGTGCTTCTTGAGCGCGTCGACGTCCGCGTCGGTGAGGGTCTCTCCGGTGGCGTGGTAACGCTTGGCGCCGAAGTCGTACTCCTTGGTCTCCAGCTTCACATCCTGCGGAAGGACGGCGGAGAGCACCTTCAGGCCCTGGGCAACGACCTCTTGGCCGATGCCGTCACCGGGGATCACTGCGAGATTGAGGCTGCGAGACATGTCGGCAGCCTACTCCTCCGTCCCACGGGATGACACGAGGCGTCCGCGATACGGACACGCATGTACGACCCATCTATAGCCGGTCCACGGACCGTCGAGTGACACCGCATCGGCCCGTAAGTCTCCGTTCATCCAGAAGTCAGGCCTGTGTTGGGGCTCGCTGGGAAGTTTTCCCACCATGACTGTTCCGCCCAGCGGGTCACCGCTCGAGCACCCCGTCCCGAACGTCGGCATACCCGAGCAGCTGGCCCGCCGTATGAGCATGGCGGAGCAGCACGAGTACTTGCGGGCGAGACTGTCGCGGCGGGCGCTGGTGACCGCGGGCGCCTTCGCAGGGGCAGGGCTGCTGGCCGGCTGTACGGGCGAGGACTCGGCGAGCCCCACGCGGACGACGTCCTCACCGGTGACGCATCCCGCGACCGGTCGCGTGCCCGGCTCCGTGGTCGCACCCTTCGGCCGCCATCTCGCCTTCGGCGCCGACCCGAAGACGCAGATGCGGATCTCCTGGCAGGTGCCCTTCGCCGTCAAGAAGCCCTATGTACGGGTGGGTTCGAAGCCCTGGGACCTGAGCCGCAGGATCGACGCCGAGGTCCGGGACCTGCGCACCCCGTCCCTGTCGAAGAAGCTCCCCGCGGTCGAGCAGTACTACCTGCACGCCGCCCTCGACGGCCTCAAGCCCGGCACGACGTACTACTACGGCGTCGGCCACGAGGGCTTCGACCCGACGTCGGCCGACCGCCTGTCGACGATCGGCTCGTTCCGTACGGCGCCCGCGCGCCCCGAGCAGTTCGTCTTCACGGCCTTCGGCGACCAGGGCGTCAGCTATGACGCGCTCGCCAACGACCAGGTGATCCTCGGTCAGAACCCGTCCTTCCACCTCCACGCGGGCGACATCTGCTACGCGGACACGACGGGCCACGGCAAGGACTCGGACACGTACGACGCCCGCGTCTGGGACCAGTTCCTCGCGCAGACCGAGTCGGTCGCGAAGTCCGTGCCCTGGATGGTGACGACCGGCAACCACGACATGGAGGCCTGGTACTCCCCCGACGGCTACGGCGGCCAGTCGGCCCGCTGGTCGCTCCCGGACAACGGCTTCGACCCGAAGAAATCGCCGGGCGTCTACTCGTTCACGTACAGCAATGTCGGCATCGTCGCGCTCGACGCGAACGACGTCTCGTACGAGATACCCGCCAACCTCGGCTACTCGGACGGGAAGCAGAGCGAGTGGCTGGACAAGCGGCTCGGGGAGCTGCGCAAGTCCGTTGATTTCATCGTGGTGTTCTTCCACCACTGCATGTACTCGACGTCGACGCACGCCTCGGACGGCGGTCTGCGCGACGCCTGGCTCCCGCTGTTCACCAAGCACCAGGTGGACCTGGTAATCAACGGGCACAACCACGTCTACGAACGGACCGACGCGATCAAGGGCGGCGAGGTCGGCAAGCGCGTGCCCGTAGGCGCCTCGACGGATCCGACGCGCGACGGGACCGTGTACGTCACCGCGGGCGGCGCCGGCAAGGAGCTGTACGGCTTTCCGGACGGGGTGAAGGACAGTTACGAGGGGAAGGTGAACGACCGGGAGTCGGTCGACAGCTTCCGCTGGACCAAGGGGAAGTCGGAGAACCCGGAGACCGTGGAGTGGTCCCGGGTCCGCTACACCGGTTTTTCGTTCCTCGCGATCGAGGCGGAGACCGGCTCGGCCGCGAAGCTCAAGGTGTCGGCGCTCGCGCAGAACGGCGGGCGCGTCGACTACTTCGAGGTGCGGCGCGGGAGTTGAGACCCGCGCCGCACCACTTACGGGCGGCTCCCGGAAGGTGGGGGCTCAGTGGCCCATCGAAGGACTCGGGGGCTCAGTGGCCCGTCGCGCCGCCGTTGTCCCTGCGGTCGAGGGCGCGCTGGAGCGCGGCGGCGGCGTTCTTACGGTCGGACTCGCTCGTACGGGAGACGTGACGGACTCGGCGGCGGACGGTCGTCTCGGCCATGGGAAATCGACTCCTTATGGCGGCACGGAGTGCGGAAGGGGTTACGAGACGCCGGGTGGGGCGGGGAGCGGTGCCGCAGGGGTTGCCTGCCTAGGGCTCCGGCTCACGGCCGCCATTCGCTTGATCGAGCGAGACGTTCGGCTTCTACAAAGCTAAGCGAGGACGGAGCGTCTGTCTCCACAATTACTTGGGCTTCCTACTATCTGAGACGGCGAAATGGGTCACACTCCGCTGACCTGTGACGATGCCTGATCCGGTCAGAGCACGTCGCCGTCGCGCCAGTCGAAGACAAGTTCGTACGCGGGGTCGAGCGCACCGGCGGAGGCAGGGCGGAGGAAGAGCCAGACCTCCTCGTCCGGGAGGTGCACGATGCCGTCCGGGCCGAGCGCGTGGATCCGTCCCGGCCACGCCTGCCAGCCGCGACCGGCATACAGACCCTCGCCCTCGTAGGTGGCGGACAGCGCGCCGAGTGCGTACGCGCGGTCGATGACCCCTTCCAGGGCGGCCATGACCCGGCCGCCGAGCCCTTGGCGCCGGACGTCCGCGCGGACCGCGACGCCCTCGACGTAACCGGTGCGCAGCGAGCGGCCGTGGTGCAGCACCCGGCGCTGGACCACCGCGCCGTGTGCGGCGAGACCGGTGTCGTCGTGTACGAGGGCGTGGACGCCACCGAGCGTGTGATCCCAGTCCTCATCGCTGAAGTCACCCTCGAAGGCGTCGTCCAGGAGGGTGCGGACGGCGCGGAGCTCTGCGGGGGCGAGATCGGCCGTGTGAGCGGTACGCAGTCGGAGGGTCATCGCGTCAGTATCGCGGGGGCGGCGAGTGCGGACGGCGGGTGCGGACGGCTCGCTTCGGGAGCACCATGGGGAGTGGAGCGGTTCGCGATTCCGGCTTCGGGAGGGAGACCCGATGACCACCGCACTCCCGCGTACGCGTGTGATGACTCAGCACCGGTTCGGCGGACCGGAGGTTCTGGTGATCGAGGAGCGGGAGCGGCCCGTTCCAGGTCCGGGTGAGGTGTTGCTGAGGGTACGTGCGGTGGGGGTCAACGCCCTTGACCGGCTGGTGCGTTCAGGGGCGGCTCCGGTCCTCGGGGAGCCGCCGTTCACATTGGGTGCCGACGTCTCCGGCGTGGTTGAGGCGACCGGTGAGGGTGTCACGCTCTTCCGCCCCGGTGACGAGGTCTTCGGCAAGATCCCGGCCGGCGGCTACGCGGAGCACGTCACCGCGCCGGCCGAGCACTTCGCGGCCAAGCCCACGACACTGGACCACGTCCACGCGGCAGCCGCGCCCACGGCGACGCTCACCGCCTGGCAGGCCCTCGTCGACCTCGCCCAAGTCGCCCCGGGCACACGTGTGCTGGTGCACGCGGCGGCGGGCGGTGTCGGCCACGCGGCAGTACAGCTTGCCAAGGCAGAGGGCGCGTACGTCATCGGCACGGCGCGCGCCGGCAAACACGGCTTCCTGTACGACCTCGGCATCGACGAGGCGGTCGACTACACGGCCACGGACTTCGCCACCGCCGTACACGACATGGACGTGGCTCTCGACCTGATCGGCGGCGACTACGGCCCGCGCACGCTCAACACCCTGCGTCCCGGCGGCCTGCTGATCTCGGCGATCCCCGGCGACCTCGGCCTCTCCCCCGAGGACGTGGACGCCCGGGGCATGCGCTTCGCGGTCGTCCTGACGGAGCCGTCGGGCGTCCGCCTGGGGAAGATCGCCTCGCTCCTGGCGAGCAATCGCCTGCGTATCCACGTGGAGGCGGTCCTGCCCTTCGCGGAGGCAGCCAAGGCCCATGAGCTGAGCGAGTCCGGACACGTCCAGGGCAAGCTCGTCCTCACGCTCCCGGACTGACGCCTTCCTCCGGCCACCTCCCACGCCGAAGGTCCGGTCCCTGTACTGAACCAGTCATCAGCAATCCGATGTCTGATGCTGTCAGACTCCTTGACACTCCTCAAGAGCCCCTTCACGCTCACAGTCATCCGATGTCTGTGACAGGAGGGGTTCTACATGGCGGTCCAACCCCGGGCCCGCACCATCGTGTTGACGCTCTGCTCCGCACTGCTCGCCACGGCCACCGCGGCGCTTCCCGCTCGCGCCGAGGCGCCCGCGGCCCCGGCATCCTGGGAGGTGCGCGGCCCGCAGGGCTCCCCCACGGCCGTGGTGGCTCTCGACGACGGCCGGCCGACGCTCACCGTGAGACGCGCCGGCCGCACCGTCCTCGAACCGTCTCCGCTCGGCCTCGTCACCGAACAGGCCGACTTCTCCAAGGACTTGACCTTCACCGGCCGCAGCGACCGCACGGTCAACGAGCGCTACACCATCCCAACCGGCAAGTCCCACAAGCGTGTTGCCCGGATGACCGAGTCCCGCTTCCGCTTCCGTACGGCCGACGGCGCCCGGCTCGACCTGCTCACGCGTGTCGCACCGGACGGCGTCGCCTACCGCTACGTCCTGCCGGGCGACCACGGCGACGTCGTACGCGAGGCCTCCGCCTTCACCTTCCCCGCCACGGCCGAGGCCGTCATCAACCGCTATCGCGCGGACAACGAACTCCCCTTCGTCCGCTACGAGTCGGCAGCCGCCGCGCCTGAGGGCACGTACTCGATGCAGGCCCTCTTCAAGACGGACGGCGGCTACGCCCTGATCGCCGAGTCGGACCTGACCGGCAGCTACGCGGGCGCCCACCTCACCCACGCGGCCAACTCGCCGACGTACGGCGTGGGTCTGTGGAACGACGAGCCGGTCCAGGCGTCCGGCCCGCTCACCACCCCCTGGCGCGCGATGATCACCGGTGATCTGGCAACCGTCACCGAGTCAACCTTCACCGACGACCTCGCCCCCAAGTCCCGGGTCCGCGACACCTCCTGGATCAAGCCGGGCGCGGCGCTGTGGACCTGGCTGGCCGGCGGCAAGGAGGCCGGGCAGAGCCTGGAGGCGCAGAAGAAGTACGTGGACTACGCGGCCGAGCGCAACTGGCCGTACGAAGTCGTGGACGCGGGCTGGTACTTCAAGCCCGGCGAGTGGGAGGTCATCGACCCGGACTGGCAGACGAACAGCTGGATGCCGGAGCTGGTGCGCTACGGCAAGGAACGCGGCGTCGGCATCCACGTCTGGCTGCACTACACCCTCCTCACCGACCCCGTCGAACGCGAGAAGTGGCTCTCCACGCTGGAGAAGTGGGGCGTCAAGGGCGTGAAGATCGACTTCATGGACTCTGAGTCGCAGGAGCGGATGAGCTGGTACGACGACGTGCTGAAGGACACCGCGAAGCATCACCTCATGGTCAACTTCCATGGCTCCACGATCCCCAAGGGCATGCAGCGCACCTGGCCGCACGTCATGACGCTGGAGGGGGTCGGCGGCGAGGAGAAGCGCAACAACACGGCGGCACAGCTGGCCGCACTGCCTTTCACCCGCAACGTCATCGGCTCCATGGACTTCACCCCGGGCGCCTTCCACCGCCCGTTCCGCCCCAACGTCCAGTCGGACGCGGGTGAGCTGGGCCTGAGCGTGCTCTACGAGTCCGGCATCCAGAACCTCGCCGGCACTCCGGAGTCGTACGACGCCCGCCCCGAGGCCCGCCGCTACCTGGAGCAACTCCCCACCGGCTGGGAGGACACCCGCCTGCTCACCGGCGACCCGGGCCGCTCGGCGGTGCTCGCGCGGAAAGCGCCCGACGGCCGCTGGTTCATCGGCGGTACGTTCGCGGGTGCGGCCCAGAGTGTGGACGTACCCCTGCGTCTCGGTGCGGGCAAGTGGCTCGTGGAGACCGTCACCGACGGCCCGTCGGGGCTGGTCCGCGAGCCGCACGCCGTGCGCGGCGGCGACACGCTCACCGTCCCGGTCGTGGCGGACGGCGGCTTCGCGGCCCTCGCCTGCCGCTGGTACGCGGGCCGCACGACCTGCGACCGCTGACCGAGCCGACCGAACACCGATACGACACCGCCCCCGCTCCGGAGTCCCGGAGCGGGGGCGGTAGTTGAACCCGTGCGGGATCAACCCATGTGCGGGTACGCGTAGTCCGTCGGCGGGACCAGGGTTTCCTTGATGGCTCGGGTGAGGGTCCAGCGCTGGAGGTTCTGGGGGGCGCCGGCCTTGTCGTTGGTGCCGGAGTTGCGGCCGCCGCCGAAGGGCTGCTGGCCGACGACGGCGCCGGTGGACTTGTCGTTGATGTAGAAGTTGCCGGCGGCGTAGCGGAGTTTCTCCGCCGTGTACGCCGCCGCCGCGCGGTCGTTCGCGATGACGGCGCCCGTGAGCGCGTAGTCGGACACCGACTCCATCTGGGTCAGCATCTCCTCGTACTTCTCGTCGTCGTAGACGTGCACGGCGAGGAACGGGCCGAAGTACTCCGTCGTGAAGACCTCGTTGGCCGGGTCGGAGCACTCGACGACGGTCGGGCGGACGAAGTAGCCCACCGAGTCGTCGTACGAACCGCCCGCGACGATCGTGCACTTCGGGTCCTCGGCGGCCCGGTCGATGGCCGCCTTGTTCTTCGCGAAGGCGCGCTCGTCGATGACGGCGCCGATGAAGTTCGAGAGGTCGGTGACGTCACCCATCTTGATGCCGTCGACCTCGGCCGCGAACTCCTCCTTGAAACCGGCGTTCCAGATGGAGGCCGGAATGTACGCGCGGGAGGTCGCCGAACACTTCTGCCCCTGGTACTCGAAGGCGCCCCGGGTCAGCGCGGTCTTCAGCACGGCACGGTCCGCGGAGGGGTGCGCGACGAGGAAGTCCTTGCCGCCCGTCTCGCCGACCAGACGCGGGTACGTGCGGTACTTGTCGATGTTCGCACCGACCGTCTTCCACAGGTGACGGAACGTCTTCGTCGAGCCCGTGAAGTGGATGCCGGCGAGGTCGCGGTGGTTCAGGGCGACCTCGGAGACGGCCAGACCGTCGCCCGTCACCAGGTTGATGACACCCTTGGGCAGGCCCGCCTCCTCCAGCAGCTGCATCAGCAGGACAGCCGCGTGGGTCTGCGTCGGGGACGGCTTCCACACGACGACGTTGCCCATGAGGGCGGGCGCGGTCGGCAGGTTGCCGGCGATCGCCGTGAAGTTGAACGGCGTGATCGCGTAGACGAAGCCCTCCAGCGGGCGGTGGTCGAGACGGTTCCAGACGCCGGTGGAGTTGGCCGGCGGCTGCTCGGCGAGCAGGTCACGGGCGTACTTGACGTTGAAGCGCCAGAAGTCGATCAGTTCGCAGGGGGTGTCGATCTCGGCCTGCTGCGCGGTCTTCGACTGGCCGAGCATCGTGGAGGCGGCCAGCGTCTCGCGCCAGGTCGTGGACAGCAGCTCGGCGGCGCGCAGGATGATCGCGGCGCGGTCGTCGAAGGACATCGCGCGCCAGGCGGGCGCGGCGGCCAGGGCCGCGTCGATCGCGTCCTGCGCGTCCTGCTGAGTGGCGTTGCGGAAGGTGCCGAGCACGGCCTTGCGGTTGTGCGGCTGCACGACCTGGAACGGCTCGCCGCCGCCCATCCGCTTCTCGCCGCCGATGGTGCAGGGCAGGTCGACGGGGTTCTCGGCCAGCTCCTTGAGCTTGGCCTCCAGGCGGGCGCGCTCGGGAGAGCCGGGGGCGTAGCCGTGCACCGGCTCGTTGACGGGGGTGGGGACCTGGGTCACAGCGTCCATGAGGTTCCGAACTCCTTAACTGAGCGGTGGGGTCAGCCCTTGGTGATCATCGAGCGGGCGAAGAAGCGCAGGTTGGCGGGTTTCTCCGCGAGGCGGCGCATGAAGTAGCCGTACCAGTCGGTGCCGTACGCCGTGTAGACGCGCACGCGGTGGCCCTCGGCGGCGAGCCGGGTCTGCTCCTCGCTGCGGATGCCGTACAGCATCTGGAACTCGTAGTCGTCCAGTTTGCGTCCCACGCGCCGGGCCAGCTCCTGGGTGATGGCGATGAGGCGTGGGTCGTGGGACCCGATCATCGGGTAGCCCTCACCCTCCATCAGGATCTTCAGGATGCGGACGTACGCCTTGTCGATCTCGGCCTTGTCCTGGTACGCGACCGACGCGGTCTCCTTGTACGCCCCTTTCACGATACGCACGCGGCTGCCGTTCGCGGCGAGACGGCGGGCGTCGGCCTCCGTGCGGAACAGGTAGGCCTGGATCACGCAGCCGGTCTGCGGGAAGTCCTTCCGCAGCTCCTCGTGGATGGCGAACATCGAGTCGAGGGTGGTGTGGTCCTCCGCGTCCAGCGTGACAGTGGTGCCGATGCGGGCGGCGGCCTCGACGACGGGACGGACGTTGGCGAGCGCCAGCTCGTGACCTCCGGGAAGCGCCTGGCCGAAGAGGGTCAGCTTGACCGACATCTCGGCCCGCTCGCCCAGGCCGAGGCCTTCGAGGTGGTCGATCAGTCGCAGGTACGCGTCGCGCGCCGCCGTGGACTGTTCGGGCGTGGTGATGTCCTCGCCGACCACGTCCAGGCTGACCTCAAGGCCACGGTCGGCGAGGTGCTTGACGACCGGTACGACGTCGTCGACCGTCTCACCGGCGATGAACCGCTCGACGACCGGCTTCGTCACCGGGGCCGCCGACACCAGGCGGCGCATTCTGTCGCTGCGCGAGGCGGCGAGAATCACGGGTCCCAACACGGGGCAACCTCCACAACAGCGACCAGCAGGGGGGCCGTAACCGAACGTTCGCGGGTGAACGGTGCGGCGACGGCGCGGAGAACCACCGTGAAACTTAAGGATCCCTCCGATCGTGGGCCATCGACAGACGTCACGCATCCGTGCCCTGGATCTCAGACATCTGTATGAAGGGCGTGGGAAATGCGGGAGAATGCCCGAGTGACGCAGGCGAAAGGCGAGTATCAGGAGCTGGTCGACGAGATCTCGGAGCTCCTCGGCGCCCCCGCGACGCTGGAGAACCGGGACTTCGAGCTGATCGCTTTCGGCGCGTACGACAGCGACAGCGAGATCGACGAGTCCGCCCTCGATCCCGTGCGGACCCGCTCGATCCTCACCCGCCGTTCCACCACGGCGGTCCGCACCTGGTTCGAGGGCTTCGGCATCGCCCAGGCCACCGGCCCGGTCCGTATCCCGCCGACGCCCGAGGCGGGGGTGTACCGGGGGCGGGTGTGCCTTCCGGTACGTCATCGGGGGCTCGTCCTCGGTTACGTATGGCTGCTCGCCGACGATCCGGGCCCCACCGAGGAGCAGCTCGACGCGGCCATGGAGGTGACCGCCCGGATCGGCGACCTCCTCGCGGACGAGGCCCAGGCGGGCGCGGACCTGACCCGTGAGCTGCGCGCCGTCCTGACCGCCGAGCGCGGCTGGCCACGGGACATGGCGGTGGCGGAGCTGCGTACGGCACTCGGCGTACGCGGCGAGGGCCTCCACACCGTGGTCTGCGTGACCCCCTGGCCGTCCGCCGACCCGGACGACGCGCCTTCGGTCCGTACGATCCCGGGGGCGACGGCCCTGTGCACGGTCCCGTGGGGCACCACCGGCCAGAGCCTGGCCCTGCTGGTACGACTGCGCTCGTCGACGGTGCTGACTCCGGCGACTTCGGCGGCTGCGCGGCTGCTGAGGGAGGCGGAGGGGATGGGAGGGGGGTCCGGCCTGGTGGCTGGAACGCGGGGGGCTTCTGGAGGCCGGGCGGAGGGGGCGCGGGAGGCCTCGGGAGGCCCGGCGGCGGGAATCGCGGCGCCCCGAAGTGGCCTCGCCGAACTCGGCGCCGCCTGGCACGAGGCCTCGGCCGCGGCCGGCGCGGCCCTGGCCGAACCCGGGCTCGGCCCGGTCGCCGAGTGGGCCTCCATCGGCCCGTACCGTCTGCTGACGGCTCTGCCCGCGGAGGCGGCCCACGACCCCGTCGTACGCCCCCTGCTGGACCCGGCCCACCGCGAACTGGCCCGCACCGCCGAGGCGTTCCTCGACTGCGCGGGCCAGGCGGGCCGCACGGCAGCCCACCTGGGCATCCACCGCCAGACCCTCTACTACCGCCTCTCCCGCGTCGAACAGCTCACCGGCCTGGACCTGGACGACGGCGAGGACCGCCTGCTCCTGCACATGACGCTGAAGGCGCAGCGTCTCTGAGCCCTACCCGCGTCGGTCTCAGGCCAGGGACTCGAAGTACGCCTTCTGGGCGGGGTAGTAGTCGTCGAAGTCCGGGCGGGGCCCGTCCATGCGGGCGGCGGTGAGCATGTCCAGGTAGTACTCCCAGCCGGGTCCGGTCGAGCCGAGATCCTCCGTGGAGGTGAGGTGGTGGATCAGGCGGAGTTCGGTGGTGCCGTCGGTCTCGGCCAGGAGCAGCTCCAGGGACCAGACGCCGGCCTCGTCCTCCGTCGTGACGGCGAGCCGGTGCGGCGGTTCGCAGGCCTCGATGCGCATCGGCATCCAGGGCGCCGACTCCTCGAAGGCCATCTGCGCCTCGATGGTGCGGCCCGGCGCCGCCTCGCCGCGCCACGGCCCGAACCAGCGGGCCGTGCGCTCCGGCTCGGTGACGCTCGCCCAGACGTCGTCGACGGGGGCGCGGTAGGTGCGGGTGAGGATCAGGTCGTATCCCGTCGGCGTGGGTACGAGCCGCCCGGTGGGTGTGGGTTCCGAGGTCGTGCCAGTCATGCCGTGTCCTCCCTGGAGTGGCGCGCGGTGTCGGCGGGCTCCGCCCGGCCGCGGTCCCGGCGTGTGCGGTGCACTTCGGTGTCAAGGGCGGCGAGGCGCATAGCCCAGTCCGGGCGCCGTTCGTCGAACTGGGTGAGCCACGCGGCCAGTTCCCCCAGCCGGGAGCGGACGAGCGAGTAACGCCGATGCCGTCCGACCTGCTCGTCCCGCACCAGGCCGCTCTCCCGCAGTACCCGCAGATGACGGCTCACCGCGGGCCGGCTGATGGTGAACCGCGCGGCGATCTCGCCCGCCGTCAGCGGGGCGTGGCGCAGCATGACCAGGATCTCCCGGCGCACCGGATCGGCGACCGCGACGGCCACCTCGGTCAGTTCGTCCACGACTGAAGCGTAACCCGTAGGTTACGCGTTGAGCCAGATGCAGGCCCGAGGCCGGCCGGAGGTTGAAATTCGGACGGGATTACTGAAAACGATTGTCATCATGCTACGGTCAGGTATACGTCCCCTTGACCACCCCTTTACCGGAGGGTCCCGTGCGTCTGCCCGCCCGCCTTCTCCCCGTGTCCGCGGTCGCCGCCGCCTCCGCCCTGCTCACCGGCTGCTTCTCGGGGGCCGCTTCGGACAGCTCCGCCGAGGGCGGCGAGAAGCGGGTACGCGTCGCGCACATGCTGCCGCCGCGCTCCGGGCTCTCGCCGCTGTCCGACGACGCGTTCAAGCTGTCCCGCTGGTCGACCGCCGAGACGCTCGTCAAGCTCGACGTGGAAGGTGACGCCGAACCCGCACTCGCCACCAAGTGGCAGCAGAACGGCAAGACCTGGACCTTCGAGATACGGGACGGCGTGACCTTCCACGACGGTACGAAGCTCACCGCCGAGGCCGTCGTACGGTCGCTCACCGAGGCCGCCGGCGCCTCCCCCAAGCCCCGCATCCTCGACGGCGTGGACCTGACGGTGAAGGCCGAGGGCGACTCGGTCGCCGTCACCACCGGCACCGAGGACCCGCTCGTCCCGCAGCGGATGAGCTCGCCGCAGCTGTCGATCCTGGCGGCGAAGGCGTACGAGGGGAAGACGGTCAACCCCCTCGGCGCGGGCACCGGTCCCTTCGAGCTGAAGAAGGTGAACGGCACGTCCTCCGCGTCCCTCGACCGCTACGACGACTACTGGGGCGGCAAGGCCAAGTCCCCCGGAATCGACGTCAAGTTCGTGCCGGACGGCACCGCCCGCGCCGCCGCCCTGCGCAGCGGCGAGGCCGACGTCGTCGAGGCGGTGCCGGTCTCGCAGGCCGCGCTGCTCGAGGAGGACCAGATCACCGAGGTGCCGATGCCGCGCACCAACACCCTGTACCTGAACACCTCCGAAGGTCCTTTCCAGGACGCCGCGTTGAGGGCCGCCGCCCGCGAGGCCATCGACGCCGAGTCGATCGTCAAGGGCGTGTACGAGGACCGCGCCGACGTCGCCGAAGGGCTGCTCGGGCCCGCGCTGCCGTGGGCCGCCGACCTGCGTACGCCGGTCAAGCGCGCCAAGGCCGGTGACCCGGCCGGGAAGTCCATCACCATCGGTACGTTCACCGACCGCGCCGAACTGCCCGAGGTGGCCCAGACACTGCAACAGCAGCTCCAGAAGGCCGGGTTCAAGGTGAAGCTGGACGTCCGCGAGTACGCGAACATCGAATCCGACGCGCTGGCGGGCGAGTTCGACGCCTTCATCCTGTCCCGGGCGACGATCCTCGACTCGGGTGACCCGGCCGCGTACCTCTACAGCGACTTCGGCTCCAAGGGTTCCTTCAACATCTCCCAGCTCTCCGACAAGACCGTCGACGCGGCTCTGGACAAGGCCTCCGCGACCAAGGCCGGTGACGCGCGCCGCAAGGCCGTCATCGAGGCGGAGGCCGCGGTGCTCGCCACCGACGCCGCCATCCCCATGCTGCACGAGCGGGTCATCCAGGGCGACGCGGCCGGTGTCGTCGATGTCACGCACGACCCGCGGGAGCGTGAGCTGATCACGAAGGACACCTACGTCAAGTGACGCTCGTGGCATGCCTGTTGAAGGCGGCGAGAACACCGGGCAGCCGGGCCGGACTCACCCGGCTCGGCTGCCTCGCGGCCGTCCTCGCCACCGTCGGACTGCTCCCCTGGCTCTCCGGCCGCGACCCCGCGCTCACCGTGCTGCGCGCCCGGTCCGCCGAGCAGGAGGCGACCGAGGAGGCGCTGTCCGCGATCCGCGAGGACCTCGGACTGGGCGCGGGTCCCCTTTCCCTGCTGGGGGACTGGGCCTCCGGACTGCTTCGCGGCGACCTCGGCACCTCCTGGGTGTCGGGCACCGACGTACTGCCGTCGGTGGTGGCCGGGCTCCAGGTGTCGCTGTCCCTGATGGGCGCCGCCCTCGGCGTCGCACTGCTGATCACCTGCGTCCTGGTCGCGCCTGTGCTCGTACGCGGCCGGGGGTCGGCCGGCTCGTTCGCCGCGATGCTCGCCGCGCTCCCCGAATTCCTGCTCGCCACGCTCGCGTTGCTGGTGGGCGGGGTGTGGCTGGGCTGGCTGCCGACCTCCGGCTGGGCGGGCCCGCAGTACATGGTGCTGCCCGCCCTCGCCCTGGGTATCCCCGCGGGCGGTCTGCTCGGCCGTCTGGTCGCCGACGCGCTGCCCGCCGTTCTGGAGGAGCGGTGGGTGGAGCTGTGGCGGGGTGCGGGGGTCAGTCAGGCGCGGATCTCGGCCGCCGCGCTGCGGCGTGTACTGCCGCCGCTGGTACCGCAGTTCGGCATGGTCGCCGTCGGTCTTACGGGCGGGGCGGTCGCCGTGGAGGTCGTGTTCGCGGTGCCCGGCATCGGACGTACGGCGCTGGGGGCGGCCAAGTCGCAGGACCTGCCGCTGCTCCAGGGTTCGGTCCTCGCGCTGCTCACACTGGGCCTGGTCGCGGGTGCGCTCGCGGCCCTCGTACGGCGCCGGCTGCTGGGCCCGGCACTGCGGGACGCGGGGCTGACGCTGCCCGCGGCCCGTCCGGTCCGGGCGCATCCGGCCGTTCCGGTGGCGCTCGGAGTCGTACTGCTGACCTGTATCGGCTGGGGGCTGCTGCGCGATCCGTACGCCGTGGACACGACCGCCCGCCTCCAGGCGCCGTCGTGGGCGTACCCGCTCGGCACGGACGGGCTCGGCCGTGACGTGCTGGCCCGGCTCGGGCACGGGGCTGCGTCGACGGTCGGCACGGCCGCCGCGGTCTGCCTGGTCAGCCTGCTCCTCGCGCTCGCCCTCGGCTTCCTGCCGTCCGTGGCCACGGGCTCCTCGGACATCGCCAACGCGCTGCCGCCGGTGATCGTCGGCATCCTCGTCGCGGCGGCAGCGGGCCCCGGCACGGGCGGCGCGGCGCTCGCGGTGGCCCTGATCTCCTGGCCTCCGCTGGCGGCCCACGCGGCGGCACTGGTGCAGGAGGTGCGCGCCTCGACGTTCCTGCACGCCCAACGGGCCATCGGCGCAACGCCGTGGTGGATCCTCACGCGTCACGTGCTGCCCTCCGTGACGGCCCCGGTCGCCCGCCACGCCATCCTGCGCCTGCCGGGCATCGCCCTGGCCCTGGCCTCCCTGGGCTTCCTGGGCCTGGGCGCCCAGCCGCCCGCTCCGGAGTGGGGGCTGCTGCTTGACGAGTCCCGCGCGTATGTGGAACGGGCTCCGTGGGCGGCGCTGGCTCCGGCGGTCGCGCTGGCGGTGATGGCGGGTCTTGCGGTGTCGTTGGCGGCTTATGCGGAGAGGGATGCGGGGGGTGCTGGGGGCGCGGCCCGGGCTGGTTCGGCTTCGGGGCGGGGCCGGTTCGCTGTCGCCTTTGCCTCGTTCCGTTCCCCCAAGGAGTCCGTCCAGGGGTCCGTCAAGGAGTCTCTCAAGGAGCCCGTCCGATGAGCACGCCGAGTACACCGAGTACTGAAGTCCTCCTCTCCGTACGGGACTTGCGCATCTCCTTCGGCGCCGTCGAAGCGGTACGGGGCCTCTCCTTCGACGTACACGAGGGCGAAGTCCTCGCCGTGGTGGGCGAGTCGGGCGCGGGCAAGTCGCTGACGGCGCGGGCACTGCTGGGCATGCCGCCGCGCGGGGCGACAGTGACGGGGAGCGTACGACTGGGCGCGGACGAACTCGTCGACGCCCCCCGCTCCGTACGCTCCGCCCTCTGGGGCCGCCGCGTCGCCCTCGTCCCCCAGGACGCGCTCTCGGCCCTCTCCCCCGTACACCAGGTGGCCGACCAACTCGCCGCCGCCGTACGGTCCGTGGACCGCGCCTCCCGCAAGGAGGCGCGGGCCCGTGCGGTGGCCGCGCTGGAGGAGGTCGGCATCGCGGCGGACAAGGCGCGGGCGTATCCGCACGAGTTCTCCGGCGGCATGCGCCAACGGGCGGTCATCGCCATGGCGATGCTCCACCAGCCGGACCTGGTCATCGCCGACGAACCGACGACGGCCCAGGACCCGGAAACGCAGAAGCAGGTCCTCGACCTGCTGGCCACCAGGACGGGCGCCGCCGGCGCGTCCCTCGTCCTGGTCACGCACGACCTCGCGACGGTACGGGAGCACGCGGACCGGATGGTGGTGATGTACGCGGGGCGGTTGGTCGAGGCGGGGCCGGTGGATGAGGTGTTCGCGCGGCCACGGGCGCCGTATACGGCGGGGCTGTTGGCGTCGGTGCCGGAGGCGCGCCCCGTCAGGAGCACACGACTCCGACGACTCCCCGCAATCGCCGGAGCTCCGCCCGCCCCCACCGACCTTCCACCCGGCTGCGCCTTCGCCCCCCGCTGCCCCCTGGCGGACGCCACCCGCTGCCGTACGGAGCAACCCGAACCCGAGACCCACGACGGCCGCACCGTCGCCTGTCACCGCTGGCGCGAACTGCCCGACAGCCCCGCCGAGTTGTTCCTGGAGACCGTGTGAGCGATGTGAGCCGAGCGAGCCAGGTGAGCCCCCTCCTGGACGTACGCGATCTCGTCGTCCGCCACGGCACCCGCACCGCCGTGGACCACGCCTCCTTCGACATCGCCCCCGGCGAGACGCTCGGCCTCATCGGCCCGTCGGGCTGCGGCAAGTCGTCCACCGCCATGGCCGTACTGCAACTGCGCCGCCCCGACAGCGGCGAAGTCTGGTTCGACGGGCAGGAGTTGACCGCGATGGACGAGCGGCGGCTCCGGCCGCTGCGGCAGACCATGCAACCCGTCTTCCAGGACCCGTACGGATCACTCAGCCCCCGCCACCGGATCCGCGACGCCATCGCGGAACCCCTGCGCGTACAAGGGAGTTGGGACCGCGCAACCGGCCCCGCCCGCGTGGCCGAGCTGCTGGAACAGGTCGGCCTGGACCCGGCCCACGGCGACCGCCGCCCGCACGAGCTGTCCGGCGGGCAGTGCCAACGCGCCGGTATCGCCCGAGCGTTGGCCTGCGAGCCCAAGCTCCTGATCCTCGACGAACCGGTCTCCGCCCTCGACCCGTCCCTGCGCGCGGGAATCCTGAACCTCCTGGCCGAACTACAGGAACGCCTGGGCCTGGGCTACCTGTTCATCTGCCACGACATGGCGCTCGTACGCCACTTCTGCGACCGGGTCGCGGAGATGCGGGACGGGAGCATCATTTCCGAGTGGCAGCCTCCATCACCTGACGCAGCCCTTCGGTGAGCGCGTCGGCGTCGGGCGCGTGCTCGGGGTCGAAGTTCCACTGTGCGATGAGGCCCGTCATCAGCGTCGTGTAGAACCTTCCGAGCGTGTCCAGGGTCTTGTCGGGGATCTCATCCTCCGGCACCCCCATGAACAGCGCCACGAGAGCGCGCTCGGCGTCCCGCTGCTGCGACGCCAGATGGTCGCGCACCGCGGGCAGCTGATCCCCCATGGCCACGATCTCCACGCTGAGCCGCCACATCGAACCGGGCCCCCGCATGGTGTCGATGATGTTCGACCACGCCTCCTGGAAGCGCTCGACGGAGCCGGGTGCGGTGGCGCTCTCGGCGGTCCCGTCGCCCTCGAAGGCGTCGGAGAGCTCGCCGACCAGCGCGAGGTAGGCCTCTGCCAGCAACGCGTCCTTCGAGCCGTAGTGGTAGCCGATCGACGCCAGGTTCGTCCCCGACTCCTTGACGATGTCGCGCGCGGTCGTGCGCACGAAGCCCTTCGCCAGCAGGCAGCGCTTGGCGCCTTCGAGCAGATCCTCACGGTGTCCCATGCGGGCCACCCTACTCCGATCCATACGACCGTCCTATACGGTCGATTTACACAATCGTTCTAGACAAACGTTTAAGACGCTCGTACATTGCTCGGCATGACGAATCCGACGAGCACGACCACCGACCCCGCGCCCCTTGCCGGCCGCCGCGAATGGTTCGCGACCGGTGTCCTGATGCTGCCGCTGCTCCTGGTCGGGATGGACGTCTCCGTCCTCTACTTCGCGATCCCGGACATCAGCGCCGACCTGGAGCCGTCCGGCACCCAGCAGCTGTGGATCTTCGACATGTACGCCTTCGTGCTCGCCGGACTGCTGATGACGATGGGCTCGCTGGGCGACCACATCGGCCGTCGCAGGCTGCTCCTGATCGGCGCGGCGGCCTTCGGCGCGGCCTCGCTGGTGGCGGCCTACGCGAACAGTGCCGAGACGCTGATCGCGGCCCGTGCGGTGCTCGGCATCGGCGGGGCGACTCTGATGCCGTCGACGATGGCGCTCATCCGCACGATGTTCACGGACCAGGCCCAGCGCGCCAAGGCGATCGGCCTGTGGTCGGGCGTCATGACGGCCGGCATCGCACTCGGCTCGGTGATGAGCGGCTTCCTCGTCCAGCACTTCTGGTGGGGCTCGGTCTTCTTGGTGAACCTGCCCGCGATGGTGCTGCTGCTGATCCTCGGCCCGATTCTGCTCCCCGAGTCCAGGAACCCGGCGCCGGGCCGCTTCGACCTGCTGAGCGTGCCGCTGTCCATGGCCGCCGTCCTGCCGGTGATCTACGGCCTCAAGGAGATCTCCTCGGAGGGCTGGAACGTCCGCTACGTCATCTCGGTGACCGTCGGCCTGCTCTTCGCCGCCCTCTTCGTCCACCGACAGCGCACCATCGCCTCCCCGATGATCTCGCCCACCCTCTTCCGCGGCCGCGGCTTCGCCCCCGCCGTCTCGCTGAACCTGCTCTCCATGTTCGCGATGATGGGCTCGGCGTACTTCACCACGCAGTACCTCCAGTCGGTCCTCGGCAAGAGCTCCATGGAGGCCGCGCTGTGGGGGCTGCTGCCCAGCACAGCGGTCGGGATCGCCGCGCCGGTCGCCGCGCAGCTGGTGCAGCGGGGGGTGAACCGTGCGCACGTCGTCGCCGGGGGCTTCGTGGTCGCCGCCTGCGGTTACGGGATGCTGACCGTCTCCGGTACGGACTCGATGTGGCTGGTGCTGGGCGGGGCCGCGGTCATCGCCTCCGGGATCGTCGTCGTGATGTCCCAGATGATGGACCTGGCGCTGAGCACAGTACCGGTGGAGAAGGCCGGCACCGCCTCCTCGGTCCTGGAGACCGGCGCGGAGTTCGGAGGGGCGCTGGGCATGGCGGCTCTCGGCTCCATCGGCACCGCGGTGTACCGCGACGGGATCCCGGCCTCGGCTCCGGGCCCGGCCCACGAGACGCTCGGCGGCGCACTCGCCGTGGCCCGGCAACTACCAGGCCGCACGGGCGAAGCCCTCGTAACAGCGGCCCGCGAGGCCTTCACCGACGGAATGCAGGCGGCTGCGATCGCCGCGACGGTGCTCCTGCTGGGGGCGGCGGTCCTGGCATCGGTGACACTGCGGCGAGTACGGGTCCGCGAGACGAAGGCCACGGAGTGCGAGTGCGATAAGGCTGCCCTCGTCTGACGACGGCCCTCTGAGGGCGGCCCCACACAAAAACGCCGGGCGGGCTGGAAATCCAGCCCGCCCGGCACCTTCAAGCCCGTCCGGCGTTTGAGGACGAGGCCGTTCAGGCCGATACGGGGGTCTGGGGGCGGAGCCCCCAGGTGGCGGACAACCTCACACGAGGTTGACCGACCGAGCCGACGTCGCGCCGATCTCCTCGGCCAGCTCATTGAGCACGTTCTGCGGAACCGTGTCGTCCACCGTCAGGATCGCCAGTGCCTCGCCACCCAGGTCCGTACGAGCGACCTGCATGCCGGCGATGTTGATGCCGGCCTCGCCGAGGATCCGGCCGAGGGTGCCGACGACGCCCGGGCGGTCGACGTACTTGAAGACGACCATGTGGTCCGCGAGGGCGAGATCCACGTCGTACTCACCCACCGCGACGATCTTCTGGTGGTGCTTCGGTCCGGCCAGCGTGCCGGAGACCGACACCGCCTCGCCGTCGCCGAGCGTGCCGCGCACCGTCACCACATTGCGGTGGTCCGGCGACTCCGAGCTGGTGGTCAGCCGCACCTCGACGCCCCGCTCCTGCGCGAACAGCGGAGCGTTGACGTACGACACGGTCTCGTCGACGACATCCTCGAACACGCCCTTCAGAGCGGAGAGTTCGAGGACCTTGACGTCGTGCTGGGTGATCTCGCCGTACACCTCGACGTCGAGGCGGGCCGCGACCTCGCCCGCGAGGGCGGTGAAGATGCGGCCGAGGTTCTCGGCGAGCGGCAGACCCGGCTTGACGTCCTCGGCGATGACGCCGCCCTGGACGTTCACCGCGTCCGGGACGAGCTCACCGGCGAGCGCGAGCCGCACGGAACGGGCGACCGCGATGCCCGCCTTCTCCTGCGCCTCGTCCGTGGACGCCCCGAGGTGCGGGGTGCAGACGACCTGGTCGAACTGGAAGAGCGGGGAGTCCGTGCAGGGCTCCTTCGCGTACACGTCGAGGCCGGCGCCCGCGACGCGGCCCTCCTTGAGCGCCGAGTACAGCGCCTCCTCGTCGACGATCCCGCCACGCGCGGCGTTCACGATCCGCACCGACGGCTTGACCTTGTGCAGCGCGTCGTGGCCGATGAGGCCGAGGGTCTCAGGGGTCTTGGGCAGGTGCACGGTGATGAAGTCCGAGACCTCGAGCAGCTCGTCGAGGGAGAGGACCTTCACGCCCATCTGCGCGGCCCGCGCGGGCTGCACATACGGGTCGTACGCCACGACCTTCATGCCGAAGGCCGACATGCGCTGTGCGACGAGGGCGCCGATGCGGCCGAGGCCGACGACACCGAGGGTCTTCTCGGCGAGCTCGACGCCCGTGTACTTGGAGCGCTTCCACTCGCCGTTCTTGAGCGCCGTGTTGGCCTGCGGAATGTGGCGCGCGGTGGCCAGGAGCAGGCCGCAGGCGAGCTCGGCGGCCGTGACGATGTTGGAGGTCGGCGCGTTGACGACCATCACGCCGGCCTTGGTGGCGGACGAGACGTCGACGTTGTCCAGGCCGACGCCGGCTCGTGCGACGACCTTGAGCTTGCCGGCGGCCGCGATGGCCTCGGCGTCGACCTTGGTGGCGGAGCGGATCAGGATCGCGTCGACCTCGGCGATGGCGGGGAGCAGTTCGGCTCGGTCCGCTCCGTTGCAGTGCCGGATCTCGAAGTCCGGGCCCAAGGCGTCGACGGTCGCGGGCGACAGTTCTTCAGCGATGAGTACGACCGGTTTGCCGTTGGCAGCAGTGCTCACGTGAGTCCTCACAAGTCCAATGCGGACGGCCGTCCCGACGGCCGCATGCGGTGGAGGGATTGCCGCGTGGAAGACGCACGACGCTGTGGGCCCGACGCGTATGTAGTGCAGCAGTCTAGTGCCGCGCGGGAGGACGTCCTGCGCCTCCGCGGAAGGATCACCCGTCCGTGGCTGCGCGCCGCGGACGAGCGGTTACCGGAGGTTCGGCGAAGGGGCCGCAGCAAGTCGCTGCGGCCCCCGTGCCTACGGCTTACGCCTCGTCGTCATTGACCCAGCTCATCAGCTTGCGCAGCTCTTTGCCAGTGGTCTCCAGGAGGTGGTTCTCGTCCTGGGTCTTGTACTCGTTGTACTTCTTCAGACCGCCGTGGTACTCGGCCATCCACTCGCGGGCGAAGGAGCCGTCCTGGATCTCGGCGAGGACCTTCTTCATCTCGGCCTTGGTGGCATCCGTGATGATCCGCGGGCCGGTGACGTAGTCGCCCCACTCGGCGGTCTCGGAGATCGACCAGCGCATCTTGTCCAGGCCGCCCTCGTACATGAGGTCCACGATCAGCTTCAGCTCGTGCAGGCACTCGAAGTACGCGATCTCCGGCTGGTAGCCGGCCTCGGTCAGCGTCTCGAAACCGGCCTTGACCAGCGCGGCCGTACCACCGCACAGGACGACCTGCTCACCGAACAGGTCGGTCTCGGTCTCCTCGGTGAAGGTCGTCTTGATGACGCCGGCGCGGGTGCCGCCGATGCCCTTGGCGTACGAGAGGGCCAGCTCGAAGGCGCTGCCGGTGGCGTCCTGCTCGACGGCCGCGATACACGGAACGCCGCGGCCCTCCTCGTACTGGCGGCGCACGAGGTGACCCGGGCCCTTGGGGGCGACCATGCAGACGTCGACGTTCGCCGGGGGCTTGATGAAGTCGAAGCGGATGTTCAGGCCGTGGCCGAAGAACAGCGCGTCGCCGTCCTTGAGGTTGTCCTTGATGGACTCCTCGTAGACCTGCGCCTGGATCGGATCCGGCACCAGGATCATGATGACGTCGGCCTCGGTGGCGGCCTCCGACGGGGTCACCACGCGCAGCCCCTGCTCCTCGGCCTTCGCCTTGGACTTGGAGCCCTCGTGCAGACCGACGCGGACGTCGACACCCGAGTCGCGCAGCGACAGCGCGTGGGCGTGGCCCTGGCTGCCGTAGCCGATGACCGCGACCTTGCGGCCCTGGATGATGGACAGGTCGGCGTCAGCGTCGTAGAACAGCTCGGCCACTTTGGGTTCTCTCCTCGGGAGTACAGGTGTTGCGTCCCACCGTATGACGGTGAGGGGAAGGGAAGTTTCCGGGTCTCGGAATACGGGCGGCAGGCCCCCCTGTTTGGGGGCGCGACCGCCCGTATCAAGAATTACGCGGAACGATCCAGCGCACGCAGCGACCGGTCCGTGATCGAACGCGCGCCGCGGCCGATCGCGATGGTGCCGGACTGGACGAGTTCCTTGATGCCGAAGGGTTCCAGCATCTTGAGCATGGCCTCCAGCTTGTCGCTGGAGCCGGTGGCCTCGATGGTGACGGCCTCCGGGGAGACGTCCACGGTCTTGGCGCGGAACAGCTGGACGATCTCGACGATCTGGGAGCGGGTCTCGTTGTCGGCGCGGACCTTCACCAGAACGAGTTCCCGCTGAACGGCCGAGCCCTGCTCGAGTTCGACGATCTTCAGGACGTTGACGAGCTTGTTGAGCTGCTTCGTCACCTGTTCGAGCGGCAGGTCCTCGATCACGTTCACCACGATGGTGATACGGGAGATCTCGGGGTGCTCGGTGACTCCGACGGCGAGCGAGTCGATGTTGAAGCCGCGGCGGGAGAACAGGGCGGTGATCCGGGCGAGGACACCTGGCTTGTTCTCGACCAGGACGGAGAGCGTGTGCTTGGACATTTCTGTGTGGTCTCTCTCGCTCAGTCGTCTTCGTTGTCGCCGAAGTCGGGGCGGACGTCCCGGGCGGCCATGATCGTGTCGTTCGAGGTGCCGGCGGCGACCATCGGCCAGACCATCGCGTCCTCGTGGACGATGAAGTCGACGACGACCGGGCGGTCGTTGATGGAGTTCGCCTCTTCGATGACCTTGTCCAGGTCGTCCAGGGACTCACAGCGGATCGCGTGGCAGCCCATGGCCTCCGACAGCTTCACGAAGTCGGGGACGCGGGTGCCCGCGCTCGGCGCCGCGGGGGAGCCGCTGTTGGATCCCACGCTGTCCGCCTCGGGGCCGGAGTGCAGCACGGTGTTGGAGTAGCGCTGGTTGTAGAAGAGGGTCTGCCACTGGCGGACCATTCCGAGGGCGCCGTTGTTGATGATGGCGACCTTGATCGGGATGTTGTTCAGGGCGCAGGTGGTGAGTTCCTGATTGGTCATCTGGAAGCAGCCGTCGCCGTCGACAGCCCAGACCGTACGGTCCGGACGCCCCGCCTTGGCTCCCATGGCGGCCGGGACCGCGTAGCCCATCGTTCCGGCGCCGCCGGAGTTGAGCCAGGTCGAGGGCTTCTCGTACTGGATGAAGTGCGCGGCCCACATCTGGTGCTGGCCCACGCCCGCCGCGAAGATCGTCCCCTCCGGGGCGAGTTGACCGATGCGCTCGATGACCTGCTGCGGCGAGAGCGAGCCGTCGTCGGGCTGGTCGTAGCCGAGCGGGTAGTTGTCGCGCCAGCGGCTCAGGTCCTTCCACCAGGCGCTGTAGTCGCCGGTGTTGCCCTCGCTGTGCTCTTTCTGCACGGCCTGGATCAGGTCGGCGATGACCTCGCGGGCGTCCCCGACGATCGGCACGTCGGCGGCGCGGTTCTTGCCGATCTCGGCCGGGTCGATATCGGCGTGGACGATCTTGGCGTACGGGGCGAAGCTGTCCAGCTTGCCGGTGACGCGGTCGTCGAAGCGGGCTCCGAGGGCGACGATCAGGTCGGCCTTCTGCAGCGCGGTGACGGCGGTGACCGAACCGTGCATGCCCGGCATTCCCACGTGCAGCGGGTGGCTGTCGGGGAATGAGCCGAGCGCCATCAGGGTGGTGGTGACGGGCGCTTCGGTGAGTTCTGCGAGGACCTTCAGCTCGGCGGTCGCGCCGGCCTTGATGACGCCGCCGCCGACGTACAGGACGGGCCGCTTGGCGGCGGTGATCAGCTTGGCGGCCTCGCGGATCTGCTTGGCGTGCGGCTTGGTCACCGGGCGGTAGCCGGGCAGGTCGTGGGCGGGCGGCCACTGGAAGGTCGTACGCGCCTGGAGGGCGTCCTTGGCGATGTCGACGAGGACCGGCCCCGGGCGGCCGGTGGCGGCGATGTGGAACGCCTCCGCGATGGTCCGCGGGATGTCCTCGGCCTTGGTGACGAGGAAGTTGTGCTTGGTGATCGGCATCGTGATGCCGACGATGTCCGCCTCCTGGAAGGCGTCCGTGCCGATCGCCTTGGACGCGACCTGGCCGGTGATCGCGACCAGCGGCACCGAGTCCATGTGCGCGTCCGCGATCGGCGTCACCAGGTTGGTCGCGCCGGGCCCGGACGTCGCCATGCAGACGCCGACCTTGCCGGTGGCCTGCGCGTACCCGGTGGCCGCGTGGCCGGCGCCCTGCTCGTGGCGGACCAGCACGTGCCGCACCCGCTTGGAGTCCATCATCGGGTCGTAGGCCGGGAGGATCGCACCGCCGGGAATGCCGAATACCGTCTCGGCCCCGACCTCCTCGAGAGAGCGGATGAGGGACTGCGCACCCGTGACGTGCTCGGGCGCGGACGGCTGCCCTGAGGAACGGGGCCGCGGCTGCGGATGGTGGGCCCCGGTGGCCTGCTCGGTCATCGGCATTCTCTTCTCGATGCTGAGGGTTTTTGCGAAGTTTGTACGAAGTTCGACTGGTGTTGGTGCAACAAAAAACCCCTCGTGCCGTGAGGCAAGCGAGGGGAGCGCGTCGGGTGCGGTCGCTGGGAGTTCCGGATCATCGATCCGGTCGTTCCCAGCTCAGCCGACGCGCTTTCCAAGTACGAGAATTCGGGTGCGCATGGCACAGACCCTCTCCCCGGCATACTGTGCCTGTCAAGTGGGTGGGACGGGAGTCTCATTATGTGAGCGCAGGGCCGTCCCTGTGGCGTACGCCCCCGGAGAGCCGCTGACCGTATAGGCACCGGAGCCTCCACCTGCGTAGACCCCGGCCACCGAGCCACTGACGAGGACCGGCTCGGCCGGGCGACCGGGCACGGGGTAGTGGCCGGAGGCCAGTGCGCGGCGCAGCCGGACCTCGTCGAGCGGTTCGGAGAACGCCATGCCCTGGCCATGGGTGCAGCCCATCTCGCGCAGCGCGGCGACCTGCTCGGGCCGGTCAACTCCGTCGGCCACCGACTGCAGCCCGAGATCACGAGCGATACGGAGCAGCCCACCGGTGATCTTGTGCAGCCGGGCCGACTCGACGACGCCCTCAACCAGAGAGCGGTCGAGCTTCAGTACGTCGACGGGGAGGCGCCGTAGCGCGGTGATAGCCGCGTAGCCGCTGCCGAAGCCGTCCAGGGCGATCCGGACGCCGAGGCGCCTGAGCGCGCTCAGGCGGCGCTCCAACTCGTCGAAGGAGACCCGGGGATCCGTCTCGGCCAGTTCGATGACCAGGGCGCCGGAGGCCACGCCGTGCCGGGTCAGCAGGGCTTCAACGGAGCTGAGGGGCATCGACCGGTCGAGGAGCCGGCCGGCGCTCATCCGGACGGCGACGGGCACACCGAGCCCGGTGGCACCGCGCTCGGCGGCCTGCTCGATGGCCTCCTCCAGCACCCAGCGGCCCAGCTCGGCGGTGCGGTCGCTGTCCTCGGACACGCGCAGGAAGTCGGCGGGCGTGAGCAGCGCGCCCTGGGCCGAGCGCCAGCGCGCCTGCGCGACGACCGTCGCGATCCGGCCGGTGTCGAGACAGACCACCGGCTGGTGCAGCAGCGCGAACTCGCCGTCGTGCAGCGCGGCCCGCAGCCGGGTCGCGAGCTCCGCCTTGCGTACGACGTCCTGCTGCATCTGTGGCGCGTACAGCTCGACGCGGCCCTTGCCCGCCGCCTTGGCGCGATACATCGCCAGGTCGGCGTTGCGCAGCAACTCGCCCGCGCCGAGGCCCGGTTCGGCGAAGGCGACGCCGATGGAGGCGGCCACCCGGACGTCGTTGCCGTCGATGGAGTACGGCTGCGAGAGGGTGACGCGGAGCCGGTCGGCGAGCTCGAAGATATGGCGTTCACGCGCGGTGCGGTCGCGGGTGCCGTCGCCGACGATGAGGGCCGCGAACTCGTCGCCGCCGAGCCGGGCGGCGGTGTCCCCCTGCCGTACGGCGTCCTGGAGTCTGCGGGCGGCCTGGACGAGCAGCTCATCGCCTGCCTGGTGCCCGATCGTGTCGTTCACGGCCTTGAAGCCGTCGAGGTCGATGAAGAGAACGGCGGTGCCGCGGTCGGAGGAGCGGCGGCCGGAGAGCGCCTGCTGGACGCGCTGGGTGAACAGGGCGCGGTTGGGCAGGTCGGTGAGCGGGTCGTGCTCGGCGTTGTGCTGCAACTGGGCCTGCAGGCGCACCCGTTCGGTCACGTCACGGCTGTTGAGGATGAGGCCGCCGTGGTGCCGGTTGACGGTCGACTCGACGTTGAGCCAGCCGCCGTCGCCGGACCTGAAGCGGCACTCGATGCGGGTGGTGGGTTCCTTGCCGGGGCCGGCGGCGAGGAAGCGGCGCACTTCGTGCACCACGCAGCCCAGGTCCTCCGGGTGGATGAGCGAGGCGAGTTCGGTCCCTTCGAGCTCCTCCGCGGGCCGGCCGTAGACTCCGGCGGCGGCCGGGCTGACGTACTGGAGGATGCCGTTCGGCGCGGCGATCATGATGACGTCGCTGGAGCCCTGCACCAGGGAGCGGAAGTGGTTCTCCTTCTGGGCCAGTTCCTGGGTGAGGGTGATGTTGTCGAGCAGCATGATGCCCTGGCGTACGACGAGGGCGAGTACGACCGTGCCACCGGTGATGAGCACCACGCGGTCGACGCTGCGGCCGTTGAGCACGTTGTAGAGAATGCCCAACGTGCAGACGGCCGCGGCCAGATAGGGCGTGAGTGCCGCGAGCGAACCGGCGATGGGCCGGCCCGCCGGATGCCGGCTGAGACCTCCTTCCTGGAGGGGCACCTGGGCCGGTTGTTCCGGCAGGGGTGCCGCTTGTCCCGGTCGGGGCCCCGGCACATAGCCGACCACCACGCGCGTGTGTCCCTCTTCTTCCGTTTCCGCCTGGCCGTTTCGGTGCCCCACCCAGGGGGCGTAGGCGAGCAGCAGCGAACCGGCGAACCAGCCGGCGTCGAGCAACTGGCCCGAGCGGTAGTCGTTGTGCAGCAGCGGTGAGGTGAACAGCGCGTCGCACATCACCGTCAGGGCGAGGGCGCCGATCGCGGTGTTCACCGCGGACCTGTGGACGGGCGATCGCCTGAAGTGCAGCACCAGCACCATGCTGATCAGGGCGATGTCCAGCAGGGGGTACCCCAGCGACAGCGCGGTGTGCGCGACACTCGGCCCCCCGGCCTTGGCCGCCTGGGCGAGCGCGAGGCTCCAGGAGAGCGTGAGCAGCGAGCCGCCGATGAGCCAGGCGTCCAGCGCCAGGCAGATCCAGCCGGACTTGGTCACGGGCCGTTTGGCGAACACGAGCAGTCCCACGATGGCCGGCGGTGCGAAGCACAGGAAGAAGAGGTCGGCGTAACTGGGACTGGGTATCGGGCGGGACAGGACGATCTCGTACCAGCCCCAGAGGAAGTTGCCCGCCGCCGTCATCGCGGAGGAGAGGGCGAACAGCAGCCAGGCGGGCCGAAAGCGGCTGCGGCCGGGCTGGGCGGCGAGGAAGCAGGAGACGGCCGCGGCGGCGGCTGCCGCGCTCAGCCCGAAGTCACCCATGATCAACGCGAGCGTCTGCGAGCCCCAGTTGAACACGCAGCCGATGGTGTACGCCGCGCACACCAGGGCCAGCACCACTTGCGGGACCAGGCTTGTGCCGGAGTCGGCGAGCGGGCGACGGGCCAGCAGCGCCCCCTGGGAACTCACTGTGTCCCTCCGGTCCGTGCCGCCCCCGAGTCCCTCTGGTCCCGGCTTGCCGAAGGAGGTCCTCCCGACCGAGCCGTGCGAAGCCGGTTCGAAGGTGGAGGCGCGTGCCGCCTGCGACCACTGGGCCTGCGGTGGTGAAGGTGGCCGTGGCCGCTTTTGCGTGGTGCGCGCGGGATTTGCCGTCGGCGGCCCCGCCGCTTCGGATCGTTGGTCCATAGGCCGTACATCGCCCGTCGCCCCCCTCACAGTCCACGTCTCGTCCCCGGCGCCGTCCGGTGTGCGGCGCATCCCCTGTCCGGACGATACACCAGTTCCGTCACTCAGGGACATAGTCCCTCTACTCTCCGTGACGACCAGCGGTGATACGTGAACCCACCGCAGTCGGGGGACTGCGGAGGGTGGTCGCAGAGGCTACGCGCCCGTCGTAAGGACCACGTTTCGCATCGGCTCCCGGTTCACAAATCGATGGAACTGGTCCACCAGGAGCCGCTTGGCCCGCGGAAGAAACGCGGATGTCGGACCCCCCACATGCGGACTGATGAGCACGCCCGGCGCATGCCACAACGGGTGTCCCTTGGGCAGCGGTTCGGGATCGGTGACGTCAAGAGCCGCTCGGATCCGGCCGCTTTCCAGCTCGGCGAGCAGCGCCTTCGTGTCGACGACACCGCCGCGGGCGACGTTCACCAGCAGTGCGCCGTCCTTCATCCGCGCCAGGAAGCCGGCGCCCGCCAGGCCCTTCGTCTGCTCGGTGAGGGGGGTGATGAGCACCACGACGTCGGCGTCCGGGAGGAGTTCGGGCAGTGCGGTGATCGGATGCACGGGACCGCGCTCCGTCTCACGTGCGGAGCGCGCGACGCGCGCCACCCGCGCGACCTCGAAGGGCGCGAGCCGGTCCTCGATCGCGGCGCCGACCGAGCCGTATCCGACGATCAGAACGGACTTGTCGGCGAGCGCCGGCCGGAACCCGGACCGCCACTCCTCGCGGTCCTGTCCGCGTACGAAGTCGGGGACGCCCCGCAGTGAGGAGAGGATCAGCGTCAGCGTGAGCTCGGCCGTACTGGCGTCGTGCACCCCGCGCGCGTTGCACAACTGCACGCCCTTGGGGAGCAGTCCGAGGCCCGGCTGGACGTGGTCGATTCCGGCCGACATCGTCTGCACGACCCGTACGGACGTCATTTCGGCCATCGGACGCACCGAGATCTCGCTGCTCTTCATGTAGGGCACGACATAGAACGCGCAGTCGGCGGGGTCGGCGGGAAAGTCCTGCTCACCGTCCCAGAAGCGGTAGTCGAGGCCTTCGGGGAGGCCATCGATGTCGGCTGGGTCGAAGGGGAGCCACACTTCGGAAGTCATGCTCAGGAGGCTAGGCGAAGCATCGACAGACCCAGAGGTTAGTTTTGGGGCTCGGGAAAGGGAGGCACGGCCAGGTGGAGCGCAGGACGATCGGGGCTGCGGCGCTCGAGGTGGGGGCTGTCGGGCTCGGATGCATGCCGATGAGCTGGGCGTACTCGGCTTCGCGGCAGCGGGGCGACGAGTCGCTGCGGACCCTGCACACGGCCCTCGACCGGGGCTCGAGCCTCCTCGACACCGCCGACATGTACGGGCCGTTCACCAATGAGCTGCTGCTGGGCCGGGTACTCAAGGAGCGGCGCCCCGAGGCCTTCGTCTCCACCAAGTGCGGGCTGCTGGTCGGTGAGCAGCACATCGTGGCCAACGGCCGTCCCGGCTATGTGAAACGGGCCTGCGACGCCTCGCTGCGGCGGCTGCAGACGGACGTCATCGACCTGTACCAGCTGCATCGCGCCGACCCCGAGGTGCCCGTCGAGGAGACCTGGGGCGCGATGGCGGAGCTGGTGACGGCGGGGAAGGTACGGGCGCTCGGGCTGTGCGCGGTGGGCGCCCGCTCCGGCCGCCGCTCGGGGGCACGCCTGCACGACGGAACGATCCGGCAGCTGGAGCGGGTGCAGCAGGTCTTCCCGGTGAGCGCCGTGGAGGCCGAGCTGTCGGTCTGGTCGCCGGAGGCACTGGACGGGCTGCTGCCCTGGTGCGAGGCGCGCGGCATCGGTTTCCTGGCCGCGATGCCGCTCGGCAACGGCTTCCTGACCGGCACGCTCACGCCCGGCGAGGGCTTCGAACCCGATGACGTACGCGCCCGGCATCCCCGCTTCACGGCCGAGATGATGGCCGCGAACCAGCCGATCGTGGCCGGTCTGCGCCGTATCGCGCGGCGGCATGGGGAGGAGAGCGGCGAGGAGGTCACTCCGGCGCAGGTGGCGCTCGCGTGGGTGCTCGCGCAGGGGCGGCATGTGGTGCCGGTGCCGGGGGCCAAGCGGGAGCGGTGGGCGGCCGAGAACGCGGGGGCGGCCGGGCTGCGCCTGTCGGCGCGGGATCTCGCGGAGGTGGCGGAGCTGCCTTCGGCTCAGGGGTCGTGGGACTGAGCGGGATGCAGTAGGGGCTCAGACGCACCACCGGCTCGAATGCGCCACAGGCTCACAGCTTGATGAGCGAGGGTGGTTCGAGGGCCGCGTAAGGGTCTCGCCGTAACGCGCGTCCGGATCTCGTCGGACTTCGCGTCCGGAGATCGGGAACCTATGAGGCGGTTGCGGTGTATGAACAGTAGAACCTGCCGCGTCGAAGGGATCCAGATCGTGCAACGTCGAGCTGTGACGGCCGTGTTGGCCGCTGCCGCGCTCCTGCTGACGGCCGGCTGTTCTTCCGGCGACGAGGAGGGGTCGGACGGCGGAGCGAACGCCTCCCCCAGTCGTACGGAGTCGGGGTCCTCGCCCGGGGGGCAGGCGACCGAGGGGGCACCGCCCGCGAAGGGCTCCGTGGAGGTCGTGCGGACCGTCGCCGAGGGGCTGAACACGCCGTGGGGTCTCGCGCCCCTGCCCGAGGGCGGCCTGCTGGTGTCCTCGCGGGACGAGGGGACGATCACGCAGGTCGACACGGAGAGCGGCAAGAAGACCGAGGTGGGCACGGTGCCGGGCGTCGCCGCCGCAGGCGAGGGCGGCCTGATGGGCCTCGCGCTCTCACCGGAGTACGCCTCGGACCACATGGTCTACGCGTACTTCACCTCGGCGTCGGACAACCGCATCGTGCGCATGCTGTACGACGCGGAGAAGCCGGCGGGTGAGCAACTGGGCGCTCCCGACACGGTGTTCAGGGGCATCCCGAAGGGCACGAATCACAACGGCGGGCGGATCGCCTTCGGCCCGGACAAGATGCTCTACGCCGGCACGGGCGAGCGGTACGAAGCCGAGCTGGCCCAGGACAGGAACTCCACGGGCGGCAAGATCCTCCGGCTGACCCCGGATGGCGAGCCGGCTCCGGGCAATCCCTTCGACTCCCCCGTCTACTCCTACGGCCACCGCAATGTGCAGGGCCTGGCCTGGGACTCCGAAAAGCGCCTGTGGGCCTCCGAGTTCGGCCAGCAGACCTGGGACGAGCTGAACCACATCGAGCCGGGCGACAACTACGGCTGGCCGGACGCCGAGGGCAAGTCCGACGACTCCCAGTTCCACGACCCGGTCGCCCAGTGGGGCGTGGCCGAGGCCTCCCCCAGCGGCATCGCCTACGCGGAGGGCTCCATCTGGATGGCGGGCCTGCGCGGCCAGCGCCTGTGGCGCATCCCCCTCAGCGGCACGGAGACGGCGGCCGACCCCCAGGCCTTCCTGGAGGGCGAACACGGCCGCCTGCGCACGGTGGTCCCGGCGGGCGGCAACAAGCTGTGGCTGGTCACCAGCGAAACGGACGGCCGGGGGTCCCCGGAGGACGGGGACGACAAGATTCTTGAGCTGGAGGTGACGTAGGGCGGTTCCGGACGGGCTTGTTCTCAGCCCTCGTCGGGGCCCGGTTCCGCGGGCGTCTGCGCAGGCAGGCGTACGACGACCTTCCCGGACGTGAGGTCTATCGGCCCGCGCCCCGGATCGCCGTCCCCGGTGTCCTCGCGGGTCATCTCCAGCCGGTTGCGCTCGTCTTCGGTGTGCTTGCGGCCGGGTGCGAAGAGCTGCTCGATCATGTTGAACACGGCGCCTCCCTCGGCCCGGGGTTCTTCACAGCGTAAGCGTCACCCTGCCGCTTTGGCAGCGGGTGTCTCCGGCGGGAACAGCCGCAGCCGGTGGGCCAGTGCCGCTGCCTCGCCGCGGCCGGAGACGTTCAGCTTGGCGAGGATGTTGGAGACGTGGACACTGGCCGTTTTCGGGGAGATGAAGAGTTCCTCGGCTATCCGGCGGTTGCTGCGGCCGGCGGCGACCAGGCGCAGGACGTCGCGCTCGCGGCTGGTGAGGCCGAGCGCCTCGGCCGGGTCGGTGGGAGTGAGGGCGGTCCGCTCCGGGGTCCCCGGGGTGCGCGTCAGGGTGAGGCGGGCGCGTTGGGCGAGCAGGGCGACGGACTCGGCGAGGGGGCGGGCGCGGAGGTGGCCGGCGACGGCTCCGGCCAGGCGCAGGAGCTCGGTGGCACGGTCGCGGGCGTCGTCGTCGCCAGGGCCGGAGGCCAGCAGGGACCCGGCTAGGCGGTGGCGGACGCGGGCCAGGTCGTAGGGACGCTCCAGCGGCTCGAAGGCGGTCACGGCGGCGGACCAGTCGTCCGTGGTGTCCCTGCCCTCGGCGCGCAGCAGTTCGGCGCGCACCCAACGCTCGTACGCCCCCCAGAGCGGCACGTTCGTGGCGAGCGGCTTGGCGCTCTCGCGGATGCGCTCGACGTACTCGGTGCGGCCCTGTTCGGCGGCGGGCAGACCGCGGGCGTCGGCCTCCGCGGTGGCGGCGGCGAGCAGCAGCGGCCAGCCGTGGCGCTGGGTGCCGGGTGGGAGGCCGGCCTCCAGCGCGCGGTCGAGTTCGGCGCGGGCGTCGGGGAGGCGGCCCTCGGCCGCGGCGAGAGTGAGGGCGAGCCGGGCCAGCGGCAGGGAGTTCCGCGGCATGGGGTCGTGGGTGCCATACGCGTCGCGGGCGGCGTCCAGGTGGCGACCCGCCTCGGCAAGATTTCCCCGGGCGAGCGCGATGTCGGCCAAGCTCAGGCACGCGCCGCCATGCGGCTTGGCGCTCGGGAGGGCATGCTGAGCGTTCGTCGCGGCCTGACCGGCCTCCTCCCACTGGCCCAGGGAGTAGAGAGAATCCGAGAGGTTGTCCCACACCCAGGACTCCGACTCCAACAGGCCCATTCTCCGGGTGAGTTCAAGACCGTCCCGCAGGATGCCGACAGCCTCCTTGGAGCGGCCGATGTCTTCCAGAGTGGCTGGCAGGTTCACATAACTGCGGCCCACCTCCCGGGCCGCCCCGAGCTCCACCGACTGGCTCCGGACCTCGTACAACTCGGCGAGACCCGCCTCGATGTCCCCCGCTTCGACCATGAGTCCGCCGAGGGTGAGCCGCGCGTTCAGCTCGATCTCACGGGCGCCCACCATGCGCGCGTACTCCACGGCGCGCTCGGCGTCCGTCAGAGCGTCTGGTCCCGGGGTATGGAGCATGGACCAGCCGGCGACCGTCGCCAGGACCTCGGCGTGTACCTCCGAGGGCGGCAGACCTCGCACCAGTTCCTCGGCGGTGCCGAGTTCCTTCCAGCCGTCGCCGCGGCCCAGTGCCTGCACCAGTCGGGAGCGCTGGGTCCAGAACCAGGCGGCGCGCAGGGGCTCGCCCTCGCCCTCCATGAGTTGTAGAGCCCGCTTGGTGATCTTCAGAGCGCGCTCGCGCTCCCCGCAGAGCCGGCCCGCGACGGCCGCCTCGGCCATCAGGTCGAGATAGGTCAGCGGCTTGTTGACCGGGTCGCAACCGCACTGAGGGGTCGGGGCGCAGCCGCAGGGCGGATAGGCCTCGGCGTAGTCGACGGGGCGCAGCTCGGCCCGTACAGCATCGGGGGCGCTGTCCCACAGCTCCATCGCCCGCTCCAGGAGCCGCAGTTGCTCGGAGTGGGCGTGCCGGCGGCGGGCCGCCACGGAGGCGTCGAGGACGGCGGGCAGGGCCTTGGCCGCGTCGTGCGCGTGGTACCAGTAGCTGGCCAGGCGGGCGGCGCGCTCATCGGCGGGTACGAGCGTCGGGTCGGCCTCCAGCGCTTCGGCGTACCGCCGGTTGAGGCGGGAGCGCTCGCCGGGCAGCAGGTCGTCGGCGACGGCCTCGCGCACCAGGGAGTGCCGGAAGCGGTAGCCGTCCCCGTCGGGTGTCGCGAGCAGGAGGTTGGCGCCCACCGCGGCCCGCAGCGCCTCGATGAGATCGTCCTCGGAGAGCTGCGCCACGGCGGCGAGCAGTCCGTACTCGACGGTGGAGCCGCCCTCCGCGACGATCCGGGCGACCCGCTGGGAACTCTCGGGCAGGCTCTCGACGCGGACCAGGAGCAGGTCGCGGAGGGAGTCGGTGAGGCCGGTGCGGCAGCCCTCGCTCGCCGCTACGGCGAGCTCCTCGACGAAGAAGGCGTTCCCGTCGGAGCGTTCGAAGATCTCGTCGACCAGGGTCGGGGTGGGCTCGGAGGCGAGGATTCCGGCGATCTGGCGGCCGACTTCCGCGCGGCTGAAGCGGCCGAGTTCGATACGGCGGACCGTGCGCAGCCGGTCCAGCTCGGCCAGCAGCGGACGCAACGGATGACGGCGGTGGACGTCGTCGGCGCGATAGGTGGCGACGACGACGAGCCGGCCGCTGCGGAGCGTACGGAAGAGGTAGGCGAGGAGGTGGCGGGTCGAGGCGTCGGCCCAGTGCAGGTCTTCCAGGAGGACGACCACCGTGCGCTCGGCGGCGACGCGCTCCAGGAGGCGGACGGTGAGTTCGAAGAGGCGGGCCATGCCCTCCTCGTCGTGCCGCCCCCGCGAGGTGTCGCCCAGCTCGGGCAGCAGCCGGGCCAGCTCCTCCTCCTGCCCGGCCGCGGCGGCGGCCAGCTCGTCGGGCAGTTGGCGGCGCAGGGCGCGCAGGGCGGTGGAGAAGGGGGCGAACGGCAGCCCGTCGGCGCCGATCTCGACACAGCCGCCGAGCGCCACGACAGCGCCCTCGCGGTCGGCCGCGCCGGCGAATTCCTCGATGAGCCGCGTCTTTCCGACGCCCGCCTCACCGCCGACCAGCAACGCCTGTGGCTCTCCCCCAGTGCTGAACGCCTGGGAGGTGCCCCCACCGGCAGCGCGGGCGAGCGCGTCGTTCAGCACGTCCAGCTCGTCGGCGCGACCGACGAAGACCGGACTGACGGACCTGGTCTCCACAACGCCGAGCATCGCACAGGGGTCTGACAACGCGGCAGCGATTTTCGGCGCCCCGCCCGTCCCCGACTGCCCTGCACGGCGCAGTGCCGGGAGTCCCCCCGGGCTCCCGGCACTGCCGGCGCTCGCGGCGCCTTCCCCGGCCGGCATCACGCCGCGCGTGCGAAGCGGTGGCGGCGTGAGTGCGGGCGGCGGTTCACCCGCCCTTCGGTGTCGTCCTTCGCGGAGCGGCGGGCGGCACGGCGGGCGCGAATGGCCTCGCGCGCCAGCCGGTAGTTGTCGGCCTCGCGGATCATCTCGGCGGAACGGATCTGCTGGAGCTCGTACTCGAACATCTCGTACCCCTCATGAAGAGTCGGTTTCGGGCCTCGCTTGGTGCGATGCCTCAACCTTCGTCTCCAAGGGGGGTGCGTCACATCGGGAGAGTTCCGCATCTTGCGCACGGGAGGGGCCTTAGGTCTGCCGTAAGTAGCTCGCGGCGGACCTAAGGCCCCTCAGGACGTGCGGTTTTTGAGTCAGCTTCCCAGTAGGCGGTTCAGCCGGCGCTGGGTACGGACAGCAGGACGTCGGAGTACTTGAGGGCGGCCAGCAGCAGACCGACGACGCCGAGCGAGACGCCCGCCCAGGCGACCGACTTGATCCACGGGGCCTGCACCCGGTCGGGGTTCCCGAACGCGGGCCGCGCGAGCACCACGACGCCGACGACCAGTGCGACCACCGCGAAGAGCCCGCCCCACAGAGCGGTGGCCTGCCAGGCATCGCCGTAGAGCGCCTGGAGCTGCGTTGCCACGCTCGGGTTGGACGCGGCCTGCATCTCCAGCTGGCCGACGATCTCCTGTCGCGCGGAGGCCACCGTGCCGACCCAGCTGCCCGTCAGCGAAACGATGCCGAGCCCGGCGGAGACGACGGCGGCTGCACCCTGGCCCACTCCGGAGCCTCCGGCAGCCGCATCGGCGCCGTCAGCGGAGTCCTTGTACGCCTGCTCGTCGTCCTCGTACGCCTCGGCGTCGGCCTGGTCCGCGGCCGTGTCGCCGTCCTTCGTGAGCTGCACGTCCTCCTCGTCGCGCTTTGCCTCGGTGCCGGTGTCGGTGCCGGCCTCGTCAACTGTCTTGGATCCCATGCACCGCACCGTACGGACGCTGTCTGAGAAGTGTCTTAATGATCGTCGCGAGCTGCACGCGTGCGTGCGTCACGCCATTCCGGCGCGAGCACGGACCACACTTCGAGGTCCTGGCGCACGCCCCGGTAGGGGTAGACCTCCCGGAGCACGCCGTCGCGGCTCATGCCCAGCCGCCGCGCCACATTGATGCTCGGTTCGTTGGCGGTCGACGCCTGCCACTCCACACGGTGGATGCCGCGCTCCTCGACCGCCCAGTCGATGAGGATCCGCATGGCGCGGGTGACCAGTCCGCGTCCCGCGCCGGCCGGTTCAAGCCAGCATCCGACCTCGCAGGTGCCCCGCTCGGCGTCGAAGTGCAGGAACAGCACACCGCCGACGAGCTTTCCGTCCAGCCACAGCCCGTGCAGGCTGCCGGTGTCGGCGGCGCGCTTGTCGGCGTACGACTGGAGGAGCTCGCGCGCGGAGTCGGCATCTGTGACATTCGCCCCGAAGGGGATGTGCCGCCCGATGAACTCACGTCCCCGCTCCAGGTGCGCCAGGAACTCCTCGGCGTGCCAGGGCTCCAGGGGTCGCAGTTCGGCGCCGTCCTCACCCAGGGATATCGCGTACATCCTGCTGCCGCTCCTTCACGAGTACGTCCCTCAGCGCGCCGTCGCGCGCAGCGGGAATCGTCGCATGGGAGGAGCCGGCGGGACCGGCAGGGACGGCAGGGCTGGACTCGGACGGTTCGATGCTGATGCGAGGCAGACGGCGGTCGAGCCAGCGGGGCAGCCACCAGTTGGCACCGCCCAGCATGTGCATCAGGGCGGGCACCAGGAGCGTACGCAGGACGAAGGCGTCGAGCGCGACCGCGGCGGCGAGCGCGATGCCGAACATCGCGATGACGCGGTCGCCGCTGAGCACGAAGGCCAGGAAGACCGAGATCATGATCACGGCGGCGGAGTTGATCACCCGGCTGGTCTCGGCGAGGCCGACGCGGACGGCCCGCCGGTTGTCGCCGGTCTCCAGCCATTCCTCGTACATCCGGCTGACCAGGAAGACCTGGTAGTCCATGGAGAGTCCGAAGAGCACGGACACCATGATCACGGGCAGGAACGGTTCGATCGGGCCCGCGCTGCCGAGGCCGAGCAGTTCGCTGCCCCAGCCCCACTGGAAGATCGCGACGACGACGCCGAAGGCGGCGGCGACGGCCGCGACGTTCATCGCGGCGGCCTTCAGGGGTATGCCGATGGAGCGGAAGGCGAGCAGCAGCAGCAGGCAGCCGAGCCCGATCACGACGCCCACGAACAGCGGCAGCTTGCCGATGATGACCTCGGCGAAGTCGTCGTAGCCGGCCGTGACCCCGCCGACGTGCACGTCCAGCGAGGTGTCCGTCTCGGCCCGCGGGAGCACGTCGGTGCGCAGCCGGTCGACGAGGTCGCTGGTCTTCTGGGACTGCGGCGAGGACTCCGGCACGACGGTGAGGTACGCGGTGTCGCCGCCCGTGTCGTACGTCACCGGGGTCACCGAGGCGACACCCTCGGTCGACCGGAGTGTGGTGTCGAGGTTCTCGAGGGCGAGCCGGTCCTGGGCGCCGTCGACATCGGTGACGAGGGTCAGCAGGCCGTTGACGCCGGGGCCGAAGCCGTCGGCCAGCAGGTCGTACGCCTGGCGGGTGGTGGCGGTCTCCGGGTTGTTGCCCTGGTCCGAGGTGCCGAGGTGCAGGCCGAGCGTGGGCAGCGCCAGCACGGTCATGACGGCGAGGGCGACGACTCCGAGCAGCTTGGGGTGCCGCTCGACGAAGGCGGACCAGCGGGCGGCGAACCCGGTGGGGAGCTCCGGCGCGGGACCGTGCTCGTCCAGGTGGCGACGCTCGCGGCGGCTGAGGGCGCGCATGCCGATGAAGGAGAGCAGCGAGGGCAGCAGGGTCACGGAGGCCGCGACGGTGAGGAGCACGGTCAGGGAGGCGGCGATCGCGACGCCGTTGAGGAAGCTGAGCCGCAGGATGAGCATGCCGAGCAGGGCTATGCACACCGTTGCGCCCGCGAAGACGACGGCGCGTCCGGTGGTGGTCACGGCGTTCCGCGCGGCCTCCTCGACCGGCAGCCCGCGCTTCAGCCCGCGCCGGTGTCTGGTGACGATGAACAGCGCGTAGTCGATGCCGACGCCGAGGCCGACCAGCATGCCGAGCATCGGCGCGAAGTCGGCGACGGTCATGAAGTGGCCGAGCAGCACGATCCCGGCGTACGCCGTGCCGACGCTCACCAGGGCCGTGGCGATCGGCAGCATGGAGGCGGCGAGCGAGCCGAAGGCGAGGAAGAGAACCACGGCGGCGACGATCACTCCGACGACCTCGGCGACATGGCCGCCCGACGACTCGGTGAGCCCGATGGCGTTACCGCCCAGCTCGACCTGGAGGCCGTCCGTCTCCGCGTCCTTGGCCGTGTCCACGACGGCCTGGACCTCGGCCTGGTCGACGTCCTTGGACTGCTCGTCGAAGGTGACCGTGGCGTAGGCGGTACGCCCGTCGGCGCTGATCCGACCGGCGCCCTGGCTGTCGTACGGGTCGGTCACGGAGGCCACGCCGGGCAGGTCCTCGATCTTGTCGAGGGTGACCTTCATCGTCTGCTCGACATCGGCGGCCCGTACGAAACCCGTGTCGGAGCCGGTGTGCCAGACGATCGTGTCGCTGTCCCCGCCGAGGTCCGGGAAGCTCTTCTGCAGCAGCTGGGCGGCACGGCCGGATTCGGTGCCTGGCACCTTGTAGTCGTTCGAGTACGCGGATCCGGCGACCGCTGCGGCAGCGGTCGTACCGCCGAGCGCGAGGATCCAGAGCAGAACGACCAGAAGGCGGTGCCGGACACACCAGCGTGCGAGTGCTGCCACGAACGAGCTCCCGTGGGGGGATTGTGGATCTTTACCGGGAACCGCCCGCAAAGAACACATGAGCAAGACGTGGACAACCCTCGCAGGCCGTAGAGATCGTTAGCCGTTTTCGTGGACTTACTCACAGAAATGCGAGGGACTTCACAGCACGCTTATGTGAATCCCCTCGCATTTCCCGGCGTCCACCGCGGCTGAAGTCGAAGGCGCCGGTGAGGTCACCGGCACCCCTCCCGGACGACGAGGCCCGGCTCACGCCCCTCCGGAGGACTCCCGTCGCGGCAGATACCCGTGCAGGAACGCCCGCACCCCCGAGACGATCAGCTCGTCCCGCTCCTCGTCCGGCATCGGGATCACGCCCCCGTACGTGCGATCGCTGATCTCGGACCCGGTCAGCAGGAGGAAGTGCATCGCGGCCCGCTCCGGGTCCGGGGCGTCGAGCAGCCCCTCGTCGGCCAGCTCACGGAACCGGGCGGCCACCAACTTGAGCGCGCGGTCGGGCCCGGACGCCCGCCAGGCGTCCACGAACTCCTGCGGAACATGGCCGATTTCGGCCCGCAACTGCCGTACGAGGGAGAAGTGGTCGCCGAACTCGTACATCGGACTCATCCAGGCGTGCGCGAAGTCGGCGAGGTCCGCTTCCAGGTCCGTGACCTTGTACAACCGCCGGTCGATGGCGTCGGCATGGGCCCGTACGACCTCCTCGGAACCCTCCACGATGACGACGCGGAAGAGCTGCGCCTTGCCCTCGGGGAAGTGGTTGTAGATCGTGCGGGTGGAGACCCCCGCCTCCTTGGCGATGGAGTCGATTCCGGCGCGGGTGTAGCCGTCGCGCCCGAAGACCCGGCGCGCTCCCCGCACGATCGCCTGCCGCTTCTCGGCGAGCCCCTGTCTCACGCGTCCTGCCCCTTCCTGTCGCCTGTCACGGTAGCCGGACCTGGAAAATTACAACGTTCGTTGCATTCACTGCCATGATGGTTGTACTTTCCTGGCATGACGAACTCATTCACCGCACCGACCCTGTCCAAGGCCCCGCTCCGGGTCGCCGTCCTGACCGGCTCCACCCGCGAGGGCCGCTTCGGACCCGTGGTCGCCGACTGGTTCCTGAAGTTCGCCGCCGAGCGCGACGGTCTCGAACTCGACCACGTCGACCTGGCCGAACACCCACTGCCCGATGTCGTCTCCCCGGAGCCCCACCCCGAGGCCGCCCCGGTCACGACAACCCTGGAGGCGACCGACGCCTTCGTGGTGATCACACCCGAGTACAACCACAGCTTCCCGGCCCCCCTGAAGAACGCCATCGACCTGCACTACACCCAGTGGCAGGCCAAGCCGGTCGGCTTCGTCTCGTACGGCGGCATAGGCGGCGGTCTGCGCGCGGTCGAGCAACTGCGGCTGGTCTTCGCCGAGTTGCACGCCGTGACGATGCGGGACACGGTCAGCTTCCACATGGCCTGGGAGAACTTCGCCGAGGACGGCTCGCTGCTGCGGCCCGACCTACCCGAGGGCGCCGCCAAGGGCATGCTGGACCAACTGACCTGGTGGGGCCGGACGTTGCGCGCGGGCCGCGCCGTTTCGCCGTACGAGGCCGCATGAGCGCCACGCTGCCGAAGAGGGCCGGGAGCGCGCCGGTCCCCGCCATCCCCCGGCACGTCCTGGCCGTCGCGGGCGTGGTGGTCCTCGGCTCGTTCATGACGGTGCTCGACATGACCATCGTCAATGTCGCGCTGGACCACCTCTCACGCGCCTTCGACGCCCCGCTGTCCGTGGTCCAGTGGACGGTGACCGGCTACTCGCTCGCGCTGGCCACCGTCATCCCGGTCACGGCGTGGGCGGTGGGCCGGTTCGGCGCGAAGCGGGTCTTCCTCACCGCCGTCACGCTGTTCACGCTCGGCTCGGCGCTCACGGGCCTCGCCTGGAACGCCAGTTCGCTGATCACCTTCCGGGTGCTCCAGGGGCTCGGCGGCGGCATGATCATGCCGGTCGCGATGACCGTGGTCCTGCGCGCGGCCCCGCCGGAGCGCAAGGGCACGATGATGGGCATCCTCGGCATCCCCGTCCTCATCGGCCCGATGGCGGGACCGATCCTCGGCGGCGTCTTCACCGACGCGCTCTCCTGGCGCTGGATCTTCTTCGTCAACGTCCCCGTAGGCGCCCTGACCCTGCTGCTGGGCGCGCGCGTCCTGCGCGGCGACGACGAACGCATCCACCGCCCACTGGACCTGCCCGGCCTGCTCACCCTCTCCCCCGGCCTCGCGGCCCTCCTCTACGGCCTGACGCTGGGCGGCGAGCGCGGCACCTTCGCCGACGCAGACGTCGTGGTCCCGCTCATCGCCGGTACGGCGCTGGTGGTGTCCTTCGCGATACGGGCGCTGCGAGCCGCCCATCCCCTGCTCGACCTGCGGCTGCTGCGCAGGGCATCGTTCGGGCGGGCGGTGGCGACGATGGTGCCGTTCTCGGCCGCGTACTTCGGCTCCATGATCCTCGTACCGCTGTACTGGCAGCAGGGGCGCGGCCTGACCGCCACCGAGGCCGGCCTGCTGATGGCGCCTCAGTTCCTGTTCAGCGGCACGGTGATGCAGTTCTCCAGCCGGATCTCGGACCGCGTCGCGACCCGCGCGATCGTCGTGCCCGGCATCCTGGTCGCCGCCGCGGGCTTCTGCGCCTTCGCCGTCCAGGCAGGGGCCGACACCCCGTACTGGCGCCTGGTCGCCTCGCTCGCCGTCATGGGCACAGGTGTCGGCATGACCAACATGCCGGTCATGGCCGCGGCCACGCGCGGCCTCGCGGACGGTGAAGTCGCCGCCGGCAGCACGGCGTTGAACATCATCCTGCAGATGGCCGCGTCCGTCGGCACGGCGCTGACGGCTCTGCTGCTGACGGCTACGGACGGGTTCCGTACGACGTTGTTGTGCGGGGTGGGGTTGATGGCGCTGGCGCTTCCTATGGCGGTTCGGTTGCCGCGTTCGAGCCCGTCTGGGGGCACCTCCCAGCGGTAGCTGGGGGAGATCGAGGACGAGGCCGCCAGGCCGATACGGGGGGTCTGGGGGCGGAGCCCCCAGGACGGCACACACGAGGGGCGGTGCGCCTGAACCCAGGTGCACCGCCCCTCAAGCGACAGAGCGAGGGCTAGCCCTCGACCCCCAGCTTCTCCAGGATCAGTTCCTTGACGCGCGCCGCGTCGGCCTGGCCCCGCGTGGCCTTCATGACCGCGCCCACGAGGGCACCCGCCGCGGCCACCTTGCCGCCGCGGATCTTGTCCGCGATGGCCGCGTTGCCCGCGATGGCCTCGTCGACGGCGGCCGTGAGGGCGCCCTCGTCCGAGACGACCTTCAGGCCGCGCTTGTCGACGACCTCGTCCGGGGTGCCTTCGCCCGCGAGAACGCCTTCGATGACCTGACGGGCCAGCTTGTCGTTGAGGGAGCCGTCCTTGACCAGCGTGGTCACCCGGGCCACCTGCTCGGGCGTGATCGGCAGCGCGTCGATCGGGCGGCCCGACTCGTTGGCGTTCCGGGCCAGTTCGCCCATCCACCACTTGCGGGCCGAGGCCGAGTCGGCGCCCGCCTCGATCGTGGCGGCGATCAGGTCGACCGCGCCCGCGTTCAGGATCGACTGCATGTCGTGCTCGGAGATCCCCCACTCCTCACGCAGCCGGTTGCGGCGTAGCCGCGGCAGTTCGGGCAGGACCGCCCGCAGCTCCTCGACCCACTCGCGGGTCGGGGCGACGGGGACGAGGTCCGGCTCGGGGAAGTAGCGGTAGTCCTCCGCCTCTTCCTTCACTCGGCCGGAGGTCGTGGAGCCCGTGTCCTCGTGGAAGTGGCGGGTCTCCTGGATGATCGTGCCACCGCTGTTCAGGACGGCGGCGTGCCGCTGGATCTCGTACCGGCAGGCACGCTCCACCGACCGCAGCGAGTTGACGTTCTTCGTCTCGGAGCGTGTGCCGAACTTCTCGGTGCCGTTCGGGCGCAGCGAGAGGTTCACGTCGCAGCGCATCTGCCCCATCTCCATGCGGGCTTCCGACACACCGAGCGCCTTGATCAGCTCGCGCAGTTCGGCGACGTACGCCTTGGCGACCTCGGGAGCGCGCTCCCCCGCACCCTCGATCGGCTTGGTGACGATCTCGATGAGCGGGATGCCGGCGCGGTTGTAGTCCAGCAGGGAGTGCGAGGCGCCGTGGATACGGCCCGTCGCGCCGCCCACGTGCGTGGACTTGCCGGTGTCCTCCTCCATGTGGGCGCGCTCGATCTCCACGCGGAAGATCTCGCCGTCCTCCAGCTGGACGTCCAGATAGCCGTTGAAGGCGATCGGCTCGTCGTACTGGGAGGTCTGGAAGTTCTTCGGCATGTCCGGATAGAAGTAGTTCTTCCGGGCGAAACGGCACCACTCGGCGATCTCGCAGTTCAGCGCGAGACCGATCTTGATCGCGGACTCGACACCGGTCGCGTTCATGACCGGGAGCGAGCCGGGCATGCCGAGGCAGGTCGGGCAGGTCTGCGAGTTGGGCTCGGCGCCCAGCTCGGTCGAACAGCCGCAGAACATCTTGGTCTTGGTGCCGAGTTCGACATGGACCTCGAGGCCCATGACGGGGTCGTACGACGCCAGCGCGTCCTCGTACGACACCAGTTCAGTCGTGACAGTCACGGTGAAACTTTCCCTCTCAGCCCAGCAGGACGTCGTCGTCGCCCAGGCGCTTGAGCTCCCGGTAGAGGATGGCGAGGCCGGTGACGATGGCTACGGCGGACACGGTGGCGTCGATCAGGACCAGGGTGTCCTTCTCGGCGCGGGCCTTCTTGAGCCGCTTGGCGACACCGATCGCGCCGAACGCGGTCCCGGCCATGGACAGGTACGTACCGGACTTCGAATTCTTGAAGCCCTTGGCCTTCGACAGTGCCTTGCTCACAGCGACGGAGCCTCCTCGATCAGCGGGTGACCCCAGCGTTCCACGAACGCGGCCTCGACCGCGGCGCCCACCTTGTAGAGGCGGTCGTCCTGCATCGCGGGGGCGATGATCTGCAGACCGACCGGGAGGTTGTCCTCCGGCGCGAGACCGCAGGGCAGCGACATGGCGGCGTTGCCCGCCAGGTTGGTCGGGATGGTGCACAGGTCCGCGAGGTACATCGCCATTGGGTCGTCGGCGCGCTCACCGATCGGGAAGGCGGTGGTCGGCGTCGTCGGGGAGACGATCACGTCGACCTGCTCGAAGGCCTTCTCGAAGTCGCGGGTGATGAGCGTACGGACCTTCTGGGCGCTGCCGTAGTACGCGTCGTAGTAGCCGCTCGACAGGGCGTACGTGCCGAGCATGACGCGGCGCTTGACCTCGTCCCCGAAGCCCGCCTGGCGGGTGAGGGAGGTGACGTCCTCGGCGGAGCGGCTGCCGTCGTCGCCGGTGCGCAGTCCGTAGCGCAGGCCGTCGAAGCGGGCGAGGTTGGAGGAGCACTCGGACGGCGCGATCAGGTAGTACGCGGACAGCGCCAGGTCGAAGGACGGGCAGTCCAGCTCGACGATCTCGGCGCCCAGCTCCTTGAGGAGCGCGACGGACTCGTCGAAGCGCTGGACGACACCGGCCTGGTAGCCCTCGCCGCTGAACTGCCTGACGACGCCTACGCGCATGCCCTCGACGCTGCCGTTGCGGGCGGCCTCGACAACGGGCGGTACGGGCGCGGCGATGGAGGTCGAGTCGAGAGGATCGTGACCGGCGATGGCCTCGTGGAGGAGGGCCGCGTCCAGGACCGTACGGGCGCAGGGGCCGCCCTGGTCGAGGGACGACGAGAACGCCACCATGCCGTACCGCGACACGCCACCGTACGTCGGCTTCACGCCGACCGTGCCGGTGACGGCGGCGGGCTGGCGGATGGAGCCGCCGGTGTCGGTGCCGATGGCGAGCGGGGCCTGGAAGGAGGCGAGGGCGGCGGAGGACCCACCGCCGGAGCCGCCGGGGATGCGCGTCAGGTCCCACGGGTTGCCGGTCGGCCCGAACGCGCTGTTCTCGGTGCTGGACCCCATGGCGAACTCGTCCATGTTGGTCTTGCCGAGGATGACGACGTCGGCGGCCTTCAGCTTCCGGGTGACGGTCGCGTCGTACGGCGGAATCCAGCCCTCGAGGATCTTCGAACCGACGGTGGTCGGAATCCCCTCGGTGGTGAAGATGTCCTTGAGCGCGAGGGGCACACCGGCGAGGGGACCGAGCTTCTCCCCTCGCTCCCGCTTCTCGTCGACGGCACGGGCCTGGGCGAGCGCGCCCTCCCGGTCGATGTGCAGGAAGGCGTGCACCTTCTCGTCGACGGCCTCGATACGGGCGAGATGGGCCTCGGTGACCTGCACGGCCGTAAGCTCGCCGGCGGCGATCTTCTGGGCGATCTCGGCGGCGGTGAGCTTGATGATGGTGACGTTGTTGTCCGTCATGTCGGGTTACTCCTCCCCCAGGATCTGCGGCACCTTGAAACGCTGCTGCTCCTGGGCCGGGGCGCCGGACAGCGCCTGCTCGGGGGTGAGCGACGGACGGACCTCGTCCGCGCGCATGACATTCGTCAGCGGCAGCGGGTGGGAGGTCGGCGGTACGTCTTGGTCGGCGACCTCGCTGACGCGGGCGACCGCGCCGATGATGTCGTCGAGCTGACCGGCGAAGTGATCGAGCTCTTCGTCCTTCAGCTCCAGACGCGCCAGCCGTGCGAGGTGGGCGACCTCCTCGCGCGTGATGCCAGGCATGCAGCGATCCTCAGGGGTGAGTGTGTGTGCTTTGCGCCAATCCTATGGCGCCGATGCGGGTGGCTGCGCCCGGGTTTCCTTTCTGCCGCCCACACTCTGGGGTGCCGTGCCCCTAAACGACCCGCCCCGGATCATCCGCCGCAGCCGCGGGCAGCGCGGCCCGAGGCCGCTGCCACCCCCTGGACCCACGGGCCCGGAGCCACGCGGTGGTCTCCTCCGCGGGCATCGCCGCGGCGACCAGCCACCCCTGAACCGCGTCGCATCCGAGGTCCCGGAGTCGCTCCCACGTCTCGTCGTCCTCCACCCCTTCGGCGACGACGAGAAGCCCCAGCGAATGCGCGAGATCGACGGTGCAGCGAACGATCTCGGCGTCCTCCGTGTCGACGGCCAGCCGAGCCACGAAGGACCGGTCGATCTTCAGTTCGCTCACGGGCAGCCGGCGCAGATGTACCAGCGAGGAGTACCCGGTCCCGAAGTCGTCGAGGGACATCTTCACGCCGTGCCCGGTCAGCGCGGCCAGCGTGGCCGCGGCCCGGTGCGGGTCCTCGAGCAGCACATGCTCGGTTATCTCCAGCTGCAAGGCCCCCGCCGGGACCCCGTGCCGTGCGAGCCGTGCGGCGACGCCTCCGGCGAACCCCGGCGTGTGCACATCGCGCGGCGACACATTGACGGCCACGGGCACATAAAGCCCCTGAGCCCGCCAGCGGGCCACCTGCCCGAGCGCCGTCTCCAGCACGTACTCCGTGAGATGCGGCATCAGCCCGGACGACTCGGCGATCGCTATGAACTCGTCCGGCGGTACCCTCCCGCGCTCGGGATGCACCCACCGTACGAGCGCCTCGAGCCCGGCCACCTGCCCGTCGAAGCGGACCTTCGGCTGGTAGTGCAACTCGACGTCCCCGGTATCCAGTGCCCGGCGCAGATCCCCCAACAGCCCCAGCCGGTCAGGGGTGTTGGAGTCCCGCTTGGACTCGTACACCTCCACTCCCGTACGGTCCCGCTTCGCCTGGTACATCGCGACATCCGCCCGCCGCAGCAGCCCCTCCGCGTCCAGCGCGTGATCGGGGAAGACGGCGAGCCCGGCACTGGCCTCCAGTACGAGCGTCAGCCCGTCGAGATCCAGTGGCGAACCGAGCGCGGCGACGAGGTTACGAGCCACCCGCGTCGCGGACGTCGTCGAGTCGGCCACGGGCAGCAGTACGGCGAACTCGTCACCACCGAGCCGCGCGGCCTCCGCCCCGCGCGGCAACGCCAGCCGCAACCGATCCGCTATCTGCAACAGCAGCCGGTCCCCCGCAAGATGTCCCAGCGTGTCATTCACGGACCGGAATCGATCCAGGTCGATCAGCATCAGTGCGGAACGCGCACCGATCCGCTCGGCGTCCTCGAGCGCCGTCCAGGTGCGTTCGAGGAGCCACTGGCGGTTGGGCAGCCCGGTGAGCGGGTCGCGCAGTTGTTCCTCGGCTCGGGCGCGGGCTATCCACAGGCTGAAGTCGAGCGCGATGAGGGGGATCGAGAAGAGCGGCAGCAGTACGGGGAGCGACATCGCGACGACGCAGATCAGCGGGGCGATACCGAGCAGCGCCACGGCCACGAGCCCGTGTCTGACCAGGGCCGTACGGGCGACGGTCGGCACCCCGGCACGGGGCGCGTGGAGGTACCACAGGAGCGCGCGCGTCACGGCGAGATACGCGACTGCCACCAACACCACCTCGGGCGCGGTGTAGACGGTCCAGCTCTCCGGGTTCCAGGGCTTCTCCACGGACGGGACCCGGCCGAAGATGGCCAGCACCAGCGCACCGCCGCCGATGCCGAGAATGTCCACCGCGCCTTGCAGCACGCCCTGGCGCCAGCGGTGACGGCGGGCTATGCCGACGAGCACGACGACGGTGAGGCTGACCATTCCGGCCGGCACCCAGCCGTACAGCAGCAGGACGGCGAGTGTGAGGGCGGCGCCGGAGCCCGTGCCGCCCCACCAGCGGGCGCGGCCGAGCGCCACCAGATGGCCGACGATGATGCCGACCAGCACGGCAAAAGACCAGCCGACGGAACCGGACGGAAAGAGCGCCTGGTGCCCGGTGAACCCCCGGAAGAAGCCCGCGCCCAGCACGAACCCGGCCGCCGCGACGACCGCCGTGGGCAGTGTGGGCCAGTACGTCTGCCGCTCGGGTTCATGGCCGGGCATCCCGTGCCCGGCGCCGGTGCTCCCCTGGCCGGGCATTCCGAGCCCGGAGCCGGCGCCCACCCGGCCCTGTCCGTGCCCCTGTCCGCGCGCGTCCGTGCCCGGCCCGTGCCCGGCCACCATGGTGCGCTGTCCGGCTGCAGCCAGGGACGCCCCCCATCTCCGCATACCGGTCACCCAGCGCGGGCGCAGCCGTGAGTCCGGGGCGGCGCTCTCGGTCGGTTCCATTCCCGTCCCTCTCACAGCCGGCGGTGCCCACGCCACGCGGCCCGATGCCCGACACCCTCTAACGGCACCGCGTCTGAAAACCCTTCCCCCGCTCTTGACGAGTGGGGGATGCCCCGACCGCAGCTGGGCACGGCAGGCGCACATCTCAACAGTAGGCCGCAGAAGGCTTCTACGGGCACCGGTCGTCTACGGTTGCCCGAATGCGACCAGGCCACCCACATGCATCTGGTATGCGCCGAACGGGTGACCTTCAATCCCTACTCCTCGACCGGAAGCGCGACTTCAGCGGCTGCTTCCGGACCTTGTTCGAGCAGAACGGCAAAGCCGTCCTCGTTCAGAACAGGCACTTTGAGCTGCATCGCCTTGTCGTACTTCGATCCAGGATTGTCACCAACGACTACAAAAGAAGTCTTCTTCGAAACCGAACCGGTTACTTTCGCGCCCCGAATCTGGAGTTGCTCCTTCGCGCCGTCCCGTGTGTAGTGCTCGAGCGTTCCGGTGACGACGACGGTGAGTCCTTCGAGCGGGCGCGGTCCTTCGTCCTCGCCCGAACTCTCTTCCGCCATCCGGACACCGGCCGCCCGCCACTTGCGCAGGATCTCCTGGTGCCAGTCCACCGTGAACCACTCCTTGAGGGAGGCCGCGATGATCGCGCCGACTCCCTCGGTGGCGGCCAGCTCCTCCTCGGTGGCTTGCTCGATACGGTCGACGGAGCGGAACTCACGGGCCAGCGCCTCGGCGGCGACCGGTCCGACATGACGGATCGACAGGCCGGTGAGGATACGGGCGAGCGGGCGCTGCTTGGCGGCCTCGATGTTCTTGAGCATCGCCAGCGCGTTCTTCCGCGGCCCGCCCTCCTTGTTGGCGAAGATCCAGGCGTCCTTCTCCTTACCGGTCTCCGGGTCCCGCTTCGGCAAGCCGCTGTCCTGGTCGAGGACGTACGCCTTGATGGGCAGCAACTGCTCGATGGTGAGGTCGAAGAGGTCGCCCTCGTCCTTGAGGGGTGGCTCGGCGGGCTCCAGGGGTTTGGTGAGCGCGGCGGCGGCGACGTATCCGAAGTTCTCGATGTCCAGGCTCTTGCGGCCCGCGAGATAGAAGAGGCGCTCGCGCAACTGGGCCGGGCAGGTGCGGCCGTTGGGGCAGCGCAGATCGATGTCGCCCTCCTTGGCGGGCGCCAGCGGTGTGCCGCACTCGGGGCACTCGGCAGGCATCACGAACTCCCGCTCGCTGCCGTCGCGCAGATCGACGACCGGGCCGAGGATCTCCGGGATGACGTCACCGGCCTTGCGCAGCACCACCGTGTCGCCGATGAGGACGCCCTTGGCCTTGACCACGTCCTGGTTGTGCAGCGTGGCGAACTCGACCTCGGAGCCCGCCACGGTGACCGGCTCCACCTGCGCATACGGCGTGACGCGGCCGGTACGGCCCACGCCCACCCGGATGTTGACCAGCTTGGTGTTGACCTCCTCCGGCGCGTACTTCCACGCGATCGCCCAGCGCGGGGCGCGCGAGGTCGATCCGAGACGGCCCTGAAGGGGGATCTCGTCGAGCTTCACGACGACGCCGTCGATCTCGTGCTGCACGGAGTGGCGGTTTTCTCCGTAGTACTCGATGAACTCCCGTACGCCGTCGAGGTCGTCGACCACCTTGCTGTACGGGGTCGTCGGCAGCCCCCACTCGCGCAGCAGGTCGTAGGCCTGTGAGAGCCGGTCGAGTCCGTCGAAGCCCTCTCGGGCGCCGATGCCGTGCACCACCATGTGCAGGGGTCGGGTGGCCGTGACGCGGGGGTCCTTCTGGCGCAGTGAACCCGCCGCGGCGTTGCGCGGGTTGGCGAAGGGCTTGTCTCCGGCCTCCACCAGGCGGGCGTTGAGCTCCTGGAACTTCTCCATCGGGAAGTAGACCTCGCCGCGGATCTCCACGAGGTCGGGGATGCGGTCGCCCCTCAGGCGGTCGGGGATCTCGGCGATCGTCCGGACGTTCGGCGTGATGTCCTCGCCCATGCGGCCGTCGCCGCGGGTCGCCGCGCGCGTGAGGCGGCCGTGCTCATAGGTGAGGTTGACCGCGAGGCCGTCGACCTTCAGCTCGCACAGGAAGTGGTGGTCGGACGTGCCGACCTCCTTCGCGACTCGGTCGGCCCAGGCCGCCAGCTCCGCCTCGTCGAAGGCGTTGTCCAGCGACAGCATGCGCTCGCGGTGCTGGACGGCCGTGAACTCCGTCTCGTACGCCCCCGCCACCTTCTGGGTCGGCGAGTCGGGCGTACGCAGCTCGGGATACTCCTCCTCCAGGGCCTCCAGGGCGCGCAGGAGCTGGTCGAACTCCGCGTCGCTGACGACGGGCGCGTCCTTCACGTAGTACCGGAAGCGGTGCTCCTCGATCTGCTCCGCCAGCTGCGCGTGCTTCTCCCGTGCCTCGGCGGGCACGGGCCCCGCAGTCGAACCAGTCTGTGCGTCCTTGTCGCCGGCCACCGTGTCGTCCTCCCCTTACTCTGGGTTGTCCGCGAGGGATCTCGCCGCCTGGACGCAGTGGGCGAGCGCCCGGCGCGCGTACTCGGGCGAAGCACCCGCGAGTCCGCACGTCGGAGTGACTGTGACCGACTCCGCGAGAAGCCCCGGATTCAGCCCCAGCCTGCGCCACAGCGTCCTGACACCCATGACGCTACCGGCAGGGTCTGACAATGGGCCGTCCGTGCCCGGCACTACGCCCGCGAACAGCTTCGTGCCCCCTTCGACTGCTTCCCCGATCGCGTCGTCGTCACGCTCGGTGAGGAGCCCGAAGTCGAAGGAGATCGCGGTTGCTCCGGCCCGGCGCAGCAGGGCGAACGGGACATCGGGGGCGCAGGTGTGCACGACGACGGGCCCTGTGTCCTGCACACCCGCCATGTCCCGCAGGGTGGCTTCGACGACCTGGCGGTCCACGGCCCGGTGGGTGCGGTAGCCGCTCGCGGTCTTCACCTGGCCGCGCAGGACGGCGACGAGCGAGGGCTCGTCGAGTTGCAGCACGATCTGGGCACCGGGTACCCGCCGTCGTACGTCGTCGAGATGGGCACGCAGCCCCTCGGCGAGCGATCCTGCGAGGTCACGGCAGGCGCCGGCATCGGACAGCGCCACCTGACCGTTCTTCAGCTCCAGCGCCGCCGCAAGCGTCCAGGGCCCCACCGCCTGCACCTTCAGCGGCCCTTCGTACCCCTGCGTGAACTCCTCCAGCGCGTCGAGGTCCTGGCGGAGCCAGGCCCTGGCCCGCCGGGTGTCCCGCCCCGGCCGGTCCCCGATCCGCCACCCGCTGGGCTCCACGCGCGCGTACAGCTCGACCAGCATCCCGGCCGTCCGCCCGATCATGTCGGCCCCGGGCCCCCGGGCAGGCAGCTCCGCCAGATACGGCATCCCCGTCTCCGGCCCCTCAAAGGTCCCGGTCACGGTCTTGGCGGCCTCCCGGGCGTCCTCGCCCGGCATCGACCCGATCCCGGTCGCGGGACCGGGCCTGAACTTGCTGTTTTCGCTCACGCGGGAAGTGTCGCTCACGCCGGAAGCGTACGGAATCGTGAGAGCGCGGTCAGCGCCCCGGCCGCACCGTCAAGTCGTTGACCTCCGCGTCCCTCGGCAGGTCCAGGGCCATCAGGATCGTCGTCGCCACCGACTCCGGGTCGATCCACATCGCGGGGTCGTACTCCTTGCCCTCCTGCTGATGGACCTTGGCCTGCATGGGGCTCGCGGTACGGCCCGGGTAGACCGAGGTGACGCGGACGCCGTTCGCGTGCTCCTCGTGGCGCAGCGAGTCGGCGAGAGCCTTCAGACCGTGCTTGGAGGCGGCGTACGCGGACCATTCACGGCCGGCGTTGAGTCCCGAACCGGAGTTGACGAAGATCACATGCCCCTGCGCGACGCGGAGTTGAGGCAGGAAGTGCCGGGTCAGCTCGGCGGGCGCGATCAGGTTGACGTTCAGCTGGTGGCGCCAGGTCTTGGGGGTCAGCTCGCCGACCGGGCCGAGGTCGATGACGCCCGCGATGTGCATGAGCGAATCGACCCGGCCGGGCAACGTCTGGTGCGAGAACGCCCAGGACAACCGGTCCGGATCCGCGAGATCGCCGACCAGGGTCTTCGCCCCCGGGAACTCGGCGGCCAGCTCCTTCGCGCGGCCCGCGTCGCGCGCGTGCAGCACCAACTCGTCCCCGCGCGCGTGGAGGCGGCGGGCGACGGCCGCGCCGATTCCGGAACCGGCCCCGGTGATCACATGTGTAGCCATGCCCGCCATGCTCGCACCACTGCATCACTGTTTGCCGAGTGACTCCTCCAGGTACGCCAGCGCCCCCACCGGCTCCTCCGCGAAGAACACCAGGTCGGTCAGCGGCACCGGCAGGAAGCCCTCGTCCTCCATGCGCCGGAACTGCTCCTTGAGGCCGTCGTAGAAGCCCGCCGTGTTGAGCAGCACCACCGGCTTGGTGGTGTGACCGTGCTTCTTCAGCTCCAGGATGTCCGTCGCCTCGTCCAGCGTGCCGGTCCCGCCGACCATGATCACCACGGCGTCGGCCTTCTCCAGAAGCAGCGCCTTCCGCTCGGCGAGGTCCCGCGCCACGACCATCTCGTCGGCGCCCGGCCGCGCCTTGGCCACCAGGAACTCCACGGAGACCCCGAGCAGCCGCCCACCCGCCTCCTGCACCCCGTCGGCGACGACCTTCATGAGCCCGACGTCCGAACCGCCCCACACCAGGGTGTGCCCACCCTTGCCGAGCAGTTCGGCGAACTCGCGGGCGGGGCGCGTATAGCGCTCGTCGAGATCGGCGGCCGAGAGAAAGACGCAGATGTTCATGGCTTCACGGTACGGGCCGCCTCTGACATCGCGGTCACCCGGAGCTTCGACTGACCATGCGGCAGCTTCTCCCAGTCGTCCATGAACCGGGCCGAAAGGCCGTGTTTCGCGGCCAGTTCGACGAGCGTGTCGGTGCGGTAGTAGAAGTCCTCGTGCAGCACCTGGTGTTCTCTGCCCTCGGTCCGGTCGAAGGTGAAGTCGAAGAACCCGCCCGGCGCGAGAACGCGGCCGATATGAGCGAGGCACTGCTCGATGACGTCCGGCGGCGAATGCGAGAACACACTGTGCGCGTGCACCACGTCGAAGTACGCGTCGGGCAGGAAGGCGAAGGTCAGGTCGTTCGTGAGCGTCAGGTGGGGCAGCTTGGCCTGGAGTCCTTCCCGTACAAGGGTGTCCTGGGCCGCGATCAGGATGTCCGGCGAGATGTCGATCCCGTAGTAGTGGCCGCTTTCCAGGTGGTCGATGAACAGCCGCCCGGCGCGCAGGTTCCCGCAGCCGATCTCCAGCATCCTGTGCTGCGGCTTCAGCCCGTGCCGCACCAGATAGTCGAACTGCATCCGGCCGATCTGGGCCCACCGGTCGCGTGACGGATTGTGGCCCACCGCCGCCTCCGTACTGCGCGCGGCGTCGGAGGCCATCACGGCCCGGTAGTACGCGATGTGGTCGCGGTGTTTGAGCCGCAGCCAGGCGTCACGCGCGGCCCGGCGGGCGTACGGGGGCACCTTCTCGGGGTGCCGCAGCGCGTAAGTCACCTGATGGGCAAGGCTTTTGCGGTAGCGGGTCAGTCGCGTGGCTCCCATAGGGACTCCCGATCGGACGACGTCAGGGAAGAATCCGCCGTCGGCGTGCGCTTGCACCCGGTGAGACCCCTATTCGAGGAGCCGGAACGTGACCGCAGGCCACCGCATCACCATCGAGCAGGGCACCGAGCACGTACGCGTGGTGCACGACGGGCAGGTGCTCGCGGAGAGTACACGCCCTCTGCTGCTGCGCGAAACAGGCTTGCCCGTGCGCTACTACCTGCCCATTGAGGACGTACGCACCGAATTGCTGACGCCCTCGGACACCCACACCCACTGCCCCTTCAAGGGCGACGCGTCCTACTGGTCGCTGCCCGGCGCCCCCGACCTCGTCTGGACCTATCCGGACCCGAAGCCGGAGGTCGCGGAGATCAAGAACCACGTGTGCTTCTACGAAGTTGAAGTCATCTGACCGACTAGGCCACCGCAGTCGTCGCCCGCGCCGTCGTCGCGATCGTCGCCGAGCCCACCACCCGCGTGCCGTCGTACAGCACGATCGCCTGGCCGGGAGCGACGCCGCGGACGGGCTCGGTGAAGGCGACCTCCAGGGAGCCGTCGACGAGCTCGGCGGTGACGACCGTCTCGCCCCCGTGGGCGCGCAACTGCGCCGTGTACGTACCCGGGCCGGTCGGGGCCGCGCCGCACCAGCGGGGCTTGATGGCCGTCAGGGCAGAGACCTCCAGAGACGCCGCCGGGCCTACCGTCACTGTGTTGTTCACCGGCGAGATGTCGAGGACGTAGCGCGGCTTGCCGTCCGGGGCGGGCGTCCCGATGCGGAGCCCCTTGCGCTGGCCGATCGTGAAGCCGTACGCGCCCTCGTGGGTGCCCACCTTGTCACCGGACTCGTCGACGATGTCGCCCTCCGACTTGCCCAGCCGGTTCGCCAGGAAGCCCTGGGTGTCACCGTCGGCGATGAAGCAGATGTCGTGCGAGTCCGGCTTCTTGGCGACGGCCAGGCCCCGGTGCTCGGCCTCCGCGCGGATCTCGTCCTTCGTCGTGACCGTGTCGCCGAGCGGGAAGAGGGCGTGCGCGAGCTGGCGGTCGTCGAGGACTCCGAGGACGTACGACTGGTCCTTGGCCATGTCGGAGGCACGGTGCAGCTCGCGCGTGCCGTCGTCGTTCACGATCACCTTGGCGTAGTGACCGGTGCAGACGGCGTCGAAGCCCAGGGCGAGGGCCTTGTCGAGGAGGGCCGCGAACTTGATCTTCTCGTTGCAGCGCAGGCAGGGGTTCGGGGTACGGCCGGCCTCGTACTCGGCGACGAAGTCCTCGACCACGTCCTCACGGAAGCGCTCGGCGAGGTCCCAGACGTAGAAGGGGATGCCGATCACGTCCGCGGCGCGGCGGGCGTCGCGCGAGTCCTCGATGGTGCAACAGCCACGCGCGCCCGTGCGGAACGATTGCGGGTTCGCCGAGAGGGCGAGGTGGACACCGGTCACGTCGTGCCCGGCTTCGGCGGCTCGGGCGGCGGCGACGGCGGAGTCCACGCCGCCGGACATGGCGGCCAGTACGCGGAGGGGGCGCTGTGAGATCTCAGTCATAACGCTTCCAGGGTACGGGTCCATGGGAACCGGAGCCCGCGGGTATCCGTTGGCCCTTTCATGGGAGAGGACTGGACGAATCAGTGGTCAGGTCTGCGGGCGACGGACTCCTCTCAGGAGCCCCCTCGCAGACACCGCCGGGAGAAGGAGGCGGGACGACCCATCGGCCGGCGGGCGCTGATCGTCGGTGGGGCCGCGGCTGCCGTGGGCGGGGCCACGCTGGGGTGGGACCAACTGGCGCAGGGCGGCGCCATGCGCGAGGGGATGGCCCGGGACATGTGGAAGATGCCCGGCATGCGCAAGCCGCGGAAAGAGGGGGAGGTCGACTTCTCGGGCGCCCAGTGGGTCGCCGCGTCCTCGGCGAACTGGCGGATGGCGGACCGGCCCGCCGACTACACGATCGACATGGTCGTCATTCACGTCACGCAGGGCAGTTTCGACTCGGCGGTGAAGGTTTTCCAGAATCCGGCACACGGCGCGGCAGCGCACTACGTCTTCCGCAAGGACGGGCATGTCGCCCAGATGATCCGCGAGCTGGACGTGGCGTACCACGCGGGGAACCGGGAGTACAACGAGCGGAGCATAGGCATAGAGCACGAGGGTTTCGTGGACCGTCCGCAGGACTTCACGGACGCGATGTACCGCGCGTCGGCACAGCTGACCGCCCGGGTCTGTGCGCGCCACAAGATACCCGTGGACCGGAAGCACATCATCGGCCACGTCGAGGTGCCGGAGGCGACCCACACGGATCCCGGGGACGGCTGGGACTGGGACCGGTACATGCGGCTGGTCCAAGAGGCGCGCAGCGCCAGTGCGTGAGCGCTCCGCTGGGTGAGGCGGTTTTGAGCTGCGGATCCGTTGTGGCTGGTCGCGCCCCGCGGCGGAGCCGCAGATGTCACAGCCCCGCGCCCCTTGGGGGCCTGCGGCCCCCTCGGGCGCAATAGCGCGCCGGACTTCGGCAAGCCCGCCTAGCTGAGCCCCGCCGTCCGTGCCCTCTCCACCGCCGGGCCGATCGCCTGGGCCACCGCTTCGACGTCCGCCTCCGTGGAGGTGTGGCCGAGGGAGAAGCGGAGGGTGCCGCGGGCCAGGTCCGGGTCGGTGCCCGTGGCGAGGAGGACATGGCTGGGCTGAGCCACGCCCGCCGTGCACGCCGAGCCCGTGGAGCACTCGATGCCCTGGGCGTCCAGGAGCAGCAGCAGCGAGTCGCCCTCGCAGCCCGGGAACGTGAAGTGGGCGTTCGCGGGCAGTCGGCCCTCGCCGGCGGGGTCGCCGCCGAGGATGGCGTCGGGGACGGCCTTGCGTACGGCGTCGACCAGGTCGTCCCGCAGCGCGCCGATCTCGCGGGCGAACCACTCGCGCTGCTCGGCAGCGGTCCGGCCGGCGACGGCGAAGGCGGCGACGGCGGGCACGTCCAGGGTCCCGGAGCGGACGTGGCGCTCCTGGCCGCCGCCGTGCAGGACGGGTACGGGGCTGTACTCGCGGCCGAGGAGCAGGGCGCCGATGCCGTACGGGCCGCCGATCTTGTGGCCGGAGACGGACATCGCGGCGAGCCCGGAGGCGCCGAAGTCGACGGGGAGCTGGCCGAAGGCCTGGACGGCGTCGGCGTGCAGGGGGATGTCGAACTCGGCGGCGACGTCGGCCAGTTCACGGACCGGCAGCACCGTGCCGATCTCGTTGTTCGCCCACATGATCGTGGCGAGCGCCACATCGTCGGGGTTGCGGGCGATGGCCTCGCGCAGGGCCTCGGGGTGGACGCGGCCGTACGGGTCGACCGGGAGGTACTCGACCGTGGCGCCCTCGTGTTCGCCGAGCCAGTGCACAGCGTCCAGGACAGCGTGGTGCTCGACGGGGCTGGCCAGGACCCGGGTGCGGGCCGGGTCGGCGTCGCGGCGGGACCAGTACAGGCCCTTCACGGCGAGGTTGTCGGCCTCGGTGCCGCCGGAGGTGAGGACCACCTCGCTGGGGCGTGCGCCGAGGGCTGCCGCCAGGGTTTCGCGGGCTTCCTCGACGGTTCGCCGCGCACGGCGGCCGGCGGCGTGCAGGGAGGAGGCGTTGCCGGTTGCGCCCAGCTGGGCGGTCATTGCCTCGACCGCCTCCGGGAGCATCGGGGTGGTCGCGGCGTGGTCGAGGTATGCCATGGTGGGCCCAATTCTAGAGCCCGCTGTTTTCTGCCTCGGCCGGGCCGAGCGGTAGCGGCACGACTGCCCGCAGCCGACCAGGCTCTGCCCGCGGCCAACCCCGTAGCCAACCAGGCGCGCAACACCTTCCGTCAGCCGCCGAGGCTCCACGACATGGTGTTGTCCGCCGACATGAAGGCCGCGAGGACCAGTAGGTCGGCGATGCCCAGGCCCAGGCCCAGGTAGGCGCGACCGCGACGCGTGGTGTTGCGGTGGAGGGCTACCGACGCCAGGACGATGGCGATGGGGCCGAGAAAGATGTTGAAGACCAGGAGCCCCACCAGGCCGAGGACGAAGGACGCCACTGCCATGCCGTCGGCGTCGCGACGGACAGCGTTACGGCGCTGGGGCGCGGCGGTGGTCAGTTGCATGGGTCTGCTCCCAACAAGCGTAAGGGCGTGGTCAGTTGGTGTTCGCGCGGCGGCGTGAGTGATGCTCGCGGGCCGCGAAGACGGCCAGCCAGACGCCGATGACCGCGGCGGCGACGAGGGTGAAGGAGAGCGGCGCGTGGGCCACGGTGCCCAGGACGACGCCCAGCAGCAGGAGTGCCGCGACGAGGAACAGCATGAGATGCCTCTCGTGGTGTCGTGAGTGCTGATCGTCGATCGGTGAACGCTTGTAGTTACAGTTGTTCACTGACTTATCAGTCTAGCCTGTACGCGTCTTTCCAATCCCGGAGAACAGTTGTTAACTGCATGGCATGAGTCACACCCTCGGCGTCCGGCAGGCCCAGAAACAGAAGACGAGGCAGGCGTTCCTGGACGCCGCGCTGGCCCTGCTGGAGGAGCAGAGCCTCAGCAGTCTGGGCCTGCGCGAGGTCACCAGGGCCGTGGGCGTCGCCCCGACCGCCTTCTACCGGCACTTCCCCTCGACGGCGGATCTCGGGGTGGCCCTGGTCGAGGAGGCACTGGGCAGCCTGCACGCCGTAATCGCCGGCACGGTGTCCGCAGCCGGCGACGGCGACGAACGTATAGAGCGCGCCATCGCGCTGATCGCCCGTCATGTCGCCGAGTACCCAGCCCACATCCGCTTTATCGCCCGTGAACGCAACGGCGGGGTCCAGAAGGTCCGGGCCGCGATCGCGGAGCAACTCACCCGGTTCACCGCCGAGGTGAAGACCGCGCTGGCCCAGCACCCGGAGTCGGCGGGCTGGAGCGACGACGACCTGCTGATGCTCGCGGGCCTGTACGTCGACCAGATGCTGGTGACCGCCTCCAACCTCCTGGACGCGTCCCCCGAGGAGCAGGACCAGGTCATCCGGGCTGCGACCCGCCGCATGCGCCTGATCAGCATCGGCCGGCGGCACTGGCTGGGATGACGTCCCCTCACGAAGAGTGCGTACGAACACGAAAGGGCGCGCACGAAGCTCTCGTACGCGCCCTTTCGTCGCCCCGCTTGCTCCTCAGTCGGAGCCGGTCAGATCCTGACCCGAGCGAGTTGTCGTGACTGTGCCACCAGCCGGTCCGCGCTGTCCCAGACCTCGGCGTCCTCCTCCAGGAAACCGCCGGCGAGATTGCGCGTGGTGATCGAGATCCGCAGCGGACCCGGCGCCGGACGGCAGCGGATGTGCACGGTCAGCTCGACGGTCGGGACCCAGCCGGACAGGCCCAGTTCGAAGGCGGTCGGCGGCAGGGCGTCGACCGCGAGGAGCAGCGAGAAGGGGTCGGCGTCCCGGCCGTCGGCGAGCCCGAACCAGGCCCGCATCTCGCCCTTGCCGGACGGCGAGCCGAGGGCCCAGCCCAGAGTGGAGGGGTCGAGCTTGAGCATCAGCCGGTCGGTGATGGCGGAGCTGCCGGGGACGGGAGCGGGCGCGTCGGCGGGGCCGAAGCACTGGCCCAGCGGCGGAATCGCGGGCGGCTTCGCCGATGTCCGTACGTCGTCGGGGAGTTGGTCCAGGTCCCCGTAGGAGGCGAGGACTCGGATCCGTTCAATCTCCCGGCCTTCGTCGTCGTACTGGAAGAGGGAGGCCTGGCCCGTCGAGAGGGTACGGCCGGTACGTACGACGTCCGTGCGGACGACGGCCGGACCCGGCTCGGATGCCGTCAGGTAGTGCGCGGAGATGGTGAACGGGTCGTCGTGCGGCAGGGTGTCCGCGAGTGCGCGGCCCAGAACGGCCAGCAGGTAACCGCCGTTGACGGCGTTGATGATCGTCCATCCGGCGGACAGATCGATGTCGTAGACGCCGGGTGCGCGACGCGTGACCGCGGTGTCGCGGTCGAACTCGCTGTCGCCGATCGCTGCCTGTACGAGAGTCGCTTCTGACATACCTGAACGGTACAACAGGAAATTACTAAGCAGTAGCTTTTGAGATTTCAGCCACGTGACATCTCCCGACTCACAACATCTCCCCACTGACACGGAAACGGGAGAGCGCACACGCGCTCTCCCGTCCTGTCATGCCGCGGAAGCTACTCCTTGGAGGCCCCGGAGTCCTTGGCGGCACCGGAATCCCCGGGCTCCTCGCCCGACCTGTCCCCCACCTGCGCCGCGACCGCAGCCGACGTTTCCGCCGACTCCGCGAGCACCTCGTCGGCCACCAGCTCCGCCGCTTCCTTCGCGGCGGTCAGCAGGACGGTGTCCTGCGGCGCCTGGTCCGCGAAGTTCTCCGGGTGGTGGCAGGCCACCTGCTGACCGGGCTTCAGCTCAAGGAGCGGTGGCTCCTTCGTGGTGCAGATCTCCGTGGCCTTCCAGCACCGGGTGTGGAAGCGGCATCCGCTCGGCGGCGAGATCGGTGAGGGCACATCGCCCTTGAGCAGGATGCGCTCGCTCTTCGCCGCCCGGCGCCGTGGGTCCGGGATCGGCACGGCCGACATCAGCGCCTTGGTGTACGGGTGCATCGGCGCCTTGTAGAGCGACTCGCGGTCCGCGAGCTCGACGATCTTGCCGAGGTACATCACCGCGATACGGTCCGAGACATGGCGTACGACGGACAGGTCGTGCGCGATGATCACGTACGTCAGACCCAGCTCCTGCTGGAGGTCGTCCAGCAGGTTCACGACCTGCGCCTGGATCGACACGTCAAGCGCGGAGACCGGCTCGTCCGCCACGACCAGCTTCGGGTTGAGCGCGAGCGCGCGGGCGATGCCGATGCGCTGGCGCTGGCCGCCGGAGAACTCGTGCGGATAGCGGTTGTAGTGCTCGGGGTTGAGGCCGACGACCTCCAGCAGCCGCTGGACCTCCTTCTTGATGCCGCCCTCGGGCGTGACGCCCTGGAGCTTGAAAGGGGCTCCGATGATGGTGCCGATCGTGTGGCGCGGGTTCAGCGACGAGTACGGGTCCTGGAAGATCATCTGGACGTCACGGCGCATCGGGCGCATACCGCTGACCCCGAGGTGCGTGATGTCCCGGCCCTCGAACTCCACGGTGCCCGCGGTCGGTTCGAGCAGCCGGGTGATCAGCCGGCCCATCGTCGACTTGCCGCAGCCCGATTCGCCCACGACGCCGAGGGTCTCGCCGGACTTGACCTCGAAGTCGATGCCGTCGACCGCCCGCACCGCGCCGACCTGCCGTTGGAGCAGGCCCTTGCGGATCGGGAAGTGCTTCTGGAGCCCGGTCACCTTCAGGAGGGTCTCGCCGGGGGCGGCGTCCTTGGTGAGGGTCGCACCCGGGGCCGTCTTCGGGCCCGCGCCGTCGCTCTCTGCGGGTTTGGTCACTGCCGCGTCCTCGGGTTTCTCACTCACAGCTTGGGCGCAATCTCTTCGGTCCAGATACGCTCCCGCTGCTCCTGCGTCATATGGCAGGCGGCCCAGTGCTGGCTGCCGACCTCGGTCAGCTCGGGGCGGACCGTGCGGGTGACGTTGTCCTTGGGGACGTCCGCGTACGGGCAGCGCGGGTTGAAGGCGCAGCCCGACGGGATGTTGATCAGCGAGGGCGGGGAGCCCTTGACCGGGATGAGCCGCTCCTGCTGGTCGCGGTCCAGGCGCGGCATCGAACCCAGCAGACCCCAGGTGTAGGGGTGCCGGGGCTCGTAGAAGACCTTCTCGGCCGGGCCGCGCTCGACGCAGCGCCCGCCGTACATCACCAGGATGTCGTCGGAGAGCTCGGCGACGACGCCCAGGTCGTGGGTGATGATGATGACCGCGGAGCCGAACTCCTTTTGCAGATCGCGGATCAGGTCGAGGATCTGCGCCTGGACGGTCACGTCCAGAGCGGTCGTCGGCTCGTCCGCGATGAGCAGTTCGGGGTTGTTGACCAGCGACATCGCGATCATCGCGCGCTGGCGCATACCGCCGGAGAACTCGTGCGGGTAGCCGTCAACACGCTTGTCCGGCTGCGGAATGCCCACCCGGTCGAGCATCTCGATCGCACGCCGCCGCGCGGTCTTCTTGTCGACGTCGTTGTGGATGCGGTACGCCTCCACGATCTGGTGGCCGATCGTGTAGTACGGGTGCAGCGCCGACAGCGGGTCCTGGAAGATCATCGACATCTCGCGGCCACGCAGCTTGCGTACGTGGTCGGGATCGGCGGTGAGCAGTTCCGTGCCGTCCAGCCAGATCTCGCCGGAGAGTTGCGCCTTGCGTTTGCCGTACTGGCCGGTGGTGTGCAGGCCCATGATGCCGAGCGAGGTCACCGACTTGCCGGAGCCGGACTCGCCCACGATGCCGAGGGTCTTGCCCTTCTCCAGCGTGAAGCTGAGCCCGTCGACGGACTTGACCAGTCCGTCGTCGGTCGGGAAGTGCACCTTCAGGTCGCGGACTTCGAGGAAGGCGGACGGGGCGGGCGAATCCTTGACGGGTTCGCTCAGCGCCGCCCCGCTCTTGCTGAGTTCGGTCATGCGAGCCTCACTCGGGGGTCGATCACGGCGTACAGGATGTCCACGACGAGGTTGGCGACGATCACCGCGAGCGAGGTGATCAGTGTGACGCCCAGGATGACGGGCAGATCCTTGTCGCTGATCGCCTTGAGGACCGCCTGTCCGAGGCCGGGAAGGCTGAAGGTGGTCTCGGTGAGGATCGCGCCGCCGATCAGGGCGCCGAGGTCCATGCCGAGCATGGTGAGGATCGGCGTCATGGTGGAACGCATGGCGTGCTTGCCTATGACGACCGGCTCGCGCAGGCCCTTGGCGCGGGCGGTGCGGATGTAGTCCTCGCCCATGACCTCCAGCATCGTGGCTCTGGTGATCCGGGCGTACATCGCCGCGTAGAGGAAGGCGAGCGTGATCCAGGGCAGGAGCATGCCGCCGAACCAGCCGGTGAAGCTTTCCTCGATGGGGACGTACTGGGCGTCGAGCCAGCCGAGTCCGTAGCTGAAGATCGCCAGCGACAGCAGGCCGGTGAAGTAGATGGGAAGCGAGACGCCGGCGAGGGCGACGACCATCGCGCCGCGGTCCCACAGGGAGCCTCGCTTGAGCGCGGAGAGCACACCCGCCGCGACACCGAAGATCAGCCACAGCACGGCGGCACCGAGCGCGAGCGCCAGGGTGACCGGGAAGCGGTCGGTGAGCACCGGCCAGATGGCCTGCTCGTTGCGGAAGGAGTAGCCGAAGCAGGGCGCCGAGCACTGCGTGACGTCGCCGCCACCGACGTACGTACGTCCCGCGAAGAGGCCTTTGAAGAACTCCCAGACCTGGGCGAGGATCGGGTCGCCGAGGCCGAGCTTCTGGCGCACCGCCTCGATGGCCCCCGGGTCGGCCTGCTTGCCCACGAACATCGTGGCCGGGTCCACGCCCGCCCAGCGGGGGACGAGGAAGAAGATGCAGAAGACCACCAGAATGATGACCACCAGCATCACTGCGGCGGCGAAGAGCCGCCTGGTGAGGTAAGCGAGCACTGCTCTCGGCCCGGCGGCGGACCATGGGCCACCGGAGGTCTTCCGGTGGCCCACGAGTCACGCCGCGCCGGCCTTCACCTGCCTTTCGTGCCGTATGGCGGGTGCGCCGGTCGGGATTACTTCTTGAGGCCCAGGTTCACGAAGTCGTACGTACCGTTGTAGTTGTCGGTCGTGTAGACGTTCGCCAGCCGGTTCGAGCGCCAGTTGATGAACTTCTCGAAGGTGAAGGGCAGGTAGTAGCCGCCCTCCATGACCTTGTGGTTGATCTCCGTGGAGATCTGCTCCTTCTTCGCGTCGTCCAGCTCCGTGACGTAGTCGGCGAAGAGGCCGTCGATCGTCTTGTCCTTGATCATCGCGAAGTTGTTGTTGCCGCTCTCAAGGATGTACTTGCTGCCCCACAGAGGCAGACCGAAGCCCTGGACGGTCGGGAAGTCAGGACCCCAGCCCATGATGATGATGCCGTAGCCCTTCTTCTTCACGTTCTCGGGGCTGCCGATGCAGGCCTTCAGCTCTTCCTTGGCCTTGGCGACGTTGCCCTTCTTGTTCGCACCGGCCATCTCGTACGGGTCGTACTTCTGGCCCTCGGCGCCCGGGACGGACGGCGGCAGCATGTTGGTGCCGATATCGCCACCGGCGATCGGGCCACCACGCGCGGTCTGCAGCGACTCGTGGTCGGCGCCGTAGATCACGGCCTTGCGGCAGTGGATGTTGTCGAACGGCTTGACCGTCTGCGGGAAGACCGCGTACCGGATGTAGCCGGAGACCGGGTTGTCCAGGTTGCCCTTGTGCTCCTTCAGGGCGGTGGTGCGGCCCTGCGGGGACAGACCGGTCTGGTTGGCGTCCAGGTCGTAGTCGCCGTTGATCAGACGCTGGTCCATGTCATTGGCGTTGGTGAAGAACGTCATCGAGATTGTACGACTGGAACTTGTACGGACCGGACGAGAACGGCTTCAGACCGTACTTCGACTTGGTGTCCTTGTCCTGGCGGACCGGGGCCGCCGAGGCCATGGTGAGCATGTCCTCGAAGTCCGAGTTGGGCGCAGGCAGGTTGAAGACGATGGTGGTGATCGGCTTGCCGTCCTCCCAGGTCACCCCGTCACGCAGCGTGTACGTGTAGGTCTTGCCGTCGTTGGTGATCTTCGCCGTGCTGGTGGCGAGGTCCGGGGTGGCCTCGGCGCCCTTCGCTCCGGGCTCCGTCTTGCCGGTCACCAGGGTGCGGGCGTAGTAGCGGGAGAAGTTCCACATGAAGCCGTAGTAGCCACGCGTGGTGTCCCACGAGTCGGCGTCCTGGGCAGCGGCGAACTTCAGCTCGCCGCCCTTCTTGGCCTCGGATGCCTGGGCGACCTTGTTGTTCGCGGCGTTGAAGCCGGCCGCGCCGCCTTCCCCGCCTTCGTCGGTGCCGCCGCCGCCGCACGCCGCCGTGGCAAGCAGCGCGGCGACCACGCCGGCGGCGGCCACGGCCTGCTTGCGCCGCCTTGTGGTGCGTTGGGTAGTCACTCGGATCCTCCGTGTGTATAGCGGCCCGCCGACAGATGACGGGCCCTGGGGGTACGGCAGTTCAGCGGGAACCCTTCGGGTCCAGCGCGTCACGCACGCCGTCGCCGAAGAGATTGAAGGCAAGAACGGTGATGAAGATCGCTACACCCGGGATCACCATGTACATGGGATCCGAGTCGTAGTAGTCGATCGCGCTCGAGAGCATCTGCCCCCAGGAGGCCGTGGGCGGCTTGACGCCCACACCCAGGAAGCTGAGCGCCGCTTCGGTGAGGATGTTGGTCGGGATCATCATCGTCGTGTACACGATGATGGGGGCGACGAGGTTGGGCAGCAGCTCCTTGAACAGGATGTACATCCGCCCGGCCCCGAGACTGCGGGCCGCCTCGACGTACTCGCGCTCACGCAGCGAGAGTGTCTGGCCGCGCACCACGCGTCCGACATAGGGCCAGCCGAAGAAGCCGATCACCAGGATCATCACGAACAGGCGCACGCCTGTGCCGGTGAGGCCCAGCATCTCGTTCGGCATGACCGAGACCAGCGCGATGATGAAGAGCAGCTGCGGGAAGGCCAGCAGACCGTCCATCACCCGGCTGATGACCGCGTCCAGCCAGCCGCCGAAGTAGCCGGCGAGGACACCCAGAACCGTGCCGAGCACGACCGCGACGAGGGCGGACAGGAAGCCGACCAGGAGCGAGATCCGGGCGCCGTAGACGATCCGGGCGAACACGTCACGCCCGCTGACCGGTTCGACGCCGAGGAGGTGGTCCGCGCTGATGCCGCCCCAAGCGCCTTTGGGGGTGGAGAACAGAGGGTCGATCAGGTCCTCGTGGTGCGTCTCGGGGTCCTGCCCGACCAGGTTGGTGATCACCGGTGCGAGCAGCGCGATCGCGATCAGTGCGAGCACGACGACGCCGCCCGTGAGGGCCAACTTGTCGCGCTTGAGGCGCTCCCAGGCGATCCGGCCGAGGGAACGCCCCTGTACCGCCTTGCCCTCGGCGGAGCCCGCGAGCACCGCCTCCTCGGCAGCGCTCGGGGCCGCTTCCGCGGTCGGCTCGTGCAATGGTGCCGTCATCGTGGCAGCGACCCCTCTCAACCGGCTGTAGCCGGCCCCCACTTGCCGCTGTAGCGGCGTGACCAGTCCGTCGTACATAGGGGCGAACACCCCTGGAGCCGGAGTCTTCAACGGTTCAGCGATCTGTTGAAAGACCTGGCGGTGAATGGATGCCTAAACGTGATGCTGTCTGGGACGTTCCGTTATCCGAACGGTACGTAACGAGGTGCGGACGCGGGACAGTTGATGCACAAGGACCACACGCCGCGTTTACCCGCGTAGATCGGGACAATAAACCCGACCCGGATCCGAAGTCGAATCGAGGCCGAACGGGAGGCGAACGGAGGGGATCAGGCGGGGTGACCCCGGGTCAGCCGACCCGAGCGGAGGCCGACGGCGTGTCAGTACGAGCGTGGCAGTACGAGCACCTCAGCACCAGCGGGTCAGTACGAGAGGTCAGTAAGAATCCGGGTAGCCGTAGCCGCCCGCCACCGGTGCCTGCGCGGGGGCCGCGTGGGCCTCGCGGTCGTAGAACGGGCGCGTCATGGCACGCATCCACATGGCCACCGGGTCGTACTCGTCGGACATCGCGACGGTCGACACCGGCAGCCCGTCCGGCACGACGCCGATCGACTGCTGCATCATCGCCCGTACCGAGTCCACGGCGGGCGGGCTCGTGTCGTACACATCGAGGCCGATGGCCAGATACGGCGCGCCCAGCGCGGGCTGCACCCAGGCGCGGCGCAGCGAGCGCACGGCGGCGGTGCGGTGCGCGTTCTGCGCGAGGAGGGCGTAGAACTGCGGGAGTTCGATGCTCGGCTCGGCCATCCGGAGCGGTCCTGCGGGCTGCCGCTCCAGGCCGGTGGCGATACGGCGCAGGTCGAGCCAGGGGACACCGACGCCGCCGCCGGGCGCGTGCGGGTTCAGCCACAGACCGTAGTGGTCGGGGTAGAGGGTGCGGGCCACGTCGAGGCCGTCGACGACTTCGTACGAACGGTTCCAGCCGCTGGCCGAGAGCTCCTGGGCGGAGGTGACGCAGGGCGCGTAGCTGAAGCCCTCCACCTCCATGTTTCCGTACTGGGCGTCCGGTGAGCCGGCCTGGCCGTGCCAGAGCAGCATCCAGATCTGGCCACCGCCGGGGGTCGCGAGCGCCCGCAGGAGCGCCTCGTAGGCGTCGTAACGCCCGGGCGTCACCTGGCGCAGCATGTGCTCGACCTGCCCGGCCGCGATGCCGCTGGCGCTCACCTGTACCGCCCCTTCTTGAAGTTGACTCGGATATGAAACCAGCTTATGCGCTGCGCTGGCTGAACCGATTAGAGCTCGGGGCTCGATGTCGTTTTTCGACTGCGGATGCGTCGTGGCTGGTCGCGCCCCGCGGCGGAGCCGCTAATGTCACAGCCCCGCGCCCCTGAAGGGGCTGCGCCCCCTTCAGGGGCGCGCTACAGCGAAGCTTGGTAGAAGGGGCGGACCCTTTCTCGTAGCCAGGTCGTCACCGGGTCCAGGGCTGCTTCCAGGAAGACCAGGTTGACCGGCCAGGGGGCCGGGGCTCGGGTCAGGGCTCGGCCCAGGGCGTCCAGGGGGAGGGTTCTGGCGTCGGGGTTCCAGGAGGTCAGTTCCACGCCTATGAACAGGACCGGGTCTGCCGTTTCGATGGCTGCGAGGCAGCGGCGGGCGGTTCGTACGGCGCCGGTGGCTTCGAACTCGGTCGCGGCGGCCGTCAGGAAGTCCACCGGGTCCTGCTGCCAGTCGGGCTCGAACAGGCGGACCCGGCCGCCGCTCGCGGGGCCGTCCAGCTCGGTGCGTCCGGCGCGGCACAGTTCGGCGACGGCGGGCGGGGGCAGCGGGATGCCCACCGTGCCCTCCGGGTTCACCGCGATGCCCACCTGCGGCGGCAGTCCGCGTGCGAACTCGACGGCGGGCGCGATCGTGTACGACATGTGGTCGCCGACGGTCTGCCGGAACTGCTGTTCCGAGCTGAAGACCGGGACGTACGCCTGTCCGCCGAGCTCCATCGCGGGCAGGTTCAGCGGGCCGCTGTGCGGGCCGCCGCCGTTCGGCAGCGGCACCCAGAGGAAGCTGCGGCCGAGGACCTCCACGATCCGGGCTCCCGCCGAGGGTCCCGCCGGAGCGCCGAGGGACGCGGCGAGCACCTCCTCCAACTCGTTGCCGGGCCAGCCGACGTGCGGATGGGGGTGCGCCTGTGCCGGAAAGTCCATCTGCCTCTACCACCTGCTCGAAAACCACTGCCGGGGCAGCAACCGCTGCGTCGGAAAACCCTAGCTCCCGCCTGAGCAGACTTGCCGAAGTCCACTGCAGTACCGCGCCCCTTAAAGGAGGCCGTAGGCCTCTTTAGGGGCGCGGGGCTGTATCGATTTGCGGCTCCGCCGCGCGGGCGCGACCACCCACGACGGACCCGCAGCATCAAACCGCCTCACCCAGCGGAGCGCTTAGTCGTCGAAGTCGATCCGCCGCAGCACGTCCGCCGCGGACCGGTCGATGAGGACGGCCGAACCGCAGCCCTCCGGCAGGTCGCCCTTCTCCACGGAGCGCAGCAGCCGGGCGGCCGCGGCGCGGTGCCGGGCGAAGGCGTACCGCGAGACGCCACGGCCCCGCTCACGCTGGCCGTCCAGGGCCGTGTCCGGCGGGACGTCAAGGAGCAGCAGATGCAGCGTGCCGCCGCGGCGCCTGGCCTCGCGCGCGATCCAGTTGCGCACCCAGGCCTGGGTGCCGCAGTCGTGCACGACGACGCCCTCGCCGGAGCGCAGGGCGCGACGCAGGCCCGCGTAGTGCGCGGCCCGTACGAGGGGGCGGTAGACCGCGTACGGCAGAACGCCGGACAGGCGGCGGTCCCAGCGGTCGCGGGTGTCCTGCGAGTCGATGCGGACGCCCGTCACGGCGCGGCGCATCAGGGTCGACTTGCCGCTGCCCGGGAGTCCCGTGACCACGACGAGATCGGCCGCGCCGAAGCGCAGGCCGTGCGGACTGTGTCCCGCGCGCTCCCGTAGATCACGGACGACGGGCGCCGGGAGCGGGCCGCACGCCTCCCTGGCCGGGACAGCCGGGACAGCGGGCTGCTTGGGCAGTGCGACGGCGGCACCCGTCGCGTACGCCGTGGTCCTGTTCACGCTGTTCGTCCTCCCCATCGGGTCGGGAGACCCATCCCCGTCAAGTGTAAAGAGAAGGTAATGCGTGCCCCCTGTCGTTTTCGTTCTCGTCATGCCACAGGCCCGTCACAGATCACTGTGACGGGTCTGTGCCCCCTGTGAAGGCCCCCCACGCCTGTGAAAGACCCCCCTGCCACGGCGCACCGATGCGTGCGATGATGTGCGCGCCAACTGCATACCGGCCGCTTGAATCCGCGCGGGAGAGTTCCGGGTACGTGTACACGCAGGTGTACGGGTGTCCGGGCGCCGAAGGAGCAAGTCCCTCCCTTGAATCTCTCAGGCCCCGTTACCGCGCGGGCGAGGCACATCTGAAAAGCGGGCCGCCGACCAGCGGCTCCACCCAAGGTGCAAACCATGACCACCGTCTGTCGGCGGTCACGGCGAACCTCTCAGGTTCCGATGACAGATGGGGAGGAACGACCTCGCCGTCATGCCTTGGGAGCCCTGTCCGATGAGCAGCACCACTCCACGCCGCACAGCACTCGATGCCCTGCATCGCTCGCTCGGCGCCACCATGACCGACTTCGCCGGCTGGGACATGCCCCTGCGATACGGCTCCGAGCGCGACGAGCACCTCGCCGTACGTACGAAGGCGGGTCTCTTCGACCTCTCCCACATGGGCGAGATCACGGTCACCGGGCCGGGGGCCGCCGCACTGCTCGACTACGCGCTGGTCGGGAACATCGGGGGCGTCAAGGTCGGCCGTGCCCGCTACACGATGATCTGCCGCGAGGACGGCGGCATCCTCGACGACCTGATCGTGTACCGGCTCCAGGAGACCGAGTACATGGTCGTGGCCAACGCCTCCAACTCCCAGGTGGTCCTGGACGCCCTCACCGAGCGCGCCGCGGCTCACGGGGGTTTCGACGCCGCCGTACGCGACGACCGTGACGCGTACGCGCTGCTCGCCGTCCAGGGCCCCGAGTCCCCCGGCATCCTCAAGTCCCTCACCGACGCCGACCTCGACGGCCTGAAGTACTACGCGGGCCTGCCCGGCACGGTCGCCGGCGTCCCGGCCCTGATCGCGCGCACCGGCTACACCGGCGAGGACGGCTTCGAGCTGTTCGTCGCCCCGGCCGACGCGGAGAAGCTGTGGCAGGCGCTGACCGACGCGGGATCCTCGGCGGGCCTCGTCCCCTGCGGGCTGTCCTGCCGGGACACGCTGCGCCTGGAGGCGGGCATGCCGCTGTACGGGCACGAGCTGTCGACCTCGCTCACCCCCTTCGACGCGGGGCTCGGCCGGGTCGTGAAGTTCGAGAAGGAGGGCGACTTCGTGGGGCGCGAGGCGCTCACCGAAGCCGCCGCCCGCGCCGAGTCGTCGCCGCCGCGCGTCCTCGTCGGCCTGGTCGCCGAGGGCCGCCGCGTCCCGCGCGCCGGGTACGCGGTCGTCGCCGACGGCAAGGTCATCGGCGAGGTCACCTCCGGCGCGCCCTCGCCGACCCTCGGCAGGCCGATCGCGATGGCGTACGTCGACGCCGCGCACTCCGCGCCCGGCACGCCCGGTGTCGGCGTGGACATCCGGGGCAGCCACGAGCCGTACGAGGTCGTGGCGTTGCCGTTCTACAAGCGCCAGAAGTAATCCCGCCGACGGTTCGGCAGCGCAGCGACGTGACGTACGTTCCCGTGTGCCGTCTCGTATCCGACGTCTCGCATCTGACGTCTCTTGTCCGGCGTCTCGTGACGCAAGACCACCCGTTGATCACCACTCCCCCGCGTACAGGAGAATTCAGGCCATGAGCAACCCCCAGCAGCTGCGCTACAGCAAGGAGCACGAGTGGCTGTCGGTCGCCGAGGACGGCGTATCGACGGTCGGCATCACCGAGTTCGCGGCCAACGCGCTCGGCGACGTCGTCTACGTCCAGCTCCCCGAGGTCGGCGACACGGTGACCGCGGGCGAGACCTGCGGCGAGCTGGAGTCGACGAAGTCGGTCAGCGATCTGTACTCGCCGGTCACCGGTGAGGTCACCGAGATCAACCAGGACGTCGTGGACGACCCCGCGCTGGTGAACACCGCCCCGTTCGAGGGCGGTTGGCTGTTCAAGGTACGTATCGCCGAGGAGCCGAAGGACCTGCTCTCCGCGACCGAGTACACCGAATTCTCCGGCTCCGACTCCGCCTCCTGAAGGACTCCTGACTGATGTCGCTTCTGAACCAGCCCCTGCACGAACTCGACCCGGACGTCGCCGCCGCCGTCGACGCCGAGCTGAACCGTCAGCAGTCCACCCTGGAGATGATCGCCTCGGAGAACTTCGCTCCGGTCGCGGTCATGGAGGCCCAGGGCTCGGTCCTCACCAACAAGTACGCCGAGGGTTACCCGGGTCGCCGCTACTACGGCGGCTGTGAGCACGTCGACGTCGTCGAGCGGATCGCCATCGAGCGGATCAAGGAGCTCTTCGGCGCCGAACACGCCAACGTCCAGCCCCACTCGGGCGCCCAGGCCAACGCCGCCGCGATGTTCGCCCTGCTCAAGCCCGGCGACACGATCATGGGCCTGAACCTCGCCCACGGCGGGCACCTGACCCACGGCATGAAGATCAACTTCTCCGGCAAGCTCTACAACGTCGTCGCGTACCACGTGGACGACGCGACCGGCCAGGTCGACATGGCCGAGGTCGAGAAGCTGGCCAAGGAGTCCCAGCCGAAGCTGATCGTGGCGGGCTGGTCGGCGTACCCGCGTCAACTCGACTTCGCCGCCTTCCGCCGCATCGCGGACGAGGTCGGCGCGTACCTGATGGTCGACATGGCGCACTTCGCGGGCCTGGTCGCGGCGGGCCTGCACCCGAACCCCGTCCCGCACGCGCATGTCGTCACGACCACCACCCACAAGACGCTGGGCGGTCCGCGCGGTGGCGTGATCCTGTCCACGGCGGAACTGGCGAAGAAGATCAACTCGGCTGTCTTCCCGGGTCAGCAGGGCGGCCCTCTGGAGCATGTGATCGCCGCCAAGGCCGTCTCCTTCAAGGTCGCGGCCTCGGAGGAGTTCAAGGAGCGCCAGCAGCGCACGCTGGAGGGCGCGCGGATCCTCGCCGAGCGCCTGATGCGGGACGACGTCACCTCGGCCGGCGTCTCGGTGCTGTCCGGCGGCACGGACGTACACCTCGTCCTCGTCGACCTGCGCCACTCCGAGCTCGACGGCCAGCAGGCCGAGGACCGCCTCCACGAGGTCGGCATCACCGTCAACCGCAACGCCGTCCCGAACGACCCGCGCCCACCGATGGTGACGTCGGGGCTCAGGATCGGTACGCCCGCCCTCGCCACCCGCGGCTTCACGGCCGAGGACTTCGCCGAGGTCGCGGACATCATCGCCGAGGCACTGAAGCCCGTCTACGACGCCGAGTCGCTGAAGGCCCGGGTGTCCGCGCTGGCCGACAGGCACCCGCTGTACGCCGGTCTGAAGTAGGTCCGTACGTTCCGGGCGCCTTGTTCGGGCGCTTTCTTCGGGGCACCGCGCACACTGGACGTACGTGCGCGGTGCCCCACCCCATGCACCACCTTGTAGTTGAGGAGTCACCGTGGCCATCTCGGTCTTCGACCTTTTCTCGATCGGCATCGGCCCGTCCAGCTCCCACACGGTCGGCCCGATGCGCGCGGCGCGGATGTTCGCCCGCCGCCTGAAGAACGAGGGCCTGCTGGCCCCGACGGCCTCGATACGCGCCGAGTTGTACGGCTCCCTCGGCGCGACCGGACACGGCCACGGAACCCCGAAGGCGGTGCTGCTAGGCCTGGAGGGCGCTTCCCCGCGGACCGTGGACGTCGAGTCGGCGGACGAGCGAGTGGACGCGATCCGCTCCGAAAAGTCCCTGAAACTGCTCGGCAAGCACCGAATCCCCTTCTCCTTCGACGACGACCTGATCCTCCACCGCCGCAAGACGCTGCCGTACCACGCGAACGGCATGACGCTCTGGGCGTACGACGCTTCCGGCGCCGAACTCCTCTCCAAGACGTACTACTCCGTGGGCGGCGGCTTCGTCGTAGACGATGACGCGGTCGGCGCGGACCGGATCAAGCTCGACGACACAGTCCTCAAGTACCCCTTCCGCACGGGCGACGAGCTGCTGCGCCTGACCCGGGAGACGGGCCTGTCGATCTCCGCGCTGATGCTGGAGAACGAGCGGGCGTGGCGCACGGAGGAGGAGATCCGCGAGGGGCTTCTCGCCATCTGGCGGGTGATGCAGGCCTGCGTCGCACGCGGTATGTCCCGCGAGGGCATCCTGCCCGGCGGCCTGAAGGTCCGCCGCAGGGCCGCCGTCTCCGCACGCCAACTCCGGGCGGAGGGTGACCCGTTGGCCCACGCGATGGAGTGGATCACGCTCTACGCGATGGCCGTGAACGAGGAGAACGCGGCGGGCGGCCGGGTCGTGACCGCCCCGACCAACGGCGCGGCGGGCATCATCCCGGCAGTCCTGCACTACTACATCAACTTCGTGCCGGGCGCCGACGAGGACGGAGTGGTCCGCTTCCTGCTCGCCGCCGGAGCGATCGGCATGCTCTTCAAGGAGAACGCCTCCATCTCCGGCGCCGAGGTCGGCTGCCAGGGCGAGGTCGGCTCCGCCTGCTCCATGGCGGCGGGCGCATTCGCCGAGGTCCTGGGCGGCTCCCCCGAACAGGTCGAGAACGCCGCCGAGATCGGCATGGAACACAACCTCGGCCTCACCTGCGACCCCGTCGGCGGCCTCGTCCAGATCCCCTGCATCGAACGCAACGGCATGGCCGCGGTGAAGGCGGTCACCGCCGCGAAGATGGCCATGCGCGGGGACGGTTCCCACAAGGTGTCCCTCGACAAGGTCATCAAGACGATGAAGGACACGGGCGCCGACATGAGCGTGAAGTACAAGGAGACGGCGCGGGGCGGGCTGGCGGTGAACATCATCGAGTGCTGAGGGCGCCCGTCCGCCGGGCCGTCCACTCACGCAAGGCGCCGCCCCGCGCTGAAGCCCTTCCCTACCTCCAGCCGTCCAGGAACACCTGAGGGCCACCCTTGAGGTAGCTGTGGAGGGCACTTGCGGTGGACCTCACGAACTCGTCGGGGATGGCGTCGACGTCAACCCAGCGGACCTGGGCGTGCTTGTGCGGTTCTCGGTTTTCGGGTTCGCCAGTCCATTCGTGGGTGGCGAAGACGACCGTGAGGAAGCCGTTGGGGGCTCCGACGCCCCAGGCGCAGTGGATGATGTGGGCGATCTTCAGCGACTCCGGCTTCACGGTGAGGCCGGTCTCCTCGTAGAGCTCGCGTACGGCGGTTTCGGTGATGGGTTCGCCGGGTTCGCTCTTGCCGACCGGGAGGTCCCACATGCCCTGGGCGAACTTGGCGTTCTGGCCGCGCTGGAGGAGGACGACGCGGTTGGTGGCCTTGTCGTGGACGATGACGGCGGCGACCAGCGCGGTCATGGATTCCAGGGCGGGCTTGAACGCCTTGGGCTTGTCATCGGCTGACCTCTGAGCCACGGTTGCGTCCCTTCATCGGCAAGTGAGTGGGCAGCTTACGCTTTGCGCCTGCGTTCGACAGAACATCCATGCGAGGGTGGGGCGGCTGAAGTAAGGGAAAAAGCAAGGTAGTTGCAGCTTTCCTGCCCCCCCACTTTCCTCTCCCCCACTGCACGGAGGATCCCCCCATGCTGCGCGGCATCGATGTCAGTTCCTATCAGTCGTCCTCGTACAACACCGATGGCCTGTCCTTCGTCTTCGTCAAGGCGACGGAGGGCCGTTCGTACGTCAACCCCAAACTCGGCGCCCAGACGAAGACGGCCCGCGACGCCGGCTGCGTGGTCGGCTTCTACCACTTCCTCTGGCCCGGCAACCTCACCGCCCAGGCCGAGTACTTCGTCAGCAAGGCCCCGGAAAAGGCGGGCGACATCCTCGCGGTGGACTGGGAAACGACGAGTGAGGGCACGCATGCCAGCAACTCCGAGAAGGACCGCTTCATCAAGAAGGTGAAGGAATTGCGGCCGAACCACCGGGTCGTCTTGTACGCGAACAGGAATTACTGGTTGAACATCGACACGACCTCGTACGCGGGCGACGGCCTCTGGATCGCCGACTACGTCACCGCGGGCAAGCCCCGCATCCAGGCCAAGTGGCGCTTTCACCAGTACACCGATGACCCACTGGACAAGAACGTGGCCGATTTCAGCAGCAAAGCTGCGCTGAAGAAATGGGCCCAGGGCGGCTGAATCGCCTACTCGCGTAACAAAGCGGCCAGTTCCATCCGGAGCCGCCTGGCGGGCGATTCCCTCGATCAGGCGTCCGAGTACCGCTCCTGCCCCGCGGTCAGCGCCGAACGCGTCCGTCCTGAGGCGCTCGACCGGAAATCCCGGCCGAGCGCCTGCGTCAACTGCGAGCCGCCAGAAGGTCAGACCTTGGCGGGCGTCCGCTCCTCCTCGGCGGGCGCGCCCTCGGTGAGGCCCAGCCGGCCGTGCACCGCGCGCAGCGGCTTCGGCGCGTACCAGGCCGTACGGCCGAGGAGGCGCATGGCCGCCGGTACCAGTACCCCGCGTACAGCCACCGCGTCGATCAGGATCGCCAGGCCGCTGCCGAGCCCGAACATCTGGATGAAGCTGACCTGGGCCGTGCCGAAGGCGAAGAAGCTCACCGCGAGCAGCCCGGCGGCCATGGTCACGATCCGCCCGGTGTGCGAGAGCCCACTGGTGACGGCGGTCTCGGTGTCGGCGCCCGCGTCGTGCAGCTCCTTGATCCGGCTGGTCACGAAGACCTCGTAGTCCATGGACAGGCCGAAGGCGATGCAGAACATGAGCACCGTCATGGAGGTGTCCATCGGCTGCGGCGTGAAGCCGAGCAGGGAGGACAGATGGCCGTCCTGGAAGATCCACACCATCACGCCGATGGCCGCGGTGAGGCTGACGGCGTTGAGGACCAGCGCGCGCAGTGGCTGGACCACGCTGCCGGTGAACAGGAAGAGGAGTACGAATGTGGTGACCGCTACGAGAGCGATGGCGGCCGGGAGCCGGTCGGCGATCGAGTCCTTGGAGTCGACGAGGCGCGCGTCGGTGCCGCCGACCAGTGTCTGGGTCCCGGCCGGCGGATCCACCGCCCGTACGTCCTTGACCAGGTCCTGGGCCTCGTCCGACTTGGGGGTGAGGCCGGTGACGACCGTGATCCGCTGGGCGTCGGGTCGGCCCAGTGCGGCATTCGCGGGGCCTGGCGGGGTGGCGCGGCCCTCGCTGAATGTGCCGGCGGACGTCTCGACCCGCACGGCGCCGTCGAGCCGCGACAGCTCGGTCGCGTACGAGCGCAGCCCGTCCGCGGCCACCGGCCCGGTCGTGACGATCTGCACCGCCGAGTCGTCGCTGCCGCTGAAGTCGCGCTGGACCTCGGTGGCGACCTGCCGGCTCTGGGCGCTCTCGGGCAGGACCCGCTCGTCCGGCGTGCCGAAGGTGACGCCGAGCAGCGGGCTCGCGGCGAGCAGCAGGATCCCGAGGACCGGAAGTGCGGTCAGCGCGGGCCTGCGCATGACCGTGCGGGCCAGCCGGCCCCAGAAGGGCGCCTCGGCGCTGCGTACGGTCTGGGCCCAGGGCAGGCGGCCGCTGTTGACCCGGTGGCCGAGCACGGCGAGCAGCGCCGGGACGACGAGCAGGGCGCTGACGGCGGCGATGATCACCACGCCGATGCCCGCGTAGGCGAAGGAGCGCAGGAAGAACTGCGGGAAGACCAGTAGGGCGGCGAGTGCGGCGGCGACGGTCGCCGCCGAGAAGACGATGGTCCGCCCGGCCGTCCGTACGGTGTGCCGGAGCGCCTCGGGGACATCGGCGCCCTCCGCGAGGTGCTCGCGGAACCGGCTGATCATGAGCAGGGCGTAGTCGATGCCGAGGCCGAGACCGAGGGCGGTGGTGAGGTTGATCGAGAACACCGACACGTTGGTGATGCTGCCGAGCACATAGAGCTCGGCGAAGGTGCCGACGATCGCGATCAGCCCGATGACCAGGGGCAGCAGTGCCGCGACGAGGCTGCCAAAGGCGATCACGAGCAGGATGAGGATCAGGGGCACGGCGATCGTCTCGGCCAGGGCGAGGTCCTTGGCGACCTGGGTGGGTACTTCGTCGCCGACCGCGGCCTCTCCGCCGGCCTGCACGGTCAGCCCGTTCCGGTCGCCGGTGTACTCGTCGATGAGCGCCGAGGCGTTGTCGCCCTGCTCGGTGTCGTCGCCCTTGACGTGGGCCAGCACCAGCGCCGCGTCGCCGTCCCGGGAGGTCAGCGTGGCGGCGCCGGTGTCCCAGTACGAGATCACGTTCGCCACGGTGGATTCGTCCTTGAGCTCCGAGGTGAGGGTGCGGCCCGCGCGTTCGGCGGCGGCGGAACCGAGGTCGCCGTCGTCGGCCCGTACCAGCAGGACCAGATTGGTCTCGCCGCCGAACTTCTCGTCGATGAGCTCCTGGGCGTGGGTCGAGGGCGCGTTCGGATCCTCGAAGCCGCCGCCCAGGAGCTTGCCGAACGCCCCGAAGCCGATGGCCCCCATCGCGACCACGGCCACCACGGTCAGTGTCAGTACGAGTCGGCCCCGGTGGAGGGCCAGCTCGGCAATTCGATCGAACACGGTGATCGCCTCCGGATGTTTATGCCGTTAACATAGACGGTGACACAGGATGTTAACGGCGTCAACTTCGGGATTCGGGCGGGATTGGAGTCATCGGGCAGGATGGAGTCATGGGAGCGATCACTGGCGGCAAGTCCCGCTACCACCACGGCGATCTCCGTAACGCGCTGATCGGGGCCGCCGTGGAACTCGCGGCCGAGGGCGGCCCCGAGCGGGTCGTCCTGCGCGAGGCGGCCCGCAGCGTCGGCGTGTCGCCCACCGCCGCGTACCGCCACTTCAGCGGCCAGGGAGATCTCCTCCATGCCGTGAAGGCTCGTGGCCAGCAGGCGCTCGTCGCGTCGATGACCGAGGCCCTGCACGCGCTGCCCCCGCTCGACGACCCCGGGGAGGAGGCCGTGCGCAGGGCCGAGACGATCGGGCGCGGGTACGTACGGTTCGCGATCGAGCACCCCGGGCTCTTCCGCACCGCCTTCTGCCGTACGACCACGGAGGAGCCCGATGCCTTCACAGGCCTCGAAGCCCCCGACGACAGACCGGAGTTCGCGGCGTTCGTGGAGCTCTCCGACACGCTCGACGCGCTCGTGGCCACGGGCCGGATGCGGCCGGAGAACCGGCCCGCCGCCGAGGTCGCCGCCTGGTCGACCGTCCACGGCCTCTCGCTGCTCATCCTTGACGGGCCCCTCGCCCACCTCCCCGCCGATCAGCGCGACGCGGTCGTCGAACGCACCCTCACCACGATCGTGGCGGGCCTTGTCCGGTAGGTGTCGTGTCTCAGGGGGGTTGGTCCCACGGCGTCGTCGCATGAGCGGGAAGGTGCCGAGCCATTCCGGGAGTTGATCGATACGGATCGGGCGACGCGGATGACGAAGGGCGCCCTCCGCATTCCGCGGTGGGCGCCCCAAGTTGCTCGGCTCACTTGTTCAGGTAGTTCCAGAACTCGTCGAACGAGAGAAGCTTGTCGCCGTTGAGGTCTCGGTCGGCGATCACGGACTCTGCCACGGACTCGGTGACGTTCCAGTCGCCGCCTTGGGCCAGGGCGGTCTTGAACTCGGCGGCGGTGATGAAGCCGTCACCGTCCGTGTCAATCCGCTGGAACTGCTTGCGTGCTTCCTCGATGTCCGCCACCGGGTGCCCCTTCGTGCTGTGTCACTGTCGACCATGCCTTGCTGTCGGGGGTCAGATTAACCGGCTGGCTGGGAACGAAGTGCGGCGACCACCCGGGCCGGAGTGGGCAGCTAGCAATTGCTAGATCATGCTAGCCAGCGGTAAACCGCAGATCCTCACCAGGGAGCAACCATGCACGCCCAGGACACGAAACAGCTCAACGTGCGCCTCCCCGCCGAGCTGGTCGACAAGGCGAAGGCCATAGCGCACGAGCGCGGCATGATGCTCTCCGGCTACATCCGCACACTGATCGAGCGGGACCTGGAGGGTAAGGACATCCCTGACGAGAACGTGCCGCCGCATGTACTGGCCGCCGCGAAGGCCTTCGCCGAGGCGCTGGAGGCCGGGCGCAGATGAGTGAGGACTTCACGCCTGGCGCCTTGCGGGACATTCTCGATGCCGCAGCCCGTGGGGAGTTCCCGCCGGCGGACGGTGGTGTCAGCGTCGTACCGCAGCATGGTCGGCGGGACGCGGGTGTCATCGCCTTCACCGCGCACTCCGTCGTGTTCACGGACGAGGATCCGGAGTGGGTGCGTGCGCAGTTGCAGTCCCTGGACTGCGACGCCCTCGCGGCGGCCATGAACCCGCGGTTCCTCGCCGCCTTCATGGACCGTACGGGGCGTACGACGGACACCATCGATCTGCTGGCCGTCGCGACGCCCGTGCCGGGTCCGCCGTCGCTCGCGCTGTCGGAGCTGCGCGACCCCGACCATCCCCGGGTCGCCCGCGCCCGCAAGCGGCGTGACGAGGTGCGCGTATGGGCCGTCGACGGTGGCGTACTCGTCCTGGGGCGCGGGGTCGCGGGACGCCTGGAGGCCGCGGTCGAGGTGGAGGAGTCCGTACGGCACCGGGGGCTGGGGCGTGCGCTGGCCTCGGCGGCACGGCACCTCGGCGCGGGCGAACCCGTCTGGGCGCAGTTGGCGGCCGGGAACGCCCGTAGCGTAAGGGCCTTTCAGGCGGCCGGGTTCCGGCCGGTCGGAGCGGAGGCCCTGCTCGTCGCGCACTGAGCCCGGCGGTCAGCTGTGCGGTGCTCGTCAGCGGTCGGAGGCCACCCGGATCTCGAACCACGTCGTCTTGCCGCGGGGCAGCAGGTCGACGCCCCAGCGGTCGGAGAGTTTGTCGACGAGGTACAGGCCGCGGCCGCTGATGTCCATTTCCTGGACAGGCATGAGGCAGGGGAGACCGCGGGAGGGGTCGCGAACCTCGATGCGGATCCAGCCGCGGCGGCTGCGCATGCGGAGGCCGAAGACGCGGGCGCCGGTGTGGCGTACGGCGTTGCCGACGAGTTCGGAGACCAGGAGTACGGCGTCCTCGGCGATCTTCGGGGAGAGTCCCCACTCGCGCAGGACGACCACCTGGGTCAGCCGGCGCGCGGTGGCCGCCGACTCGGGACGGGACGGCAACGGAACCTCGGCCTGCGTCGGGTTGCCGAACAACTCCAGTGCCTTCAGTGCGCGTTCGTCCTCGACTCCGGGTGACCAACGCGCCGCGGTCGCACTCGCGTGCCGCCGCGGCTGTTCCATACCCTCCAGCCCCGCCATGCCCCCATCATGGCCGCCCAGAGCGGCTTTCGGGGCCGTTCCAGGGGAATACGCCCCCGGGAACCCTCCGTTCCAAGCCAGCCGGAAGGCATATGCCACGGGTAGTGCGCGAGGCGGTGCAGACCGATTGACCTGCGACGACAGTCCAGTCGGGGGCAATCGCCGACGGCCCCCGACCAGGCGACCTCGAGTTCGACTCAAGGCTCATACAAACCGCCCCATCGGGGGACGCCGGCGTAAGACGCCGCGTCAACTGCCGGTTGATCAGAGCAAGTTGATCAGAGGAACTTCGCCTTCCCAGGCCCTTCCTCCACAAAGCTCCGCATCCCCCGCTCCCGGTCCTCCGTCGCGAACAGCCCCGCGAACCAGTTGCGTTCCACCGCGAGCCCGGTCTCGAGGTCCGTCTCAAGACCCACGTCCACCGACTCCTTGGCGGCCCGCAGTGCGAGCGCCGGTCCCTGCGCGAGCTTGGCGGCCCATGTGTGCGCCTGCTCGTACACCTCGGCGGCGGGCACGACCCGGTCCACCAGTCCGAGCGTGAGTGCCTCGTCGGCCCTGACCATACGGCCGGTGAAGATGAGGTCCTTGGCGCGTGAGGGCCCGATCAGCCGGGACAGGCGCTGGGTGCCACCCGCCCCGGGGATCAGCCCGAGCAGGATCTCCGGCTGGCCGAGCTTCGCGTTGTCCGCGGCGATCCGGTAGTCCGCGCACAGTGCCAGCTCGCAGCCCCCGCCCAGCGCGTAACCGGTGACCGCGGCCACCACCGGCTTGGGGATACGGGTCACGGCGGTGAAGGAGTCCTGCAGGGCCCGGGACCGTACGACCATCGCCGTATGGTCCATGGCCTGCATCTCCTTGATGTCCGCGCCCGCCGCGAACACCTTCTCGCCGCCGTAGAGGATCACGGCGCGCACGTCCTCGCGACGCGTGGCCTCCTCCGCGAGTTCCTTGAGCCTGTCCTGTGTGGCGACGTCCAGCGCGTTCATGGGGGGACGGTCGAGGCGGATCGTGCCGACGCCTTCGGCGACTTCGAGATGCACAGTCATGAAGGAAGGTTAACGGCGACTAACGACAACGGGCCCGGTGTGCTCAGTCACAGCACATCGGGCCCGTCACGGTCACACCCAACTGTCACGCCGGCGGTCACACCGGACCGTCACGCCAGGCCCGTACGACCGGAGTCGTCTACCACTTGTCCCACGGCATGTTCCAGCCGTTGAGACCGTTGTCCGGATCGATGATCCGGTCGTTGGAGTTCTTCACGATCACCACGTCGCCGATCATCGAGCGGTCGAAGAACCAGCCCGCCGGACTCGAGGAGCTGCCGCCCTTCAGGTCGCGCAGGCCGATGCAGCCATGGCTGGCGTTGTAGTTGCCGAAGGCGCCGCCGCCCCAGTAGTTGCCGTGGATGAAGGTGCCCGAGGTCGACAGACGCATGGCGTGCGATACGTCCTTGATGTCGTACTCGCCGCCGTAGCCGACCGTTTCGCCGTTCATACGGGTCATTTCGTGGCGCTCGGTGATGACCATCTGGCCGTTCCAGGTCTCGTAACCCGGCTTGCCCGTGGTGACCGGGATGGTCTTGATGACCTTGCCGTCGCGCTTGACGGTCATCTTCTTGGACTTGACGTCCACGGTGGAGATCTGGCTGCGGCCGATGGTGAACTCCACGGTCTTGGCCTGCTCGCCGTAGACGCCGGGCCGGCCCTTCACGCCGTCGAGGTCGAGGTCGACCGTGACCTTCGTACCGGGCTTCCAGTATTTCTCCGGACGGAAGTCCAGCCGGTCGTTGCCGAACCAGTGGCCCTTGACCTCCACAGCGGGCTCCGTCTTGATGCGGATGGCCTTCTCGACGTCCTCGGGGTTGGTGATGCCCCGCGTGAAGTTGATTGAGAAGGGCATTCCGACGCCGACCTTGGAACCGTCCTCGGGTGTGAAGATGCCGACGAAGGTGTTCTTCGGGGTCAGCGTCGTGAAGCTGGACTCTTCGGTCGCCTGGCGGCCCTCGGAGTCCTTGGCCGTGGCCTGAACCTTGTACTTCGTGTCGGACGCCAGGTGGTACGTGGGCGTCCAACTCGCCCCGCCGTCAGTGATGTTGCCCGCTACCGCCTTGCCCTTCGCATCCTCGACAGTGACCTTGGTCAGTTTGCCCTTGGCCGCGGATATCTTCAGGGCGCCGCTGGTGTCCACGTCGTCGGCGCCGTCCTTGGGCGCTATGGTCACGACGGCCTGTGAGGTCTTGGTCTCGGCCTGGTCAGAGCCGCCCTTGCCGTTCTTGTCGCCGCTGGAGCCCGAGTCGGACCCCCCTCCGCCGCCGCACGCCGTCACGGCGATCAGCAGCACGCCGAGTATCAGCGCCAGAAGCCCCGTACGCCCTGTACGTCCGTGCCCCCGTGCGCCAACCGACGCCCCCGATATCGGTCGCCCGTTGTTCAACTTGCTTCTCCCCTCGCACGGCCCGTCAACCGGGCCCGCACTCCTGCGCGTCGCACGCGCGCACCGCGCCAATTAACCATATGACCAGCAGCGGTGGCTCCTCGTAATTGTCACTTTTCAGTCGCAAGTTCAGCTGAAAGTGATCTCGTGTTCACGTCCCTCTGTCCGTCTTATGTCCCGCCCATGTCCGGCTAATTCATGGCGGAGCCCGCCTTCCACTCCTTCCATGCCATGTTCCATCCCCCGAGCCCGTTGTCGGGAGCGACCTTCTTGTCATCGCTGTGCACGACTTCGACGACGTCACCGACCAGGCTGCGGTCGAAGAACCAGCCCGCGGGGGTCGTGGAGCTGCCGCCCTTCACATCGCGCAGGCCCACACAGCCGTGGCTGACATTGGTGTTGCCGAAGACGCCGCGCGCCCAGTAGTTGCCGTGCAGGAAGGTCCCGGAGTTGGTGAGCCGCATCGCGTGCGGGACGTCCGGGATGTCGTACTCGCCCTTGCCGTCGGCGTCCTTGAAACCGACGGTGGCGCCGTTCATCCGGGTCACCTCGAGTTTCTCGGTGACCACCATCTTCCCGTTGTACGTCGTGGATTCGGGGGCGCCCGCGGTGATCGGCACGGTGGCGAGGAGCTTGCCGTCGCGGCGTACCTCCATGGTGTGCTCGGCGGCGTCGACGAGGCTGGTCTGGCTGCGGCCGACAGTGAAGGAGTAGGTCCGGTGCTGGACCCCGTAGACGCCGGGCGCCGCCTCGACGTCCCGTAGCCGCAGGGCGACGGTGACCTTCGTACCCGGCTTCCAGTATTTCTCGGGCCTGAAGTCCAGCCGGTTCCTGCCGAACCAGTGCGGGCGGATCTCGACGGCGGGACGTGCCCGTACGTGGATCGCGCGCTCGACGGCCGCCTGGTTCTGGATCTCGCGGTTGAACTGGAGCGAGACGATCATTCCGGTGCCGACGGTCGACGGGTACGCGGGGGTGACGTGTCCGATGAGCCGCTTGCCGGGGACGTGCGTCCGGAACGTCGTATGCCGCGCGATCCGCCGTCCGTGCCCGTCGAGGGCGACCGCGTCCACGGTGTACGTGGCGGCCGGCTCCAGCCTTCCGTCGCCGGCCGGCCGCCAGGTCATGCCGTCCGCTTCGATGCGCCCGGGGACCGGGGACTCCTGCGCGTCGGACTCCTGCGTGTCCCGGGACTTGACGACCTTCACCGACTCCAGGCGCCCGGACTCCACCTGTACTTTCAGCTCCTGGTCCGGGCGTACGGCCTTGCTGCCGTCGTCGGGCAGGATGCGGATCGTCTCCTCGGGTGAGCGGGGTTTGCCGAGCACGCTGTCGAGCCCGTGGGAGGTGCATGCCGTGGCAGCGGCCAGCAGCCCTGCCCATGTCAGTACGGCGGTCATCACTGACTGTGTGCGCCGTGTGCGCCTGTGTGCATCCATCACGTGCACCCAACGATCATTCCCCTCCTGGGGAAACGTGAGTGCGAGCCTTGCTCTGGGCAGAACAGTGGGAAGGACGACGCGACGATGAGCCATGGCTGGCCGCGAGCCGAAGGGGCGCGTCGGTGTCGAGAGGGCGAGCGCGCGGAGGCCCGAAGGGCTGAGCACGATCGGCATCTCGACACCGACTGGAGCGCCCCGGAGGCGAGCCAAAATATAGGGCCATGTGTTCTTCTTGGCGCCGTTCAACCGAGCCGCTGGAGGTTGAACAGGTGTCGAGCGCACCCGAGCAGGAGATCGAGCAGATCGAGCAGCAGGAGGAGCGTGCGCCGGGCGACGGGCTGCCCGGTCAGCAGAAGCTCGCCCCGGCAGGCGGGCTGCCCGCTTCCGCTCCACAGGGGCGTGCCCCGTCCGCCGTGCTGAACGGCGCTGCGCGTACGGCGCCCGTCATGCCCGTATGGCCCGGTGCCCCGACCCCGCTGGGGGCGCGCTTCCGCGTCGGCCCCGACGGCGTGGCGGGCACCAACTTCGCGCTGTGGGCGGGCGGTGCCGAGTCGGTCGAGCTGTGCCTCTTCGACGACGAGGGCGTGGAGGTGCGGCTGCCTCTCACCGAGCTGACCCATGAGATCTGGCACGGTTTCGTGCCGGGCGTGCGGCCGGGACAGCGGTACGGCTTCCGTGTGCACGGCCGCTGGGACCCGTGGACCGGCGCCCGCTGGAACCCGGCGAAGCTCCTCCTCGATCCGTACGCGCGTGCCGTGGACGGCGAGTTCAGCTTGCCGCCCGAGGTGTACGGGCACGTCCGCGACTGGCCTCAGCAGCAGGTCGCCGACACCGTGCGCGACGACCGGGACTCGGCGCCGTACGTCCCGAAGGGTGTCGTCGTCCACGATGACGCGCCCGACGACGAGTGGGCGGACGACCGCCGCCCGAAGACGCCGTGGGCGGACTCGGTGATCTACGAGGTGCATGTACGCGGCTTCACCCGCCTGCATCCGGACATCCCCGAGGAACTACGGGGTACGTACGCAGGGTTGGCGCACCCGGCGGCGATCGAGCACCTGGTGAAGCTGGGTGTGACGGCGGTCGAGCTGCTGCCGGTGCACCAGTTCGCGCACGAGGATCATCTGCTGCGGCGGGGCCTGAAGAACTACTGGGGCTACAACTCCATCGGCTACTTCGCGCCCCACGCGGCGTACGCGGCCTCCGGGACGAGGGGCCAGCAGGTCGGCGAGTTCCGGCGCATGGTGCGCGCGCTGCACGCCGCCGGTATCGAGGTCATCCTCGACGTGGTCTACAACCACACGGCCGAGGCAAGCGAGTTGGGCCCGACGCTGTCGCTCCGCGGCATCGACAACCGCGGCTACTACCGGCTCCAGGAGGACGCACGGCGGTACGCGGACTACACGGGCTGTGGCAACACCCTGCACGTCGTCCAGCCGCACGTCCTGCGCCTGATCACGGACTCGCTGCGCTACTGGGTGACGGAGATGGGCGTGGACGGTTTCCGCTTCGACCTGGCGGCGGCGCTGGCCCGCTCGATGCACGACGTGGACATGCTGTCCCCGTTCCTGGCGGTCATCGCGCAGGACCCGGTGCTGCGCCGGGTGAAGTTGATCGCGGAACCCTGGGACGTGGGCTCTGGCGGCTACCAGGTGGGGGCGTTCCCACCGCTGTGGACGGAGTGGAACGACCGTTACCGCAACGCGGTACGCGACTTCTGGCGGGGCGCCCTGCCGGACGTACGCGACCTGGGATACCGCCTGTCCGGCTCCAGCGACCTGTACGCCTGGGGCGGCCGTCGCCCCTACGCCTCCGTGAACTTCGTGACCGCCCACGACGGCTTCACCCTCCGTGACCTGGTGTCCTACGAGCGCAAGCACAACGCGGCGAACGGGGAGGGGAACCGGGACGGCACGGACGACAACCGTTCCTGGAACGGGGGCGTGGAGGGCGAGACGGACGACCCGTCCATACGTGCGCTGCGGCGCCGTCAGCTGCGTAACCTGCTGACGACTCTGCTGCTCTCGACGGGCGTGCCCATGCTGCTCGCGGGTGACGAGCTGGGCCGGACCCAGCGGGGCAACAACAACGCGTACTGCCAGGACAACGAGCTGAGTTGGGTCGACTGGCGTCTGCTGGACGACCCCGAGTGGCGGCCCCTCTTCGACCTCACCTCCCGCCTGATCGCCCTGCGCCATGAGCACCCGGTGCTGCGAAGCCGGGCGTTCTTCTCGGGCAAGGCCCATTCCACGGACGGGCTGCGCGACCTGGCCTGGTTCACGGCCCACGGCAAGGAGATGACGGAACAGGACTGGTACGACCCGACCACCACGCTCGCCATGTACCTCTCCGGCCGCGACATCCCCGGCCGGGACGCCCAGGGCACCCCGATCACGGACGACAGCTTCCTCGCGGTCCTCCACGCGGGGGAGCAGCCGGTGAACTTCGTCCTCCCCGGGTCGCCTTGGGCGGAGAGCTACGAGGTCGTGGTGGATACGTCGCTGGAGGAGCAGGGGGTGGCGCCGGGGGTGGCGCATCGGGCGGGGGCGGGGATTTCGGTGCCGGGGCGGGCGGTTCTGCTGCTTCGGGTGGTGGGGTGAACCCAAGCGCTCAACCGTCGTGAGCCTGGGCCTGCCCATGCCACGACCCCCAGAGCGCCGCATACGCCCCGCCCGCCGCCACCAAGCTCTCATGCGTGCCCACCTCCGTCAGGCACCCCGACTCCATGACGGCCACCCGGTCCGCGTCATGGGCCGTGTGCAGGCGGTGGGCGATCGCGATCACCGTGCGGCCGGTGAGCACGGCGGCCAGGGCGTGCTCCGTGTGGCGAGCCGTGGACGGGTCCAAGAGCGCCGTGGCCTCGTCGAGGATCAGCGTGTGCGGGTCCGCCAACACCACTCGCGCCAGGGCGAGTTGCTGAGCCTGTGAGCCGTCCGGACGGTGCCCGCTGGGGCCCAGCTCGGTGTCAAGGCCGGAAGCCAGCTCGGAAACCCAGTCCGCGCCCACCGCTGCCAGCGCCGCCCACAACTCACCGTCACCAGCGGACGGTTCGGCGATCAGCAGGTTGTCCCGGACCGTGCCCAGAAACACATGGTGCTCCTGGGTGACGAGCACGACCTGCCGCCGCAACTGCTCCGGGCCGAGTGCGGCGATCGGCACCCGCCCCACCGTCACCGTCCCCGAACTCGGCGCATCGACCCCTGCAAGCAACCGGCTCAGCGTGGTCTTGCCCGCGCCGGACGGACCGACGATCGCCAGCCGCTCCCCCGGCCGCACCGTCAGGTCCACTCCGCGCAACACCTCGCCCCCACGGTCGTACGCGTACCGCACCCCCGTGACATCGATCCGGTCGTCCTCCGGCGTGGGACAGGACGCCGCCGAAGCCTGCGGAGCCCGCCCCAGCCCCTCCACGCGGGCGAACGACGCGCCACTGCTCTGCAACTGCTCGACCCGCATCAGAATCGTGTCGAGCGGCGACTCGAGCTGGCGCAGATACAGCGCCGCCGCGATCACCGCACCCAGGCTCATCAGTCCCCGCTCGTGCAGGACACTGCCCGCCAGCAGCACGCCGACCACGGGGACGATGTACGAGACCTCCACGACCAGGAAGAACACGGAGCGCAGGTACAGCGTGTACATCCGGGTGCGACGGGACGTCTCCAGCGCGTCCCGGCTCGCCGCGATCCGCCGTCCCTGTAGGCCGAAGGCCTCGACCGTACGGGCTCCCGCCGCGGTGGCGGCCACGATCTCGGCGACCTCCGACGTGGCGGCGCCCTCGGCGAGATACGCGGTGCGCGCCCGGCGCAGATACCAGCGCAGCATGAACCAGATGCCGGCCTGACCGAGCACCGCACAGGCACCGAGCAGCGGATCGAGGAAGAAGACCGCGCCGAGGATGAACAGGCACTGCACGGTGGAGATCAGCAACTCGGGTCCGGCATCGCGCAGCGTGGTGCCCACCTGGGCGACATCAGCCGTGCCCCGCGCGGTCAGATCACCCGTGCCCGCCCGCTCCACGACCGAGGCGGGCAGCGACAGGGCCCGCTCGACGAACTGCTCGCGCACCCGCGCCAGCGTCCGCTCCCCGAACCGGTGTCCCACATAGCGGGCCCACCGCGTCAGCAGCAACTGCGCCAGCGCACACAGCAGGATGGCGAGCGCCAGCCGGTCCACGACCTCCACGCCACCGCCCGCCCTGACCTCGTCGATGATGCGGCCGAGCAGCCAAGGGCCGACGAGTCCGACGGCGGCGGCCAGCGCGTTCAGGGCGAGCACGGCGGTGAAGGCGCGCCCGTCCGCCCGGATCAGCCGCCCCGCCGCCCGCCGCACATCGGCCGCTTCGGCGACAGGCAGTTGACCGGACGACTGCTTCGTCACCGATGTCACCGAACGGCCTCCTCTGCGCCTGCGCCAGTTTCCGCGTCCGCGTCCGCATCGCGAGCCACGAGCGCCCGGTATCCGGGCTCCTCCTCCAGGAGCCGGTGATGGCTCCCGCTCGCCGCGACCTTGCCGTCGACCAGGTAGAACACGGTGTCCGCCCGGTCCAGTACGAGCGGCGAGGTGCTGGTCACGACGGTCGTACGGCCCGCCCGCTCGGCCCGCAGCCGGTCCGCGACGGCGGCCTCGGTGTGGGCGTCGAGTGCCGAGGTGGGTTCGACGGCGAGCAGTACTTCGGGGTCGGCCAGCAGCGCCCGCACGAGCCGTACGCGCTGGCGCTGGCCGCCGGACAGGCTGCGGCCCTGCGCGTCGACGGCCGAGTCGACTCCGTCGGGCAGGCCGAGGACGATGTCGTCGGCCGCGGCCGTGTGCACGGCGCGTGCGATGTCCTCCTCGCCGGGGTCCCGGCTGCCGGCCACCAGCTCCCGCAGTGTTCCCGCGAACAGGTCGGCCTCGTTGGCCGCGACCAGGATGCGCTCGCGCAGCTGCGCCAGTTCGATCTCGTCGAGGCGTACGCCACCCCAGGTCGCCGCCGACTCCACGTACCGGCCGAGGCGGTCGATCACGGCCGCGGACTCGGCGGGACGGGCACCGGCCAGCGCGGTCAGCCGGCCGGGCAGCACCCGCACTCCGGACTGCGGGTCGTGCAGCACCGAGGGCTCCGCGGGGGCGTCCCGTGTGCCGTGGTCGGCAGGCGGCTCCAGCCGCAGGAAATGGGCGACGCGCCGCGCGGCCACCAGTCCACGGCTGATCCCGTAGCTGCACTCCACGAAGAACCCCACCATCGGCACCAGGACGGCGACATAGCCGTACACCGACACCAACTCGCCCACGGTGAGCTTCCCTTGAGCGGCCTGCCGGGCCGCCAGCCAGGTCACCACGGCGAGGAACACCGTCGGCAGCCCGACGCCAAGGGCCTGGAGCCAGCTGGTCACCGCCCCGACCCGGTAGCCCTGGGCCCGCAACCGCTGCGAGTCCCGGTGGAAGGCGTCGGCCACCAGGCCCTTGCCGCCCAGGCCGTTGAGGACGCGCAGTCCGCTCGCGAGGTCGCCGATGCGCGCCGTCAGCACGCTCTGCCGTTCGCGGTAGGTGGTCTCCGCGTTCTGCAGCCGCGCCAGCAGCGGACCGGCCACGACGGCCATCGCCGGGATGCCGAGCAGGACGACTCCGGCGAGCAGGGGCGAGACCGTCAGCAGCAGCCCGGCGACGACCAGGTAGGCGACGATCGCGCCGACGCCGGGCCCGACAACGGTCAGGGACTGGCTGATCGTGTGGACGTCGCCGACGCCGATCGTGACGACCTCCCCGGCCCCGGCCCGGCGCGACAGCGCGGCGCCCAGCCGGACCGCATGGCCGACCACGACCTTCACCGTGCGGAAGTTGGCGTCCATCCGGAGTCTGGTCATGGTGCGGTGTCGCATGATGCTCAGCCAGGAGTTGAACGCTCCCATGCCGAGCAGTGCGGCGGCCCAGCCGATCAGCGCGGCCCGGTCACCCGGCTCCAGACCGTCGTCGATCGCGCGGGCCAGCAGATACGGCGCGAGCGCCATCAGCACGAACCACACGCTGGCCAGCAGCGCACCGGCGGCGGACCGGCCCGGCTGGGCCCTGACCAGCCACCACAGATACCGGCCGCCGCCGCGACAGTCGGGCGTACCCGGATCCCCGTACGCATCGATCTGCCCCACCCGTTGACCACCCTCCCCGTCGACTGTCGGATCACCTGCCCCGCCGTTAGACCAGGCTGTCCCGCCACGCCTGGTGCAGGTCCGCGAACCTGCCGGTCGCGGCGACGAGTTCGGCGGGCGAGCCGTCCTCGACGATCCGACCGTGCTCCATCACCAGTACCCGGTCGGCGATCTCCACCGTCGACAGGCGGTGCGCGATGACGACCGCCGTGCGGCCCCGCAAGACGGTGGACATGGCGCGCTGGACGGCCCGTTCGCCGGGGATGTCCAGCGAGCTGGTCGCCTCGTCGAGGATCAGGACCGCCGGGTCGGCTAGCAACGCCCGGGCGAACGCGACGAGTTGGCGCTGGCCTGCCGAGATACGGCCACCCCTTTTGCGTACGTCGGTGTCGTAGCCGTCGGGCAGGGCGGCGATGAAGTCATGGGCGCCGAGGGCCTTGGCGGCGCGTTCGATCTCCTCGCGGGTGGCGTCGGGGCGGCCGATGGAGATGTTCTCGGCGACCGTGCCGGAGAAGAGGAAGGCCTCCTGGGTCACCATCACCACACCGCGCCTCAGTTCGGGCATCGCGAGCTCGCGCAGGTCGACGCCGTCCAGGAGGATGCGGCCTGCCGTGGGGTCGTAGAAGCGGGCCAGGAGTTTGGCGAGCGTCGACTTGCCCGCGCCCGTCGAGCCGACCACGGCGACGGTCTGACCGGCGGGCAGCGTCAGGTCGAAGCGCGGCAGCACCTCGCCGCCCGTGCGGTAGCCGAACCGCACACCGTCGAAGACGACCTCGCGGCCCGGCTGCTCGGAGACGAGCGCGGGCAGGGGCTTCGGCTCGGCGGGCTCCGGAACCGTGGGCGTCTGGGCGAGCAGGCCCGCGATCTTCTCCAGTGAGGCGGCGGCCGACTGGTAGGAGTTGAGGAACATGCCCAGCCGGTCGATGGGGTCGTACAGGCGGCGCAGATAGAGGACCGAGGCGGCCAGTACGCCGAGCGCCAGCGACTCCGAGGCCACCCGGTACGCGCCCCACAGCACGATCGCCGCGACCGTCGTGTTGGCGACCAGCCGGGACTTGACGACGTAGCGGGCCATTTCCAGCAGGGCGTCGCCGTTCTTGCGCTCGTGCCGGTGGTTGAGGACCCGGAACTCCTTGTCGTTGGTGTCCTCGCGGCGGAACGCGCGCACCGGCCGGATGCCGTTCATCGTCTCGGCGAACTTCACGATCACGGCGGCGATCGCGGTCGAGCGGACGGCGTAGACGCGGCCGGCGCGGCGCCGGTACTGGCGGATGAACAGGTAGAGCGGCGCGAACGACGCCACGGCCACCGCTCCCAGGCCCAGGTCGAGCCAGAGCAGCATCGCCGAGATGTAGATGAAGGAGATGATGACGGTGATGAGTTCCTGCAGGCCCTCGTCGAGCAGCTCGCGCAGGGACTCGACGTCCGTGGTGGAGCGGGAGATGAGGCGGCCCGAGGTGTAGCGCTCGTGGAAGTCGATGCTCAGCGCCTGGGCGTGGCGGAAGATCCGGCCGCGCAGGTCGAGCAGCACGTCCTGGTTGACGCGCGCGGACGCGGTGATGAACGCGTACTGGAGCCCGCCGGAGGCCAGCGCGCACAGCAGATACCCGACCGCCACCGCGATCAGCGGCCCGTGCCGGTCGTCGCGGAACGCGGGGACGGCACGGTCGATGGCGTACGCCACGAGCAGCGGGCCCGCCTGCACCGCCGCCTGCTGGAGCAGGAGCAGCAGGGAGGTGAGGGCGACGCGGGCCTTCATCGGGGCGAGCAGGGAGCGCAGCAGGGCGGCGGTCGCGCCCGGTGGGGTGGGGAGGGCGTCGCGGTCGAAGGCGTCGCCTGTCTCCGGGGGGTCGCCGGCGGGCCGGTCCTTGCGGGGTTCCTGGTTCGGCGCGGTGGTGGTGGGCGCCGCGGTCATCGGTCGTTCTCCTTTTCCAGGACGGTCTCGCCGTACGCGCCGCTCTCGCCGTCCGCTTCTGGGGGTTCCGCTTCCAGATGTTCGGCTTCCGGGTGTTCCGCGCCGGACATCAGACGGGCGTACTCGGCGTTCGTGCGCAGCAGTTCGTGGTGGGTGCCGGTCGCGGCGATCCGGCCGCCGGAGAGCAGGGCCACGCGGTCGGCGAGCAGGACCGTGGACGGGCGGTGCGCCACGATCAGGGCGGTCGTCTCGGCCAGTACGCGGCGCAGGGCGGCCTCGACCGCGGCCTCCGTGTGCACGTCAAGGGCGGAGAGCGGGTCGTCGAGCACGAGGAAGCGGGGGCGGCCCACGACTGCCCTGGCCAGCGCGAGCCGTTGGCGCTGACCGCCGGAGAGGCTGAGGCCCTGCTCGCCGACCTGGGTGCCGGTGCCGTGTGGGAGGGCGTGGGTGAAGTCGGCCTGGGCGATGGCGAGGGCACGCTCCAACTCCCGCTCCCCCGCGTCCGGTTGAGCGCCCATGAGGACGTTCTCCCCGACGGACGCCGAGAACAGGGTGGGCTCCTCGAAGGCCACGGCGACCTTGGAGCGCAGTTCCTCACGGGGCATCGCCGTGATGTCCTCGCCGTCCAGCGTGATCCGGCCCGAGGTCACCTCGTGGAGGCGGGGGACGAGGGCGGTGAGGGTGGTCTTGCCCGTGCCGGTCGCGCCGACGAGAGCCATGGACTCGCCGGGCCGGATGTGGAGGTCGATCCGGTCGAGTACGGGAGGAGAGTCAGCGGGGGCATCGGGATAGCGGAACGACACGGAGTGGAACCGCAGACCGCCCGTGCTCTCCACGGAGGCGGCGTCCTCGGGCGACACCCGGCTGCCCGTGCTCTTCAGGCTCCCCGTACTCTCCGGCTCCGCGTCCATCACCTCGAAGTACCGCTCCGTCGCCGTCGCCGCCTCCTGGGTCATGGCCAGCAGGAACCCGATGGAGTCGACCGGCCAGCGCAGCGCCAGCGCGGTGGAGAGGAAGGCGACGAGTGTGCCCGCGGACAGCGCACCGTCCGCGACCTGCACCGTCCCGAGAACCAGCGCCGCCCCGATGGCCAGCTCGGGCAGCGTCATGATGACGGCCCAGATCGCGGCGAGCAGCCGAGCCTTGCGCAGCTCGGTGCCGCGCAGGGTCCGCGACAGCTTCCGGAAGGCCCGCGACTGGCTGCGGTGCCGCCCGAACCCCTTGATGATCCGGATCCCGAGGACGCTCTCCTCGACGACCGTCGTCAGATCGCCCACCTGGTCCTGCGCGAGCCGCGCCACATCGGCGTACCGCTTCTCGAAGACGGAACACACGACGATCACGGGCACGACAGGACCCAGGATCACAAGGCCGAGCGTCCAGTCCTGCGCCAGCATGATGAGCACGCCGACGACGATGGTCACGCCGTTGACCAGTAGGAACGTCAGCGGAAAGGCCAGGAACATGCGCAGCAGCATCAGGTCGGTCGTGCCCCGCGACAGCAGCTGTCCCGAGGGCCAGCGGTCGTGGAAGGCCACCGGCAGCCGCTGCAGATGCCGGTACAGATCCGCCCGCATCGACGCCTCGACACCGGCCAGCGGCCGGGCCACCAGCCACCGTCGCAGCCCGAACAGCAGCGCCTCGGCGAGCCCGAGCACCAGCAGAACCAGCGCCCCCAGCCACACCCCGCGCGGATCCCGGCTAGCCACAGGACCGTCCACGATCCACTTGAGGACGAGCGGGATCACCAGCCCCATGCATGAGGCGAGTATCGCGACGAACGCCGCCGTGAACAGCCGCGTCCGCACGGGCCGTACGTACGGCCACAGGCGCAGCAGAATCCGTACGACGGAACGGTCGCCGTCGCGGCGACCGGCCTGGGCTGTGTCCTCAGGGTTCGTGAGGTCCTTGTCATCGGTGACTGCGGGTGTAGTGGCCATCAGTAGTGAGCCTACGGATCGGCACTGACACCGCCCACCGAGTTTCGGCCGGTCCTGCGCTCCTTCGGAGGACCTAGGACCGGTCCGACCTGCGCAGTCGTAGCCCCGTATCAACCGATCGGCTGATGTGCCTTCGAGCGAGACGGCCGATGTGCTCCGCCCCTGCTGCCGGGGACCCTCGAGGCATGACCAGCGAACCCGTCATCGAAGTCACCGGACTGCGCAAGTCGTACGGAGGGAGGGCCGTCGTCGACGGGGTCTCCTTCGCCGTCGAGGAGGGGGAGATCTTCGGCATCCTCGGCCCGAACGGCGCCGGCAAGACGACCACCGTGGAATGCGTGGAGGGTCTGCGGATCCCGGACGCGGGCCGCGTACGCGTCACCGGCCTCGACCCCGTCGCCGACCACGACGCCGTCAGCCGCGTCCTCGGCGCCCAGCTCCAGGAGAGCGAACTCCAGGAGAAACTCACCGTCCGCGAGGCGCTGGAGCTGTACGCCGCCTTCTATCCGAGCCCCGCCGACTGGCGCCCACTCGCCGAACGCCTGGGCCTCACCGGCAAGTTGGACAGTCGGTTCGGCAAACTCAGCGGCGGCCAGAAGCAGCGCCTGTTCATCGCGCTCGCGCTGATCGGCGATCCGAGGGTCGTCGTGCTGGACGAGCTGACCTCCGGCCTCGACCCACGAGCCCGCCGTGACACCTGGGAGCTCATCGAGGACATCCGCGCGAACGGCGTGACTGTCCTCCTCGTCACCCACTTCATGGAGGAGGCGCAGCGCCTCTGCGACCGGATCGCGGTCATCGACCAGGGCCGGATCGCCGCGCTGGACACGCCCCGCGGGCTGATCGCCCGCGCCACGAACGCCACCCTCATCAGCTTCACGCCCTCGGTCCCGCTCGACGAACGCGACCTGGCCGCGCTGCCCGCCGTGGCGTCCGTCGAGTGCAAGGACGGCCGGATCACGCTCGGCGGCACCGACGAGACCGTCAACGCGGTCATCACGCTGCTCGCCCGGCAGCGCATCACGGCCCATCAACTCCGCGTCACCGACGCCACGTTGGACGACGCGTTCCTCGATCTGACGGGAGTCGCACGATGAGCAGCACCGCCGTACTGAAGACCGAGGCCCGGCTCTTCGGCCGCGAACCCGGCGCCCACTTCTGGATTCTGGCGTTCCCCACCCTGCTCCTGGTGCTCCTCGGCAGCATCCCAGGGTTCCGGACCACCCAGGAAGACCTCGGCGGCCTCCGGATCATCGACACGTACGTACCGGTGGCGGTGCTGCTCGGCATGATCGTGGCCGGCCTGCAGTCCCTGCCGCCGGGCATCACCGGCTACCGCGAACGCGGCATCCTGCGCCGTATGTCGACGACTCCGGTACGTCCGAGCGCGTTGCTGTCCGCGCACATGGGGCTGCACGGAGCCGCCGCCGTACTGTCGGCGCTGCTGGCGCTGTCGGTGGGCCGGATCGCGTTCGATGTGGCCCTACCACGCCAGCCCTTCGGATACGTACTGGCGCTGCTGCTCGCCGTGGCGGTCGCCCTCGCCATGGGTGCCCTGATCTCGGCGCTGGCCCGCACCTCGAAGGCGGCGACGGCCCTCGGTACCGCGGCGTTCTTCCCGAGCATGTTCTGCGCGGGTGTCTATATACCCGTCCAGACGATGCCGGACGTCCTCACCCGTATCGTCGAGTTCACCCCGTTCGGCGCGGCGGCCCAGGCCCTGAACGAAGCGGCAGCGGGCGACTGGCCGGGCTGGGACCACCTGGGGGTGCTCGTCGCGTGGACGGTAATCCTGACGGTGGCGGCCGCGCGCTGGTTCCGCTGGGAGTAGGCGATGCCGGCCGTGCAGACTGGGGATGTGACCGCGGCGGACATGCAGGACCGGCAGATCGAGAAGCGGTGGGAGCAGTTCCACACCTGGGGTCCGTACGGGCTGCTCGGTGTCTCCACTGCCCTCTCGGCCGTCACCGCCGAGCTGTTGGGCGGTCCCGTCGAGTGGGCCGTGGGCGGGGTCCTGATCGTCACCGCTCTCGCGCTCCAGATGTGGTGGGACCGGACCCGCCACCGCCGACCCGACCGCGGACTGACCCCCACCCGGACCGGGACGACGTACTACATCGTGCGCTGGGTGATCGCCTTCGTCCTCACCTGGATCAACCCGTTCTGCGCGTTCTACGCGGTCATGGGCTACTTCGACGCCGACAAGCTGATCCCGGGCAGACGTCGGCAGCGGCTCGCGCTGTTCCTCACCTCGATCGTCATGGCCGGCTCGCAGTCCGGCGGACTGCCGCCGAAGAACGGGATCCAGTGGGCGGTGTTCGCCGGGCTCCTGGTCGCCAACAACGCGATTCTGATGGTGTTCGCCCACCTCTCCGAACAGGAGGAGATCCGCTCCGAGGCCCGGGCCGCCACCATCACCGAACTCGAGCGCACCAACACCGCCTTGCAGCAAGCCCTCGACGAGAACGCCGCCCTCCACGCCCAACTCCTCGTCCAGGCAAGGGAAGCGGGCGTCGCCGACGAGCGACGGCGGCTCGCCGCCGAGATCCACGACACCATCGCCCAGGGCCTGACCGGCATCATCGCCCAGCTCCAGGTCGTCGCGAACGCCCCCGACCTGCCGACCGCCCGCACCCACCTCGACCGCGCCTCCGCCCTGGCCCGCCACAGCCTCGGCGAGGCCCGCCGCTCCGTGCAGAACCTCGCGCCCGTCGCCCTGGAGCACGACGGGCTGCCCCAGGCGCTGAAGAAGACGGTCGCCGAATGGGCCGAACGGACGGGCGTACGCGCCGAGTTCACGACCACGGGCACCGCCGAGCACCTGCACGAGGAGGTCTCGGCGACCCTGCTGCGCATCGTCCAGGAGGCCCTGTCGAATGCCTCCCGGCACGCCCACGCCGGCCGACTCGGCGTCACCCTCTCCTTCATGGGCGACGAGGTCGTCCTCGACGTACGCGACGACGGCCGCGGCTTCGACCCTCTCGCCCTCCCCTCCCGCAACGGCCACGGCGGCTTCGGCCTCGACGGCATGCGCGCCCGCGCCGAACGCATCGCCGGGTCGCTCACCGTCGAGTCCGAACCGGGGCACGGTACGGCGGTGTCGGCTCGCGTACCGTTGGTACGCCATGACCGATGACGCCATCACGCTCCTCATCGTCGACGACCATCCCGTCGTACGGGACGGTCTGCGCGGCATGTTCGAATCGGCACCGGGATTCACGGTGCTGGGCGAGGCGTCGAACGGCGTGGAGGCCGTGACGCTGGCCCAAACCCTGGACCCGGACGTCGTGTTGATGGACCTCCGCATGCCCGGCGGCAACGGCGTGGAGGCCATCGCCGAGCTGACCCGGCAGGGCGCCCGCGCCAAGATCCTGGTCCTGACGACGTACGACACGGACTCCGACACCCTCCCCGCGATCGAGGCGGGCGCGACGGGTTATCTCCTGAAGGACGCCCCGAGGGACGAACTCTTCACCGCGGTCCGCGCGGCGGCGGAGGGCCGTACGGTCCTGTCTCCAGCAGTGGCATCCCGCCTGGTCTCGGCAGTCCGAGCACCGGCCAACGAGCCGCTGTCGGCCCGCGAACGCGAGGTCCTGGCGCTGGTGGCCAAGGGCACCTCGAATCGCGAGATCGCCCGGGTCCTGTTCATCAGCGAGGCGACGGTCAAGACGCATCTGACGCACCTGTACGCCAAGTTGGGGGTCAAGGACCGGGCGGCGGCGGTGGCGGTGGGGTACGACCGGGGGATCTTGGGCTGAGTTCGGTACGGGTTTCCTCCGGCCGGGGGAAGCGCCCCGTAAGGGGCGCGGGGAACTGCGCGAGCAACCCAAGACGGCCCGCACTCGCCCACGAACCCAACTCCCCACCCCTGTAGGCGCCGCCGCAGGCGAATAGGCGCACGCCGCAGGCGAACGAAGCCTGGACGATTTCCGGCCAACATCCGTTCGCCCACTGACATGCACACGCCTCACCTGGCACTCTTCAGCTCACGCGGCACTCCCGCACAGCTGCCGCAGGCACCCCGCACCGCCCCTTCACCCGCCCGACGGGCCACCCATGCCTGTCGAGCACCCCCACAAAGGAGCTTGCGTGACCCCCCTCTACGCGCGTCACAAGCGCACGACTCTGGCCATCGCCACCGCCGTCGCGGCCGGAGCCCTCCTCACCGCCGGCCTGACCACCGGCGCCACCGCCCAGTCCGGCGCCAAGCCGTCCGCCGACACGCAACTCGCGGGCGCCCCGGTCCAGTTGTCCGCGGCAGCCCGTACGAGCCTGATCAAGAAGGCCGACGCGGCGACCCCCGAAACGGCGGACGAGATAGGCCTCGGCGCCAAGGAGAAGCTGGTCGTCAGAGACGTCATCAAGAACGCCGACGGCACCACGCACACCCGCTACGAGCGCACGTACGGCGGACTCCCCGTCCTCGGCGGCGACTTGGTGATCCACGAGACCAAGTCCGGCAAGACGGAAGGCGTGACCAGAGCGACGAAGGCCGACATCAAGGTCACCGACGTCACGCCCGACATCGCCAAGTCCACGGCGGAGAAGCAGGCGTTGAAGGCCGCCAAGGCGGAGGGCAGCAAGAAGTCCGCGGCCGACAAGGCCCCCCGCAAGGTCATCTGGGCCGCGAGCGGCAAGCCGGCCCTCGCGTACGAGACGGTCGTCGGCGGCTTCCAGCACGACGGCACCCCGCAGGAACTGCACGTCATCACGGACGCCACCACGGGCGAGAAGCTGTACGAGTGGGAGGCGATCCAGACCGGTACGGGCCACAGCCAGTACAGCGGCGACGTCACCATCGGCACCTCGCAGTCGGGCTCGACGTACCAGCTCAACGACCCGACCCGGGGCGCCAGCAAGACGTACAACCTCAACCGCGGTACGTCCGGCACCGGCACCCTCTTCACTGACGCCGACGACACCTGGGGCACGGGCGCGGCCTCCAACGCCCAGACCGCCGCCGTGGACGCGCACTTCGGCGCGCAGGTCACCTGGGACTTCTACAAGAACGTCCTCGGCCGCAGCGGCATCAGGAACGACGGCAAGGCCGCCTACTCCCGCGTCCACTACGGCAACGCGTACGTCAACGCCTTCTGGTCCGACGGCTGCTTCTGCATGACCTACGGCGACGGCGCGGGCAACGCGAAGCCGCTGACGTCGATCGACGTGGCGGGCCACGAGATGACGCACGGCGTCACCTCCAACACCGCGGGCCTCAACTACAGCGGTGAATCAGGCGGGTTGAACGAGGCGACGTCCGACATCTTCGGCACGGCGGTGGAGTTCTACGCGGCGAACTCCTCGGACGTGGGCGACTACCTGATCGGCGAGAAGATCGACATCAACGGCGACGGCACGCCGCTCCGCTACATGGACAAGCCCAGCAAGGACGGCGACTCGGCCGACGCCTGGTCCTCCAGCCTCGGCGGCCTGGACGTCCACCACTCCTCGGGCCCGGCGAACCACTTCTTCTACCTGCTGAGCGAGGGCAGCGGCACCAAGACGATCAACGGAGTCACGTACAACTCCCCCACCTCCAACGGCTCCACCGTCACCGGCATCGGCCGCGACAAGGCGGTCCAGATCTGGTACAAGGCGCTGACCGAGTACATGACGTCGACGACGAAGTACGCGGGCGCCCGCACCGCGACGCTGAGCGCGGCGAGCGACCTGTACGGCGCAACGAGCACGGAGTACAAGGCGGTCCAGGCGGCCTGGGCCGCGGTCAACGTGAACTGACGCTCAGCCGGTCACCGCACGCACATGGGCAGCCCCCGAAAAGAAGGCGTTCCGGGGGCTGCCCTACGCTGCTCCCCATGCCCTCCACGGAAACGCCCTTCACGTACGACGACGTGGGCGCGACCCGCGAGAACCGCACCCCGCCCGGCTACCACCCCCTGCACGTCAGAACGCGTATCGGCGAAGGCCGCAACGTCTTCGAGGCGTCCTCCCGCGCAGTCCTGACCTGGGAACTGCACCGCGCGGTAGGCGTAGGCATCACCACCGAAGCCCCCAAGGCCGCCCCCGGCGTCGAACTGACGGTCACCCTCGGCGGCCTCATCAAGGCCCCCTGCCGCATCGTCTGGACCACGGAAGAACCCCGCCGAGCCGGCTGGGCCTACGGCACCCTCCCCGGCCACCCCGAATCCGGCGAGGAAGCCTTCCTGGTCGAAATGACGGGCGACGGCACGGTCTGGCTCACGGTCACGGCCTTCAGCCGCCCGGCGAAGTGGTACGCGCGGGCCGGCGGGCCGGCGACGCGGGGGTTTCAGCATGCGTATGCGCGGAGGTGCGGGGTGGTGTTGCGGCGGTTGCATGGGGGTGGCGAGGTCTAGAGCCGGACGAGCCCATCGATGGACTCCAAGCCTGCATGCAGAGCAGGGGCAGGAGCCGCGCTCTCAGTCAGCAGCAGCACGCGGCTCGCCGGGTGTTCTGACGCGTAGAGCTCGTCTTCGTCATCGTCGCCCGGAATGGAGTTGGGCTGGATCTGCACGCGCCCATCGGAGTGTTCGGCTGTGTGGTAGACGCCGCGGTAGCAACTGTCCCGCTCGGTGAAGACCAGCCCGAGGCGACTGGTGACAAGCCGAGCCAACTCGCTCGGGCTGTGCGTACTGATGCCGTAAGTGGCGTATTCGGTCATGGGAGGGCAGACCTTATGCCGCAAATTGGCTGACGGTGCTGAAATTCGCTGGTGGACGTGGTGCGGCGACAGTTGAATGTCTCCGTGCACGACTACTGGACGCCAGCTCATCATGCGGTCGAGCACGAGGACGCAGAGACGTTGGCCCAGCTCCTGGCCGCCGGGGCGGATCCCAACGAGGTGTTCGCCAACATGACGCTGCTGACGCATGCCATCGATGCGGAGGGCGACGGCGCCTTGCAGAGTGGCCGCCCCCTGACCGTGTACACCACAGCAGTGCTGCTTGCTTTCGGCGCCGATCCGGAACTCTCGGATCCCGATGGGCACACGCCTATGCACATGGCTACGGACTACGGCCATGACCTGGCGGTGAACCTGCTGCGGGAGCACATCGGCAGGCGAGCCACCGACAACAGCTGAGGATGCAGGGATCAGCGAGGGCCGGGGGCTCGCAGAAAGCGTGAACACACAGGGTGAGTATGCCCTTCAGGCTCTCAAACGAGCGATGCGTGAACATCACGAGGAGAAGTGCTCACGCCTGGGGCCAGTACCCCCTGGGGCCACCCCGCGACCGCTGCCCCATCGCCGCGCCCGCCTCCGCAACACCGCGTCTGAGACACCACCCCGCCGTAGACCCGACGTCGAGTTGTCGCCCGTCGGGCTCGTCTCACGCGAGGGCGCGTACGAAGGCCCGGAACACCGCAGGACCTATCAGCAGTACGGGCCCGTCCGGTGCCTTGGAGTCGCGAACGGCCACGCCTGCGCAGGCGGTCGAGGTGAGGTCGGCGACCTCGACGCAATTCCCCCCTTGGTCGTTGCTGTAGCTGGAGGTGAACCAGCGAGCTTCGGTCAGTTCGGGTGCCGGGATGTGCATGGGGATCAGAACTCCTTGAGGGCGTTGTGGATCAGGTTCAGGGACTCGCGGTGTCCTGGAGCGGTTGCCTGGAGGTCGCTGAAGGCTTCCTCGTATCGCTCGACGTCGTCCTCCTTGCGGGTAACGCCGGCGGCGGCCAGGTTCTCCAGGTACACGATCGGTTTCAGCGGTTCCCTGAAGTGCAGGACGGCGAAGGAGCCGTTCATCCCTGGATGGGCGCCGGCCGCGAAGGGCACGACCTGGACCCGTACGTTCGGCAGCCCATCGGCCAGCTCGGCGATGTGCTCCAGCTGCCCCCGCATGACCTGCCCGTTCCCCACTCGCCGCCGCAGGACGGACTCGTTCACGATCGCGGTGAGCTTCAGCGGGGACTGCGTGCGCCGCAGCACCTCCTGGCGGGTCAGCCGTACTTCGACAAGCCGGTCGATCTCGTCGGGCCCGAGTCCGGCCATGGCACGCTCGTGGATGACCCGCACGTACGCTTCGGTCTGCAGCAGTCCCGGCACGAACTCCGCTTCGTACGTGCGAAGTTGGGTGGCGATCGCTTCCAAGCCCAGGAACGCCTTGAAGCCGGGCGGGATGACGGGCCGGTAGAGCGGCGACTGCCACCAGTCCTTCTTGGTCTTGGTGACCACGGCGTACCCCTCGAGCACCGCCCGTTCTTCGGGCGAGGCACTGTAGAGGTCGCACAGCGCTATGACGTCCGAGGGTGCGACAACGCCGTTGTCCCCGGTCTCCAGTCGCGTGAGCTTGGACGGCGCCCAGTAGAGCCGTCGCGCCACCTGCGCAGCCGTCAGGCCCTTGTCCGTGCGCAACCGCCGTAGTTCGACGCCGAGTTGGAGTCGGCACAGAGCGGGCGTAGCTGACTCGATGGCTTCGTTCAATGCGTCCTCCTGCGGCAGCGACTTCGAGGGATCCGAGGAACGTTGCGCGCCGACGGCACGCCTTGCCCAGGGAGTCGGAGCCTTCGTCGATTCTGCCAACACAACTGCCAGGGAGGGGCGTTGTTTCGCGAAATCTAGTCAGCAGAATTCTGCGAAACGCGTTCTGCAGACGACTCTCTGGCGTCACGCTGTCCCTGAACCGCTACGCAGGGTGTCTGCTGACGCACCTGCGGTGACCTCAATCATGCGCACCTCGTGCACGAGGGCGCTCCGGGAAGGGCACGAGATGAGCACAGCCGAGCCGACGACGACCACCACCGCCACACCCCCGCAGAACGAATGGACCCTGAGCTATCCCATGCTCCCCGCCACCGTGCGCTTGGCTCGTCTCCACACACGACGCCGGCTGACGCTCTGGAACTGGGAAGGAGACACCGAAGACGCCGTACTGATCACATCGGAACTCGTGGCCAACGCCGTACGCCACGCCAGGTGCCCCGGGCATGAACTGTGGCTACGTCTGACGCACTTGTCAGACGGCTCACTGCTGATCGAGGTCTCGGACCCGGTCCCGCAGTTCCCGAACTTCACCGAGGCGGCACCACAGGAGGTGGCAGAGGAGCAAGGACGGGGCCTGGGCATCGTGCGAGCGCTGACCACGGAACTCACCTGGCGTCCGCGCCGGCACATTGGCAAGACGGTCCGCGCCCGCGTGGTCGCCGAATAAGGCATCCGCTGGGGCGGACACCCCCACTCAGCCGCAGCATGACCGGGCCCGGTGATCCGCCCCGTCACTTCTCAGCGATTACCGACCCGGCTTGGTGCCAGCTCGGCGATGACCTCATCACCATCAACTGCTCCCGTCGGCACGAAACCCAGCGATGTGTAGAGCCGTCCGGCAACGGCGTTGTCCGGCTGATATGCCAGCCGGATCGTCCAGCAGCCCTCCTGCGCCGCCAACCAGCCCGTCATGGTCAGCAGAAGGGCGCGGCCGAGGCCCTTGCCCTGCTCGGCGCCATCGATCAGCATTCCCCCGATCCAGTGCGAGCCGTCCTCGTCCAGACCCCACATGACGTGTCCGACGGCCGCGTCGTCTGCGTAGACCGCCAGCGAGTTCCAGCTGTCCTCACGCATCGACAGCAAGAGGTAGCGGGCTGCCATCGCGGGGACATGACTTCGCTGCTCGTCGAGAGGCACGATGTCAGCGACCGCGCGCCAGTTCTCATCGCCCACCTCCCGTAAGGTGACGCGCCGTCCGGTCCGGTCGAAAAATCCGTGGTCAATCATCCGATGAGACTACTGCTCGCAGTTCAGTGACCCGGTGAACAATGCCGGTCACAGCATTAGCGAGCTCGTTGTTCTCCTCGATCTCCCAGCGGACCCCGGCCCTCACGATCGCCTCGGTGACCGGGCCGACGGTCAGATGCGAGGTTGCCTCGGCGAAGCGGGCCGCGTTGGCGTCGAAGACGCACGGGGGCGGATGCGCGTGCAGCCGGGGCGGCCCTGCATCGCCATGACGGCAAGGCGCCATATGCGAGCTGAGGCGGGCGCACGCCATGTCGGAGCGGCTTCCGCCAGGCCAACGCGAGTACGGCCGCGGGTGACAGCAGGGAAAGCCGGTGTCCACCGGGTCGGTGCGTGTCAGGCTGGCGGCATGACGGCTGATGTACTGCGTTTGACCGCCGCGATTACCCACGAGGCGGGTGGTACGTAGCCCGCTGCGTCCAGGTCGAGGTCACCTCGCAGGGCAAGACCATCGAGGAGTCTCTGGAAAGCCTGCGCGAGGCGCGGGAACTCTACTTCAAGGATGCCCCCGCTCCCGAGGTCACCGATGTGATCGTGACCGGCCGATCTGGCTCGACGGAAATCCTGCTCAAAATCGGCTACCTATATCCGGTTGAATCCTAATGACGCATATCCACTACATATCCACTTTCCGGTCAGGCGGTCGACATGAAACTGAACCTTCGGGGTGAAGCAGTTATCCGCGTCTGTTTCGACGCGGCTCTCACAATCCTGACCAGCGGTGAATGTGAGCTGCGCGTCGAGGGCGAGGCGGTTCTTCAAGTCCCGGACGGGGATCGCGTGTCTTTCGATCCGTGTACCCCGGACATTGTGGCTCCGCATCTCGTCCGGCTGGCCCGTGACGTTATCTCTGAGGCAGAGGTGGGAAAAGCCGGAGAACTCGTGATCGGGTTCGAGAGCGGCGTGAAACTGACTGTTCAGCCCGATGACGACTATGAGGCCTGGGGACTTGTCGGGTCGAAGAGAAGGCGGGTGATCTGCACGCCCGGAGGGGAGATTGCAGTGTGGAGTGGGGAGTGAGGGCACGCAGGGGCCGGGAAACTCCCAATGCTGTCGGCGAAGCATCCCCGGGCAGGCGGTTGGTCCGGGAAATGTGACAGTTACGCCGGCAAGTGTCACATTTCCCGGACCGCCTACCTGGGTCCCGCAGCGTCAGCCGCCACGCCGCACGGCACGCCGGCCGGCCGCTCAACCACAAGCCGGAGCGCGCCCGTTCACCGCAGCAGAACCCCCGCCGCCTCCACCAACTCCTCCGAAGGAACCGCCACCAGCCCCAACTCCGCGCTCGACGCCAGCAGTCGGTGCGTGGGCAGGATGCGGACCGTGTAGCCGAAGGGGCCGGTGCGGTCCAGGGACAGCGGGCCCTCGTAGAGCCAGCGGCCCTCCTGGTCCGGGCCGCCCGCCGGTTTCAGGGGGACCGCCGTGCCGTCGGTGATGCGGTCCTCCGAGTCGACTCGGCCCGAGACCGCCTGGACCTCGACATCGTCGGGGACCAGGTCGCCCAGGCCCACGCGGACCCGTAGCGACATGGTCGTGCCGAGCTCCGCCGTCGTCGTGGCCGCCGATGTCTCCACGTGGTCGACCGTGACCCGTGGCCACGCCGTGCGGACGCGGGACTTCCAGGTCGCCAGCTCGCGGGCGGAGGAGGTGTCCATGGAGCGGTGGGCGCGGGCCGCGGGGGCGTAGAGGCGTTCCACGTACTCGCGGACCATGCGGCCCGCCAGGACCTTCGGGCCCAGCAGCGTCAGCGTCTGGCGGACCATCTCGATCCAGCGGTCGGGGAGGCCGCCGGGGCCGCGGTCGTAGAAGCGGGGGGCCACGCGCTGCTCCAGGAGGTCGTACAGCGCCGAGGCCTCCAGGTCGTCGCGGCGGTCGTCGTCCGTCGCCGTACCGTCCGCCGTGGGGATCGCCCAGCCGAAGTCCGGCTGGAACCATTCGTCCCACCAGCCGTCCAGGACCGACAGGTTCAGACAGCCGTTCAGCGCCGCCTTCATGCCGGATGTGCCACAGGCCTCCAGGGGGCGGAGCGGGTTGTTGAGCCAGATGTCGCAGCCGGGGTAGAGCTTCTGGGCCATCGCCATGCCGTAGTCGGGGAGGAACACGATCCGGTGGCGTACGCGCGGGTCGTCCGCGAAGCGCACCAGTTCCTGGATGAGGCGCTTGCCGCCGTCGTCCGCCGGGTGCGCCTTGCCCGCCACCACGATCTGCACCGGCCGCTCGGGATGCAGCAGCATGTCCATCAGCCGGTCGCGGTCGCGCAGCATCAGCGTCAGGCGCTTGTAGGACGGGACGCGGCGCGCGAAGCCGATGGTCAGTACGTCCGGGTCCAGTACGCCGTCGATCCAGCCGAGTTCGGCGGTGCCGGCGCCGCGCTGGCGCCAGGACGCGTTCAGCCGCTCCCGTACCTCTGTGACCAACTGTTCGCGCAGTACCCGGCGCAGTTCCCAGATGTCCTGGTCGGGGATCTCGGCCACGGCGTCCCAGCGGTCCGAGGCGCCGACCGTCATGGCGTCCTCCATCCGCTGCGCGCCGATCTGGCGGGCGCCGAGCCGGAGGACCTCGGGCGCCACCCAGGTGGGGGCGTGCACGCCGTTCGTCACGGAGGTGATCGGCACCTCGTCGGAGTCGAAGCCCGGCCAGAGCCCGGAGAACATCTCCCGGCTGACGTGCCCGTGCAGCAACGACACCCCGTTGGCCCGCTGGCCGAGCCGCAGGCCCATCACCGCCATGTTGAAGAGGTTGGGCTCGCCGCCTGGGTACGTCTCCATCCCGAGCTGGAGGATCCGCTCCACCTCGATCCGCGGGAGCTCCGCTTCCGGGCCGAAGTGCCGGGCCACCAGCTCCCGGTCGAAGCGGTCGATTCCGGCGGGTACGGGGGTGTGGGTCGTGAAGACGGTTCCGGCGCGGACCGCCTCCAGCGCGGCGTCGAAGTCCAGGTCCTCGTAAGAGAGTTCGTGAATACGTTCAAGACCGAGGAATCCCGCATGCCCCTCGTTCGTATGGAAGACCTCCGGCCGCGCGTGCCCGGTCAGCCGGCAGTACGTACGCACCGCACGCACCCCGCCGATCCCCAGCAGCATCTCCTGGAGCAGCCGGTGCTCGCTGCCGCCCCCGTACAGGCGGTCCGTCACGCCCCGCTCGCCGAGATCGTTCTCCTCCACGTCCGAGTCGAGCAGCAGCAGCGGGACCCGGCCGACCTGTGCCAGCCAGATGCGGGCATGGAGCGACTTCTCGCCAGGCAGGGCCAGGGAGACCTGGGAGGGTGTGCCGTCCTCCTCGCGCAGGAGCGAGAGCGGGAGTTCGTTCGGGTCGAGGACCGGATAGTGCTCCTGCTGCCAGCCGTCCCGCGACAGTGTCTGCCGGAAGTAACCGTGCCGGTAGAGCAGTCCTACACCGATCAGGGGTACGCCGAGATCGCTGGCCGCCTTGAGATGGTCCCCGGCGAGGATGCCGAGGCCGCCGGAGTACTGGGGCAGCGCGGCCGTGATGCCGAACTCGGGTGAGAAGTAGGCGATGGCGGCGGGCAGTTCGGACAACTGGGCCTGGGACTGGTACCAGCGGTCGCCGGTCACGTAGTCGTTCAGGTCGTCGGCCGCCGCGGCGAGCCGCCGCAGGAAGCGCCGGTCCTCGGCCAGCTCGGTGAGCCGTCCGGGTGAGACGTTCCCCAGAAGGCGTACGGGATCGGATTCGGAGGCGGCCCAGCGCTCGGGATCCACGGACTGGAAGAGATCACGGGTCTCGGCATGCCAGGACCAGCGCAGATTACGCGCCAGATCGCTGAGCGGGTGAAGGGCTTCGGGGAGTACGGGACGCACGGTGAACCTGCGGATGGCCTTCACGAGCTTCCACCTTCACGGGGGCATACGCGGCAGCGGCACGCACACGCTTACGTATGCGCGACCTTTGTCACCCATGACGGTAGCGGCGACTGCCTCCGGCAACCACGGCGCGGTTCGCTCCGCGGGTTGGGCGGTTCTTCGTCTGCGGGTTGGTGGGGGCTGGTCGCGCAGTTCCCCGCGCCCCTATCGGGGCGCTCCTCTGCGGCGGAGTTGCATATGTCACCGCCCGGCAGCACACCGCACAAAACCCGGCTTGAAATCGCCGCAACCTTCACACGTACACCACGCGAGATATGGCCGATTCCGCCACTCCCTGCGGCCTTGTGGGGCTTCACACCGCACGAGAGGCTGCCAACGGCGATCCGACCTGCACCTGTCAGGGCGCACGTAACTGCGGTCGGAGTACGCCGAGTTGAGGAGGGGAACTCACACCATGGCAGTGACGTACAAAAGGCGTCTGTCCTGGGCGGGAGGCCTCACCGCGGTCATCACGGCCGCGGTGCTTTCGGCCACCACCCTGCCCGCGCAGGCCGCCCCACTGGGGCAGATACTCGGCGCCGGCGCCCCCGGCTCCGTCAGTGACAGCTACATCGTCACGCTCAAGGGCGGAACGAAGGCCCCGTCGAACGCGGGCAAGGATCTCGTCGCCACGTACGGGGCGAAAATCAGCCACACCTACAGCACCGCGATCAATGGCTATGCGGTGAAGGTCGACGAGCAACAGGCCAAGCGCCTCGCCGCCGACTCACGTGTGGCCTCGGTCACGCAGAACACCAGAGTCAGCATCGATCACCAGCAGAAGAACCCGCCGTGGGGCCTCGACCGCATCGACCAGCCGAACCTGCCGCTGGACAAGAGCTACACGTGGCCGGAGTCCGCGGGCCAGGGGGTGACGGCGTACGTCATCGACACCGGGATCCGGACCACGCACCAGGACTTCGGCGGCCGGGCGAGCTCCGGCTGGGACTTCGTCGACAACGACGCCACCGCGCAGGACGGCCAGGGCCACGGCACGCATGTGGCGGGCACGATCGCCGGCACGACGTACGGCGTCGCGAAGAAGGCCAAGGTCGTCGGGGTCCGCGTACTCGACAACGAAGGTTCGGGCACCACCGCCCAGGTGATCGCGGGCATCGACTGGGTGACCAAGAACGCCCAGAAGCCCGCGGTGGCCAATATGAGCCTGGGCGGCTTCGCGAACGCTCAACTCGACGCCGCCGTCCGCAACTCCATCGCGTCCGGCGTCACCTACGCGGTCGCGGCCGGCAACGACGGCCTTCCGGCGAGCCTGTACTCGCCGGCCCGGGTCGCGGAGGCGGTCACGGTCGGCGCGAGCGACGCGGCGGACGCACGGGCGAGCTTCTCGAACTGGGGCAGTCGGCTCGATCTGTTCGCACCCGGCGTGGACGTCACCTCCGCGTCGAACGCGAGCGACACCGCGAACGCCACCTTCTCCGGTACGTCGATGGCGTCGCCCCATACCGCGGGCGCGGCGGCGCTCTACCTGGCCGATCACGCCACGGCGAGTCCCGCCGACGTGAGCAAGGCTCTTGTCGCGCAGGCGGCGTCCGGGAAGATATCCAACCCGGGCCTCGGCTCACCGAACAAGCTCTTGCAGGTCAGCAACCCCTAAGTAGTTGCGCGTTTACAGACCGGCCCCGTCCGTGGAGTATCACTGGACGGGGCCGGTCTTGTGTGCGGAGATACGCGCGAGTAGTTAACAACGTGCCGGATTGCCCACCCGATTAGGGTGGGAAGGCTCCCCGGTACGCCCTGCAGGACCCACCTCCCCACACCCCCATCCGCCCGCCCACGTTGACGCGGACAGGAGCGGTCATGCCCGCCACGCACCACTCGTCATCACCACCGACACACAGCACCAGCACACCCCCCGAACGCGGGGCGAAAGCCGGCCCGCCGGAACAGGCGACGGCCGAACAGCCGCAGCAGGCGGCAGCCGAGAAACCCGAACAGCCGACGGCCAAAAGGGCCAAAGCCGCTCCCGCGAAGACGGCGAAGGCCTCAGCCGCGAAGAAGGCAGCGGCCACACCGGCGAAGGCGGCCAAGGCCACGCCTTCGAAGACCGCGAAGGCTGCGAAGACCAAGAAGGCCGCGAAGCCCACGAAGGCTGCGAAGGCCACACCGGCGAAGACCGCGGCGCCGAAACCCGAGTCGCCACCGGCCGAACCCCCGGACGCCGTGACCGCGCCACCGGACGGCGACGCCCTCATCGGGCGTATCCCCGTCCTGGACGTCCGCCCCCTCGTCGCGTGCGGGCGGCGCCCCGCCAAGGCCGTGGCGGGCGAGGCGTTCGAGATCTCGGCGACGGTGTTCCGGGAGGGCCACGACGCGGTGGCCGCCAACGTCGTACTGCGGGACCCGGAGGGCAACTCCGGGCCCTGGACCCCCATGCGGGAGCTGGTCCCCGGTACGGACCGCTGGGGCGCCACCGTCTCCGTACCGAAGGAGGGCCGCTGGACCTACACCGTGGAGGCCTGGGGCGATCCGGTCACCACCTGGCGCCATCACGCGCAGATCAAGATCCCGGCGGGGATGGACACGGAGATGGTCCTGGAGGAGGGCGCGCTGCTGTACGAGCGTGCCGCGGCCGGCGTGCCGAAGAGCAGGGGCCGCCGTGACACGATCCTCGCCGCCGCCGACGCCCTGCGCGACACCGCCCGCCCCGCCGCGGCCCGCCTCGCCGCCGCCCTCACTCCGGACGTGGACCACGTCCTCGCCCGCCATCCGCTGCGCGAATTCGTCTCGTCCTCCGAGCAGTTGCCGTTGTTGGTGGAGCGGGAGCGGGCGTTGTACGGCTCGTGGTACGAGTTCTTCCCGCGTTCGGAGGGCGCCATCGTCGAGACCGGCAAGCCGACGGTCAGCGGCACCTTCCAGACCGCGGCACGCAGGCTGCCGGCGATCGCCGCGATGGGCTTCGACGTGGTCTACCTGCCGCCCGTCCACCCGATCGGCAGCACCTTCCGCAAGGGCCCCAACAACACCCTGAACGCGGGCCCGCACGACGTGGGCGTCCCGTGGGCGATCGGCTCCCCGGCCGGCGGCCACGATGCCGTCCACCCCGACCTGGGCACCCTGGACGACTTCGACGCGTTCGTGGCACGGGCCGGCGAGCTGGGCCTGGAGATCGCGCTGGACTTCGCACTGCAGTGCTCCCCGGACCACCCCTGGGTGGACAAACACCCCCAGTGGTTCAACCACCGCCCGGACGGCAGCATCGCGTACGCGGAGAACCCGCCGAAGAAATACCAGGACATCTACCCCATCGCCTTCGACGCCGACATGGACGGCCTGATCGCGGAGACGCTGCGGGTGCTGCGGTTCTGGATGGCGCACGGGGTGCGGATCTTCCGGGTGGACAATCCGCACACCAAGCCGGTCGTCTTCTGGGAGCGGGTGCTGGCCGACATCAACCGCACCGACCCGGATGTGATCTTCCTTGCGGAGGCGTTCACCAGGCCGCCGATGATGCACACCCTGGCCCAGATCGGCTTCCAGCAGTCATACACGTACTTCACCTGGCGCAATACCAAGCAGGAGCTGACCGACTACCTCACCGAGCTGTCCGGCGAGGCAGCGAGCTATATGCGGCCGAACTTCTTCGTGAACACCCCGGACATCCTGCACGAGTATCTGCAGCACGGCGGCAGGCCGGCGTTCGAGGTGCGGGCAGTGCTGGCCGCCACGCTGTCGCCGACGTGGGGGGTCTACAGCGGGTTCGAGCTGTGTGAGAACGCCCCGGTGCGGCCGGGCAGCGAAGAATACCTGAACTCGGAGAAGTACCAACTCCGTCCGCGAGATTGGGAGTTGGCCGAGCGGGAGGGCCGTAGCATCTCCCCCCTCATCACCCGGCTCAACGAGATCCGGCGGAACAGCCCGGCCCTGCGCCAGCTGCGGGATCTCCATTTCCACCAGGCGGACCAGGAGGCGGTGCTGGTGTTCAGCAAACGGGCGGGGACGGACACCGTGCTCGTGGTGGCCAACCTGGATCCGCACCACACCCAGGAGGCCACGGTCTCGTTGGACATGCCGCGACTCGGCCTGGACTGGCACGAGACCGTGCCGGTGCGCGACGAGCTCACCGGCGCCACCTACCACTGGGGCAGGGCCAACTATGTGCGCCTCGAGCCCGGCAGGCAGCCGGCGCACATCTTCAAGGTCCTGCGACCGTCCTCACCGATCGGAGGGTCACCCACACCATGATCGTCAACGAGCCCGTTCAGGACACCTTCGAAGACACCCCCGCCAAGGACCGCGATCCGGACTGGTTCAAACGCGCGGTGTTCTACGAAGTCCTCGTCCGCTCCTTCCAGGACAGCAACGGCGACGGCATCGGCGACCTCAAAGGCCTCACCGCCAAGCTCGACTACCTGCAGTGGCTCGGCGTCGACTGCCTGTGGCTACCGCCGTTCTTCAAATCGCCCCTGCGCGACGGCGGCTACGACGTCTCCGACTACACGGCCGTCCTGCCCGACTTCGGGGACCTGGCGGACTTCGTCGAATTCGTCGACGCGGCCCATCAGCGGGGCATGCGCGTGATCATCGACTTCGTCATGAACCACACCAGCGACCAGCACCCGTGGTTCCAGGAGTCGAGGAGCAATCCCGACGGCCCCTACGGCGACTACTACGTGTGGGCCGACGACGACAAGCAGTACCAGGACGCCCGGATCATCTTCGTCGACACCGAGGCCTCCAACTGGACCTTCGACCCGGTCCGCAAGCAGTACTACTGGCACCGCTTCTTCTCCCACCAGCCGGACCTCAACTACGAGAACCCGGCCGTGCAGGAGGAGATGATCTCCGCGCTGCGGTTCTGGCTGGACCTGGGCATCGACGGCTTCCGCCTCGACGCGGTGCCCTACCTCTACCAGGAGGAGGGCACCAACTGCGAGAACCTCCCGCAGACCCACGAGTTCCTCAAGCGGGTCCGCAAGGAGATCGACGAGCACTACCCGGACACGGTGGTGCTGGCGGAGGCCAACCAGTGGCCCGAGGACGTGGTCGACTACTTCGGCGACTACAGCGTCGGCGGCGACGAATGCCACATGGCCTTCCACTTCCCCGTCATGCCGCGGATCTTCATGGCGGTGCGACGGGAATCCCGCTACCCGGTCTCCGAGATCCTGGCCAAGACCCCGGCCATCCCGTCCGGCTGCCAGTGGGGCATCTTCCTGCGCAACCACGACGAACTCACCCTGGAGATGGTCACCGACGAAGAACGCGACTACATGTGGGCCGAATACGCCAAGGACCCCCGCATGCGCGCCAACATCGGTATCCGCCGCCGGCTGGCCACCCTGCTGGACAACGACCGCAACCAGATCGAACTGTTCACCGCGCTGCTGCTGTCGCTGCCCGGCTCGCCGATCCTGTACTACGGCGACGAGATCGGCATGGGCGACAACATCTGGCTCGGCGACCGCGACGCGGTACGCACCCCCATGCAGTGGACCCCGGACCGCAACGCCGGCTTCAGCTCCTGCGACCCCGGACGGCTGTACCTGCCCACGATCATGGACCCGGTCTACGGCTACCAGGTCACCAACGTCGAGGCCTCCATGAGCAGCCCCTCGTCGCTGCTGCACTGGACCCGCCGCATGATCGAGATCCGCAAGCAGAACCCCGCCTTCGGCCTGGGCTCCTACACCGAACTGCCCTCCACCAACCCGGCCGTCATCGCCTTCCTGCGCGAGTACAAGGACGACCTGGTGCTGTGCGTGCACAACTTCTCCCGCTTCGCCCAGCCCACCGAACTCGACCTGCAGACCTTCAACGGCCGCCACCCCGTCGAACTCATCGGCGGCGTCCGTTTCCCCGCCATCGGTGACCTGCCCTATCTCCTCACCCTCGCGGGACACGGCTTCTATTGGTTCCGCCTTCGCAAGGACATGGCGTAGAAACAGAGGGCGTAGACAGTTGGCCTCGCGCCCCGCGAGGACTCCGCCATCGGAGTCCGCGAGGGGCGCGAGGATCTGCGCAAAAACGACAGGCGGGGGCGGTTTTCCCCGCCCCGCCCTGGGCACGCATCAGTAACACCCCGCCCACCGGTGCGCCCCGGACGCGAACCGAAATGGGGAAAGGACGCGACGCCATGTCGGAAACCGTCACCAGCCCCGTCACCACAAGCCAGGGCCTCCTCGCGTCCCTCGATCCACTGTTGCGCGAGTGGCTGCCGAGGCAGCGGTGGTTCGCGGGCAAAGGGCGCCCGGTGACCGGTTTCTCGCTGGTCGCGGCGGTCGAGCTGCTGCCGTGGAACGCGAAGCTGGGGCTGCTGCATCTGCTCGTACGGGCCCATCAGCCGCTCTCCGCCGCGCCCGGCGCGCTGTCGCATCCCGGCGACTGCTACCAGCTGCTGATCGGTGTGCGCGAGACGCTCCCGCCACGGCTGGCGCCCGCGCTGATCGGCCATCCCGAAAAGGGGCCACTGGCCGGGCGGACGGTGTACGAGGCGCTGCACGACCCGCGCGCCGCCGATCTGCTCCTGGAGGCGCTGCGGTCGAGGACGCAGGTCGGCGCGCTGCGCTTCGAGCGCGACACCCGGCAGGAGCTCCGGGAGGACCTGGTGCCCCGGGTGGTGACGGCCGAGCAGTCGAATTCCTCGATCATCTATGGAGATACGTTCATTCTGAAGCTGCTGCGCCGGATCCTGCCGGGCGTCAACCCCGATCTGGAGCTGCCGCTGGCGCTGGCCCGCGAGCACTGCCCGCGGGTGCCCGCCCCGGCCGGCTGGATGGTCGGGGACCTGGACGGCGACACGTACGTCCTGGGTGTGCTGCAGCGCTTTGTGCGCGGGGCCACGGACGGCTGGGACCTGGCGCTGCGCGAGCTGGCCAAGGGCGAGGACTTCACCGGCGAGGCGCGGGCGCTCGGTCGGGCCACCGCCGAGGTGCACACGGCGCTGGCCCGTGCGCTGCCGACGGTCACGCTGGGCCACACCCAGATGGACACCCTCGTCGACGGCATGATCGAGCGGCTGGATGCGGCGGTCCAGGCGGTGCCCGCGCTGCGTCCGTACGCACCAGGGCTGCGGTCCGCCTTCGACGCGCTCACCGAGCTGGCGGCGGAGGGCGAGACCTGGACCGCGCAGCGGATACACGGCGATCTGCATCTCGGGCAGTGCCTGCAGGACCCGGCCGGAGACTGGTCGCTGATCGACTTCGAGGGCGAGCCGTCGAAGCCGCTCGCCGAGCGCCGGATGCCCCAGCCGACCGCGCGGGACATCGCGGGCATGCTCCGGTCCTTCGACTACGCGGCGCACTCCCATGAACCACTCGTGCCCGACTGGGCCGATCGCTGCCGGGCCGCGTACTGCACGGGATACGCCGAGGTCAGCGGCCGTGACCCGCGCTCCGAGCCGGTACTGCTGCGTGCGTACGAGACGGACAAGGCGATCTACGAGGTCGTGTACGAGGCCCGGCACCGGCCCGACTGGCTGCCCGTACCGTTGGCCGCGGTGCAGCGCCTTTCCGGTGGCATTGCGGCATCCTGATCCTGCCCCACCTCACCCCGTCGAGGAGGCCCCACCTGTGACGTCCCGCCCGAACCCAGCCGCCCAGCAGCCGAAGAGTACGAAGGCCAAGGCCATGAACGAGGTACCCAAGCCAGGTGTCACTCCGGAGCCCCAGCCGGCTGAGGATGCGCGGCCCGCGGAGGCCGCGACCGGGCCGTCCGAGACGGCGGCCACGGTGGAGCCCGGTGCACAGGTGCGCCCCCTGGCCGTACTGGATCGCGGTGAACGGGAGCGGCTGCTGGGCGGGGCCCATCATGATCCGCATTCCGTGCTCGGGGCGCATCCGGTGCCGGACGGTGTGGTCTTCCGGGCGCTGCGGCCGTACGCGCGGTCCGTCACCGTGGTCGCGGAGGAGCTGCGGGTCGAGCTGCACGACGACGGGGACGGATTCTTCTCGGCCGTGCTGCCGCTGCGGGAGGTGCCGGCGTACCGGCTGGTGGTGGAGTACGAGGGGAGCGTCCAGGAGGTCGAGGACGCGTACCGTTTCCTGCCCGCCATCGGTGACCTCGATCTGCATCTGTTCGGTGAGGGGCGCCATGAGCAGTTGTGGAAGGCGCTCGGTGCTCAGCCGATGGAGCACCAGGGGGTGACCGGCACCCGCTTCACGGTCTGGGCGCCGAACGCGCGCGGGGTGCGGCTGGCCGGATCGTTCAACTTCTGGGACGCCACGGCGTATCCGATGCGGTCGCTCGGCTCCTCCGGGGTGTGGGAGCTGTTCGTGCCGGGGCTCGGCGAGGGCGAGCTGTACAAGTTCGAGATCATGCGGCCGGACGGTTCCAGGACCCAGCGGGCGGATCCGATGGCGCGGCGTACCGAGGTTCCGCCCAAGACGTCCTCCGTCGTGACCGCCTCGCACCACGAGTGGCAGGACGAGGCGTGGATGTCCCAGCGGGCGGAAAAGCCCGCCCATGAGGCGCCGATGTCGGTGTACGAGGTCCATCTCGCGTCCTGGCGCCCCGGGCTGACGTACCGCCAGCTGGCCGAGCAGCTCCCCGCCTACGTCCTGGACCTGGGCTTCACTCACGTCGAGCTGATGCCGGTCGCCGAACACCCCTTCGGCGGCTCCTGGGGCTACCAGGTCACCGGCTTCTACGCACCCACCGCCCGCCTCGGCACCCCCGACGACTTCAAGCACCTCGTCGACTCACTGCACCAGGCCGGCATCGGCGTGATCATGGACTGGGTGCCCGCGCACTTCCCGCGCGACGACTGGGCGCTGGCCGAGTTCGACGGCCGCCCGCTGTACGAGCACGAGGACCCGCTCCGGGCCGCGCACCCCGACTGGGGAACCCTGGAGTTCGACTACGGCCGCAAGGAGGTCCGCAACTTCCTGGTCGCCAACGCCGTGTACTGGTGCGAGGAGTTCCACATCGACGGACTGCGGGTCGATGCCGTGGCCTCGATGCTCTACCTCGACTACTCCCGCGAACCCGGCCAGTGGACCCCGAACGTGCACGGCGGACGCGAGAACCTCGACGCGGTCGCCTTCCTGCAGGAGATGAACGCGACGGTGTACCGGCGCGAGCCCGGCGTCGTCACCATCGCCGAGGAGTCCACCGCCTGGGACGGCGTCACGCGCGCCACCCACCACATCGGCCCCGGCGGCTTCGGTGGTCTGGGCTTCGGCCTGAAGTGGAACATGGGCTGGATGCACGACTCGCTCGACTACGTCGCGAAGGAGCCCGTGCACCGGAAGTACCACCACGGCGAGATGACGTTCTCGATGGTGTACGCGTACAGCGAGAACTACGTCCTGCCGATCTCGCACGACGAAGTGGTGCACGGCAAGCGGTCGCTGGTGTCGAAGATGCCGGGTGACTGGTGGCAGCAGCGGGCGAACCACCGTGCGTATCTGGGCTTCATGTGGGCGCATCCCGGGAAACAACTCCTCTTCATGGGGCAGGAGTTCGCACAAGGGACGGAGTGGTCGGAGAGCCACGGGCCGGACTGGTGGCTGCTGGATCCGGCATACGGCGCGGAGGCGGACCACCGGGGCGTACGCGACCTGGTGAGCAGCCTGAACTCCGTCTACCGGCAGACTCCGGCGCTCTGGGAGTGCGATACGGATCCCTCCGGGTTCTCGTGGGTCACGGGGGACGCGGCGGAGGACAACGTCTTCGCGTTCCTGCGCTTCGACGCGGCGGGCTCGCCGCTGCTGGCGGTGTCCCACTTCTCGCCGGTGGTCCGGCGCGACTACCAGCTGGGAGTCCCGGACGACATCCCCGCCTGGCACGAGGTGCTGAACACGGACTCCGCCCGCTACGGCGGCAGCGACGTCACCAACCCCGACCCCCTGAAGCCGGACGCCCAGGGGTGGCACGGGCGGCCGGCCAGCATCCGGCTTACATTGCCGCCGTTGGCCACGGTGTGGCTGCGGCCGGCGTAGGAGGGGTTGTTTCGCCCCCTCAACCCCCCTTGCGCGTGCCCCACATCAGATGCCGCAACGCCTGCAGCAGACCCCTCGCATGGCGCCTGGAGGCGTGCGAGGGATCCGGCCGCGGGGCTCCGTTCGCGGCAGCGCGCGCCGGACCCTGGCGAGCGGGATCGCCGGTAGTGGGATGGCCGGGGCCGAGTTCGTAGCGGACGGGGAGCAACCGCAGGCCCCGCACCACCGGCCCCGAGCGCCAGGGCAACTGGTCGGCGGGAAGCGTGAGTTCGACCTTGGTGAAGTGGTCGAAGACGCGGCCCACGGCCGTGGCCACCACCGTGCCCGCCAGCTCGCGGGCAGCGGTGGGGCACTGGTGCGGCCCCGCCCCCCACCCCAGATGCGCCCGCGTGCTCACCGTGGAGTCCACGAGGCTGGAGCCGATCGCCATCAGGTCCTGGTGGGCCGCCGCCACGGACGGCGAGACCACGTCGCCCGCCCGGATCCAGAAGTTGCCGAGGCGCACATCACGCGCCGCGAAGCGGAAGCACATGTTGGCCACGGGTGAGTTGGCCAGCGCGGCCCGGTTGATGGTCTCGCCGATCTGCCCGGCCGACAGGCTCCGCCGGACGGTGGCGTTGCCGCGCAGCACCTCCAGCAGCGTGTTGCACACCATGTTGCCGGTGATGTCGTTGAGGTACACCGCGTTCATGAACAGCTCCCGGCCGAGCTGCTCGTCGGACAGGGACGGATCGGCGAGGAGCATGTACGAGGTGAGGTCGTCGCCGGGCACGGCCCGCCGGTGCGCGGCCAGCCGGGTCATGGCCGCGAGCGCCCGCCCGGTGGCGGGCCCCGCGTCGGGCCCGCCGTCGAGCATCCGCCACATGTCTATGACCATCTCGTCCCCGAGTTCGACGGGGAAACCGAACAACCGGGTCGTGACCATCAGCAGCAGGGGCCTGGTGTACTGCGCGGCCAGGTCCATGAACCCCGCGGAACCGGACTCCGCCGCCAGCATGGCGACCAGTTCGTCCGCGTACGACACGACGGCCGACCGCAGCTCCCACCCCTGCGGCGTACGAGCGTCCTGGAACGGACCGAGCGCCGAGTGGTACGTCTGCCGCGCGGCCAGATGCTCCTCGTCGTCCATGAACATCGTCTGCCGGACCTCATAGCCCGCGAGCAGCGGCCAGTCCTGAGGCAGCCGCCCCTCAGCACGCGTCCGCCAGTACCGGATGTCCCGCCGCCACACGCTCTCCTGGCGGAGCACGTCCAGGACCTCGCGGTAGTCGAGGACCAGCCACACCGGTACGCCCATGAGACCGACCGGCGCCACCGGACCGTACATACGCCGCAGTTGCGCGTACACGCCGGCCGGGTCCGTGTCGAAGGCCGACGTCAGCAACGGCTCGACGCGCAACGACTCGAGTGAGGGCGCGTCGGCCGGAGCCGCGGCGAATGGTTGAGGGTTCATGCGACCACGCATACAGCACCGGACATGCACAAGCAGTGACCATGACGTCAACTGTTACGACTCGGTGATGCCTGCGGGAGCTGTGAAGTTGTGTTGAGACACCCGCAAAGCCCCGGTCCTCTCAGAAGGCCGTCGCCAGCGCCTGCGGCAGCTCCCCCGTGTGCACGATGCCCAGCGTCTGCGTGGCCCGGGTCAGCGCGACGTACAGATCGCTCGTGCCGTAGCGGGCAGGTTCGACCACCAGTACCGAGTCAAACTCCAGACCCTTGGCCTGGCGCGGGTCGAGGAGTACGACCGAGCGCGTCAGGTCGGGTTCCTTGCCCGCCGTGACGCCGTCAAGGCGCGTGGCCAGTGCACGGTGGAGATCGCGTGGCGCGATCACCGCCAACCGCCCCTCCTCCGGGGTCAGTTCCGCGACCGCCTTCGCCACGGCTCCCGGCAGGTCGTCCGTGGCCCGCGCCCAGGGCCGTACGCCCGTCGACCGCACCGAACTCGGCGGCTCGAAGCCGGGATGCTCGGCGCGCACCACGGCCGCCGCGACGTCCATGATCTCGGACGGGGTGCGGTAGTTGACGGCGAGGCGGGTGTGCTCCCAGCGGTCCTCGACGTACGGATGGAGGATGCCCGACCAGGAGCCGACGCCCGCCGCGTCCGCCGTCTGTGCCGGATCCCCGACCAGCGTCATCGAGCGCGTCGGACTGCGCCGCATCAGCAGCCGCCACGCCATCGGCGACAACTCCTGCGCCTCGTCCACGATGATGTGCCCGAACGCCCAGGTACGGTCGGCAGCGGCCCGCTCGGCGGCGCTGCGGTGGTCGTCCTCCTCGTGCCGCTCGGCCATCCGCTCGGCGTCGATGATGTCGTGCGCGGAGAGGACCTCGCCCGCCTCGGGGTCGTCCTCCTCCTTGTCCTCGAACTCGTACGTCCGTGAGGCGTACGAGATGTCCAGCACGGTCTGCGCGTACGCCACCTGCTCCTCGCGTTCCTTCTCGGCGGCGGCCCGCGCCAACCGGTCGTCCTCGCCGAGGAGTTCGGCGGCCTCGTCGAGGAGGGGGACGTCGGCGGTGGTCCAGGAGCGCGTCACCGGGCGCCGGACGGCGGCGGCGTCCGCCTCGGAGAGGTAGCCGTCGGGCTCGGCGAGGAAGTCGGCGACGAGCCGCTGCGGGGTGATCCGCGGCCACAACTGGTCGATGGCCGACCAGACTTCGGGGTTCTCGGCCAGCTCCTCGCGGATCTGCGTGATGTCGCTGGGGTCGAGCAGGTTCGTACCGTCGAAGGGGTCTGTGCCGATCCGCTCGGCGACCATGTCGGTGAGGGTGTTGAGGATGTGGCCCTCGAAGGGCTCGCGGGCGGCGTTGTGCGGCAGCTTCGCCTCGCGGGTGCGCTCGCGCGCGACGCGTACGAGATCGTCGTCGAGCATCAGGATGTCCCGGTCGTGCTCGATGGCGATCACCGGGTCGGGCAGGGCCTCGCGGTCGCGTACGACGGCGGCGAGGACGTCTGCCATGTCGGCGCGGCCCTTCACCGCGGCGGCCTCGGGGGTGTCGGTCGCGGTCGCCTTCACGCCGGGGTACAGCTCGCCGACGGTCGCGAGCAGGACGCCCGTCTCGCCGAGGGAGGGCAGGACCTCGCCGATGTAGCCGAGGAACGCCGGGTTCGGGCCGACGATCAGGACGGCCCGCCTGGCGAGCAGCTCCCGGTGCTCGTACAGGAGATACGCGGCGCGGTGCAGGGCCACGGCCGTCTTGCCGGTGCCAGGGCCGCCCTCCACGACCCGTACGCCGCGGTGCGGGGCGCGGATGATGCGGTCCTGCTCGGCCTGGATGGTCCGCACGATGTCGCCCATGCGTCCGGTGCGCGCGGAGTTGAGGGCGGCGAGCAGCACGGCGTCGCCCGTCGGGTCCTCGTGGCCGGTGCGTTCCTGGTCGCCCAGGTCGAGGATCTCGTCGTGCAGGGCGGTGACGGCGCGGCCCTCGGTGGTGATGTGCCGACGGCGGCGCAGATCCATGGGTGTATGGCCGGTGGCGAGGTAGAAGGGGCGGGCGACCGGGGCCCGCCAGTCGATCAGGATCGGGGTGTGCTCGGTGTTGTCGGCGCGGATTCCGATACGGCCGATGTGGTGGGTGGTTCCGTTGGTGAGGTCGATCCGGCCGAAGCAGAGGGAACCGTCCACCGCGTTCAGCGCGGCGAGCAGCCCCGACCGCTCGGCGACGAGGATGTCCCGCTCCAGGCGGGCCTGTTGCGGCGTGTGGCCCTGTGCGAGGGCGTCCGCCACGGAGGTCTCGGTGCCGCCGCGGAGGGCGTCGACGCGCGCGTACAACCCGTCGATGAATTCCTGCTCACGGCGGAATTCATCGTCCGGAAAATCGTTGTTTGACAATTCCACTCCCGGCCCGATATACTGTGCTTACTCAACTTCTTCGCGACCTAATTTCCGTGAAGTCGCGAACCATTAAATATACGCAAAGGAATCCCCCGCAGGCAATTGCCTGCGGGGGATTCCTTTGTATGTGGAGGTGCGCGTGGAGGTGTATGTGGAGGTCAGAGTACGTCGGACAGCTCCTCAAGCAGCCGCCGCTTCGACCTGGCTCCCACCATGGACTTCACCGGCTCGCCGCCCCGGAACACCATGAGCGTGGGCATCGACAGCACCCCGTACGCGTTCGTGATCTCCGGATTCGTGTCCACGTCCAGCTGGACCACCTTGAGCCGGTCGCCCTCCTCGGAGGCGACGGCGCTCAGTACCGGCGCGATCTGCCGGCACGGCGGACACCAGTCGGCCGTGAACTCCACCAGCACGGGCAGCTCTGCCCCGATCACCTCCGCCTCGAAGTCCGCGTCCGTCACCTCGGCCACGCCCGCTACCTTGATCACCGCGTCCGCCCTCCCAGTTCGCATACGGGTTCCGGGCCGCCCGGAACCTCCGCCCCGGCCGCCAGCTCCTCGCGCGCCTGCTCGGCCTTCGCCAACTGCGTACCGACCTGCGCCCGTACGGCCTGCAACTCGCCGATCAGCGCGTCGAGTTCGCCCAGTTTGCGCCGGTACACCGCCAGCGATGCCGGGCACAGGTCGCCCTCCGGGTGCCCGGCCCGCAGACACTCCACGAAGGGCCGTGTCTCCTCCAGCTCGAACCCGAAGTCCTGCAACGTCCTGATCTGCTCCAACAGCCGCAGATCGTGCTCGTCGTAGGTCCGGTACCCGTTGGATCCACGTCGCGCGGGCAGCAGCCCCCGCGACTCGTAGTACCGGAGGGTCCGCGTGGTGGTCCCTGCCCGCGCCGCCAGCTCGCCGATTCGCATGCTGCGACGGTAATCCTTGACGCCGACGTCAAGGCAAACGGCCAGGCGACCGCATCGACCTACTCGTCGTCTTCCTCGATCAGCCAGTCCTCGTCGTCCTGGTCGTCGTCGGGGTGCTTTACCCCCAGCAGCCGCCGCGTCAGGCGGTCGCGGTCCGACAGCAGCTCGTCGACCGCCGTCCGGAGGTCTGCCGTCTCCGTGTGGTCCGCCTCGCGTTCGGCGGAGATGAGCACGGCCCGGCGTATCAGCTCCTTGGTGAAGGAGGCCGTCACGCCCTCGGTGCGGGTGACGATCTCCTCGGTGATGTCCTTGCCGAGGTCGAGGTCGGCTCCGTACAGGCCGAGGAGGCGGGCGCGGCCGTCGGCGTCCGGGAGGGGGATCTCGACGGCGAGGTCGACGCGGCCGGGGCGCTGGACCAGGGCCGGTTCCAGGAGGTCGGCCCGGTTGGTGGTGAGGAGGAACGCCACGTCGGCGTCGTCGCCGAGGCCGTCCATCTCGTTCAGCACCTGGAAGAGCAGGGGCTGTGCACCGCCGTCGTGATCGCGGGCCTCGGCGACCAGGTCGACGTCCTCGAGGACCACGAGCGCGGGCTGGAGCATACGGGCGAGCCGGCACGCGGGGCCGATCGCACCCATGCTCGTACCGGAGAGGACGACGACCGTGAACTCCGGGAGGTGGGAGAGGAGGTAGCGGACGGTGTGGGTCTTGCCGGTGCCGGGCGGCCCGTACAGGAGCAGTCCGCGGCGCAGATGCTGGCCCGCCGCGCGCAGCCGCTCGCGGCGCCTGGCCACCCCGACGACCTGCCGCTCCACCCGCTCCAGAAGACCGGACGGCAGGACGATCTCCTCGCGTGTCAGCGTGGGCCGGCGGTGGAAGCGGAACGGGCCGAGTCCGTTGTCGAACTCCGAGCCGTCGAAGGAGAGGATCTGCCCGCGGTAGATGTTGTGCTCGAGCATCAGCGCGTCGATGTCGGCGAGCAGCCGGTGCGCGAACTCCTTGTCGGCGGCGAGGACTTCGAGCTCGACCTTGTTGCGTCCGTACTCGTCCGCCGGGCCGCGCAGCAGCAGAGCGAACCGCTCCTCGCCCTCCTGGCCGAGGTAGAACCCGAAGGAGACACAGGCGAGTTCGTCGTCCGGGGAGACCGGCAGATGCGCGTAGTCGACGGCTCCGAGTACGAACCGGTCGTACAGGTTCGCCGATTCGAGGATCTCGCCCAGCGTGAGGTCGCCGCGGCTCTCCGAGCCGGTCATCCCGATCAGCTCGTGCGTCCGCCCCTCGACGGCGAACCAGCGCTCCAGGGCCAGATGGACATTCGGCAGTTCGTACGGGGGGTAGGCGGCCTTGACCACCGGCTGGTCCCCAGGCGCCGTACGCAGATGAGCACGGAGTCGCTTGGTGAGATCACGGTAGCCCTCCCTGCGCTTGGGCCGGGCGACCGCCAGAAGGAACTCATGGAAGAGACCGTCGATCTCGTCCAACGAGTACGGCTCCTCCGACGTCTCCTCCGTGCCGGTGACCACCGAGTCGTCCCCCATGCGCACCTCCGTACCGTTCCGCTCCACTTACGGCTCTTCAGCCTGAGCCTTGCGCAGGGAGGGGTCAAAGGCTTTTCCGGCGGCGGGAGTTGGGACGGTGACAGCAAAGGCTCAGCCCGGCCACCGAGTTGGTGACCGGGCTGAGCAACTGAAACCGGGCGGCTGAGCGACGGGGGAGGCACCCAGCCGCCCGGGGTTTCGGGGGGGGCGCCCCGCAAGGGGCGCGGGGCTGTGTCGATTTGCGGCTCCGCCGCGTGGGCGCGACCAGCCACAACGGACCCGCAGCCGGCTACCGCCCCACAGCCCTACGGCGGCTACCCGTACAGCAACTACGCCTTCGCGAGCTCCTTGTCCTCACCCTCGCGAGAAGCCTCCCCATCCCCGGCGGGAGCCTCATGGTCGTCGAGAAGCGTCTTCTCGTCGAACGGCAGGTTCCCGGCAAGAACCTGATCGACCCGCTCACGGTCGATCTCCTTGGTCCAGGTACCGATCAGCACCGTGGCGACCGCGTTGCCCGCGAAGTTCGTCAGGGCGCGCGCCTCGCTCATGAAGCGGTCGATGCCGACGATGAGACCGATGCCGTCGACCAGGGCGGGCTTGTGGGACTGGAGGCCACCCGCCAGGGTGGCAAGACCCGCACCGGTGACACCCGCCGCGCCCTTCGAGGCGACCAGCAGGAACAGCAGCAGCGGAATCTGCTCGCCCACCGACATCGGCGTACCCATGGCGTCGGCGATGAAGAGGGACGCCATGGTCATGTAGATCATGGTGCCGTCGAGGTTGAAGGAGTAGCCGGTCGGGACGGTGATGCCCACCACCGGCTTGCTGACGCCCAGGTGCTCCATCTTCGCGATGAGCCGCGGCAGCGCGGACTCGGAGGAGGAGGTGGACAGGATCAGCAGGAACTCACGGCCCAGGTACTTGAAGAGCGTGAGGATGTTCATGCCCGCCACCACTCGCAGCAGCGCGGCCAGCACGATGAAGACGAAGAGGAAGCACGTGACGTAGAAGCCGAGCATCAGCACCGCGAGACTCTTGAGAGCGTCAAGACCCGCGGAGCCGGTGACCGCGGCGATGGCACCGAAGGCACCGATCGGGGCGGCCCACATCACCATCGCGAGGATGCGGAAGACGAGGCGCTGGATGTGCTCGACACCGCGCAGGATCGGCTGACCGGCGTCGCCCATGGCCTGCAGTGCGAAGCCGGCGAGCAGGGCGACCAGGAGGGTCTGCAGGACCTCACCGCCGGTGAACGCGGAGACGATCGTGGTCGGGATGATGCCGAGCAGGAACTCCTCGGTGGTCTTGGCCTCCGTGACCTGCGCCTGGCCGGTCTCCTTGATCGCGTCGGTGACCGCGAGGCCCGTACCCGGCTCGACGATGTTGCCGACGACCAGGCCGATGCCGAGCGCGACCAGCGACATCACCGTGAAGTAGCCGAGTGCGATGCCACCCACCGCGCCGACCTTCGCGGCTTTCCGTACCGAGCCGATGCCCAGCACGATGGTGCAGAAGATGATCGGCGAGATCATCATCTTGATCAGGTTCACGAAGCCGGTACCGATCGGCTTCAGTTCGACCGCGAAGTCGGGGGCGACCAGACCGACGGTGATGCCGAGCACCACCGCGATGATCACCGCGATGTAGAGGTAGTGGGTGCGATCCCGCTTGCCAGCGGGTGCGGTAGCTGCCGTTTTTGACGTATTCGTCACGGCTGCCTCCTTGACGTCATCGTCGCATCACCGGCGTGCGGCTCACGTCCGGGGGTTGGGGTGACTATCCCGTGCGCTGTGAGGCCGGTCACCCTTCCGTTCATTTAGTTCACATGGACGCAACGAGGCAGACTGATTCCATGCGTATCCCCCGGCCCCGCAGCCTGGCGGGCCAGCTCTTCGCCATGCAGGCAGTTCTCGTCGCCGTCGTGGTGGCCGGGTGCGCCCTGTTCACGTACGTCAGCGACCGCAGCCAGACCGAGGACGCGGCGCGCCGTCAGGCCTTGGGCGTGGCCAGTTCCGTAGCGGACTCGCCCTCCGTACGGCAGGCCATCCGTACTCCCGATCCTTCGGCGACCCTCCAGCCGTATGCGAACGAGGTGCGGCGACATGCGCACGTCGACTTCGTCACGATCATGAACACGAAGGCCATCCGCTGGACGCACCCCGACAAGAACCAGATCGGCCGGCCCTTCCTCGGCCACACGGAGGACGCCCTCAAGGGCGAGCCGTTCACGGAGGTGTACACCGGCACGCTCGGCCCGTCCGTCCGGGCCGTCACGCCGATCTACGACAACGGCCGCATCGTCGGCCTGGTCAGCGCGGGCATCCGGGTCGAGGCCATAAGCGAGCGGGTGCAGGACCAGGTGACGGCGCTGTTCGGCGTCGCGGTGGGCGCACTGGCGCTGGGCGCCGTCGGCACGTACGTGGTCAACGCCCGGCTGCGTCGCTCCACCCACGGGATGAACGCGAGCGAGCTCAGCCAGATGCACGACTATCACCAGGCCGCGCTGCATGCCGTACGCGAGGGGCTGCTGATGCTCGACGGCCAGTTCAAGGTGGCGTTGATCAACGACGGCGGGCGCGAACTGCTCGGGGTGGACGGCGATGTGATCGGCCGCTCGGTGGCGGACCTCGGGCTGCCCGCCCCGCTGACGGGGGCTCTGCTGTCGGCGGAGCCGCGCGTGGACGAGGTGCATCTCACCGCCTCCCGGGTGCTCGTGGTGAACACCTCGCCGGTGTCGGGCGGTGAACGCCGGGGCACGGTCGTGACCCTGCGCGATGTCACCGAACTCCAGTCCCTGATGGGCGAGTTGGACTCGGAGCGCGGCTTCACACAGGCGCTCCGCTCGCAGGCGCACGAGGCCGCGAACCGGCTGCACACGGTGGTCTCCCTGATCGAGCTGGGCCGCGCGGACGAGGCGGTCGACTTCGCCACGGCCGAGCTGGAACTGGCCCAGGCGCTGACGGACCAGGTGGTCGCGGCGGTGAGCGAACCGGTGCTCGCGGCCCTGTTGCTGGGCAAGGCGGCCCAGGCCAACGAGCGGGGCGTCGAGCTGGTCGTCTCGGAGGACAGCAGCATCGACGACGGCCTGCTGCCGGACTCCCTCCCCGCCCGGGACCTCGTGACGGTGCTCGGCAACCTGATCGACAACGCGGTCGACGCGGCCCAGGGCTCGGTCGGCGCCCGCGTCACGGTCACCGCACTCGCCGACGAGTCGGGCCTGGTCCTGCGGGTCTCCGACACCGGGGACGGCGTGGACCCTGCCCACACGGAGGCGGTCTTCCAGCGCGGCTGGTCGACCAAGCCGTCCGGTCCCGGGGGCCGGGGGCTCGGCCTCGCGCTCGTACGGCAGGCCGTCAGCCGCCACGAGGGGACGCTGACCGTGACTGAGGCTGCGGGGGGCGGGGCGTCGTTCGAGGCGCGGTTGCCGTTGCCGGGGACGGAAACGAAGGCGGAGACGGGGCGGGCTGCTTTGGAGGAGGCTTCGACAGGGCGATTTTCGGCCAAGGGGACTAAGGTCCACGCCGAGCCCGAGTCCGGGCCCGAGCCAGCTCCGCAGCCCACCCCGCACGGAGGCACCGTATGAGCACGCCCTCCAAGGACATCCGCGTCCTGGTCGTCGAGGACGACCCCGTCGCGGCCGACGCGCATGTCATGTATGTGGGGCGGGTGCCCGGTTTCACGGCGGTGGGGAAGGCGCACACCGGGGCGGAGGCGCGACGGGCGCTGGACCGGATGCCGGTCGATCTGCTGCTCCTCGACCTCCATCTCCCGGACGGGCACGGCCTGCAGCTCGCCCGCTCGCTCCGCACGGCCGGCTATCACGCGGACGTCATCGCGGTCACCTCCGCGCGGGACCTCACGGTGGTACGAGAGGGCGTCTCGCTGGGCGTCGTGCAGTACGTCCTGAAGCCGTTCACCTTCGCCACCCTGCGGGACCGACTCGTGCGGTACGCGGAGTTCCACGCGGCGGCCGGCGAGGCCAGCGGCCAGGACGAGGTGGACCGGGCGCTCGCGACCTTGCGCGCACCGAGTCCCGCGGAACTGCCCAAAGGACTGAGCGCGCCGACACTGGAGCGGGTGACCCGGGCGCTGCGGGACTCCACGGAGGGGCTGACCGCGGCGGGGGTGGCGGAGGCGGTGGGGATATCGCGGATCACTGCCCGGCGGTATCTGGAGCATCTGGTCGATGCGGGCAGGGCGGGGCGGAGTCCTCAGTACGGGCAGGTGGGAAGGCCGGAGTTGCAGTATCGGTGGATCAAGGGGTAGGCGGCGAGGGGCGGTTGGCACGGCGGCGGCCTCCGGTCAGTCCGGATCGCTCCCGGATCGCCCATCGCCCGAAGGCCATCGGCGTACCGTCAAGCAGAGGTGAACACCCCGGCGTACACCAGGAATTGGGCACCCAGCCCCGCGACAGCGAGCGCCTCCATCACGGACACCGCCAGCAGGCCCCCGGTGACCTGACCACCGGCCCAGTACACAACGAGCCCCGCCAACGGCACGACGCAGAAGGCGAGCAGATCGATCCCGCACTGGATGGCTTTGCGGGAGGCCCTTCGGGAGTCACCGCGATGTACGGTCTCCCAGCCGAAGGCGCCCTCAGTACCGGCGAGTTGGGCCAGCCGAGGCCCCAACTCGCCCCGTACGTAGGCCCCGATCGCCGAGATCTTCTCGTCGTTCACGAGGTAGGTCCACCCGAGAACGACACACACCGGCGGCAGGGCGAGCAGCATCGACGCCTGCTTGGCCTGGGCGGCCGCGGCGATGACGGCGGCGACGACCGCGAGGGTGACGTACAGCAGGTTGTCCCGGAACCCGATCCGCGCCTTCTGCTCGTCCTTCACGCTCGCGTACTCGGCGAGCAGCAACTGGCCTGTGGTGACGTCTTGTTCCGGCACGTCTCTGTCCCCCTTTGCGACGCCCAACGTCTCTGCTGGTCAGGCGACTCGGCAGTACCTTAAGCGTGTGCCGCAGGCTGGAGACACCGCGGGGATGTCCGGGCCAAGCCCAAGTCCGAGCCGCTGCAAGGTCATTGACCTGACTAGACCACCGCTCTTACGTTCACGATGCAGCCAAGCTCGGCCACAATGACGTCGGCCAGTAGGAGGTCGTGCCCGTGCGCCCCACCGCCGCTCCTCTTCTCCTCGCAGCTCTGCTCGCCGCCACCACTCTCTCCGCCTGCGGCGGCGGCTCCGGAAGCGACCCGGACACCATCGAGGTCTCCTTCAAACAGTCCACGGACAACTCGATCAAGGTCCTGGACACCTACCTGGCCGACATGAAGAAGCAGTTCGAGAAGGCGAACCCGGGCAAGAAGGTCAAACTCGTCCCGATCAAGGCGCCGGACTCGGAGTACTACACGAAGCTCCAGCAGATGCTCCGCTCCCCCAAGACGGCCCCGGACCTGGTGTACGAGGACACGTTCCTCATCAACTCGGACATCACGAGCGGGTACTTGAAGCCCCTCGACCCGTACCTGGAGAAGTGGAAGGACTGGGACCAGTTCATCGACACGGCCAAGGCGGCGGCCAAGGCCGAGGACGGCAAGACGTACGGCGTTCCGGACGGGACCGACACCCGGGGCCTCTGGTTCGACAAGGGAATCTTCAAGAAGGCGGGCCTGCCGGAGAACTGGCAGCCGAAGACGTGGGACGACGTCCTCGAAGCCGCCCGGACCATCAAGCAGAAGGTCCCCGGCGTCATCCCGCTCAACGTCTACACGGGCAAACCGGCAGGCGAAGCCTCCGCCATGCAGGGCTTCGAAATGCTCCTGTACGGGACGGGCAACTCAGCGAGCAAAGACGAAGATCCCCTCTACGACACCGCGTCCAAGAAATGGATCACCGGCAGCCAGGCCTTCAAGGACGCCCTCACCTTCGTGGAGACCGTCTACAAAGAGAAGCTCGGCCCCGACGTGTCGGACGCCCTCGACCCGAACATCGCGACCCGGGTCCGCGGCGAGTTCCTCCCCGAGGGCAAGCTCGGCATCAACCTCGACGGCTCCTGGCTCCCGCAGGACTGGCTGGAGGGCAGCGGCCACGAATGGCCGGAGTGGTCGGAGAAGCTGGGCCTCGCGGCCATGCCGACTCAGAACGGCCAGGCCCCCGGCAAGGTGAGCATGTCGGGCGGCTGGACCTGGTCGATTCCGTCCAAGGCGGCCAACCCCGACCTGGCCTTCAAGTTCATCGAGACGATGCAGACGAAGGCGAACGCGCAGAAGTGGTACATCGCCAACTCCGGTATCGCGGTGCGGAAGGACGTCGCCGAGGACCCGGAGTACGTGAAGGCGCAGCCCGGCATCAAGTTCTTCACGGACCTGGTGTCCATTACGCACTACCGTCCCGCCTACCCCGCATACCCGAAGGTCTCGACGGCGATCCAGGAGGCCATGGAGGGCGTGACGACGGGCGACAGCTCGGTCGAGGAGGCGGCGAGCGGCTACGACGAGGAACTCAAGTCGGCCACGGACAACCAAGTGATCAAGAAGTGAGCGAGAAGCGGGAGTTGAGCGAGGAGGTTGAGCGAGAAGTGAGCAGCCGTTCATGACCGCCGCGCCCCCGGCCGGTCCCGGCGTCATCAAGACCGCGCCGGGACCGGCCGTCCCACCGCCCACGCCGAAGATTCGCTCCCTGCGCCGCGCACTCACCCGAGCCCTCCCCGTCTCCCCCGCCGTCGTCCTCCTGGTCCTCTTCCTCGCGGGCCCCATCGCGTACTGCGCCTACATCGCCTTCACGGACCTCCAACTCACCGGCCAGGCCGAGTCGTCCTTCGTCGGCTTCGACAACTTCCGCGACGCTTTCCAGGACGCGGCGTTCCTCAACGCCGTATGGCTGACGCTGGTGTTCACCGTCCTCAGCTCCCTCATCGGCCAGAACACCCTGGGCCTTGCCCTCGCCTCGCTGATGCAGCGCGCGTCAAAGCCCGTTCGCACGCTCACGGGCGGCATCGTGATCACGGCCTGGGTGCTGCCGGAAGTCGTGGCAGGCTTCCTCCTGTACGCCTTCTTCCGCCGCGAAGGCACGTTGAACGCCATTCTGGACTGGCTGCATCTCCCGTCCCAGAACTGGCTGTTCACGCTTCCGATCCTGGCCGTCTCCTTCGCCAATGTATGGCGGGGCACGGCTTTCTCCATGCTGGTGTACTCGGCGGCGCTGAATGAAATCCCGAAGGAGATCACGGAAGCGGCGGAGGTCGACGGGGCGGGCGGCTGGCGCCGCATGTGGCACATCACGCTGCCGATGATCAGACGTTCCATCGGCACGAACCTGATGCTCAACACGCTCCAGACGCTGTCGGTCTTCGGCCTGATCTGGGTCATGACGAGAGGCGGCCCGGGAAACCGCAGCCAGACCCTCCCCCTCTTCATGTACGAACAGGCCTTCCAGAAAAGCATGATCGGGTACGGAACCGCCGTGGCCCTGCTCCTCCTCCTGGTCGGCTCGCTCTTCTCCCTCGTCTATATGCGCCTGCTGCGGACGGAGGTCTGAGATGCCCGTAGCGCCGACCCTCAAGTCCCGTCGCGCCAACCGCCGTTACGCCGCTGACGCCGGCCTCCTCGTCGTAGCGGCCGCCTTCGTCCTGCCGCTGGCCTGGGTGGTCCTCTCCGCCCTGGACCCGGACGCCGGCCTGCAGGTGAAGATCCCCGACGGCGTCACCCTGGACAACTTCGACGCCGTACTCGAACCCGACATCACCTTCACGCCCCTGCTCAACAGCCTGATCCTGTGCGGCGGGGCGACCCTGCTGACGGTCGTCTGCGCGGCTCTGGCGGCCTACCCGCTGTCACGGTTCCGGTCCCGGCTCAACCGGCCGTTCCTGCTGACGATTCTCTTCGCCACGAGTCTGCCGATCACGGCGATCATGGTTCCGGTGTACGCGTTGTTCGTGCAGGTGGATCTGATCGACACCATGCAGGGCACGATCTTCTTCTTCGCGGCTTCTCAACTTCCTTTTGCCATTTGGCTGATGAAGAATTTCATGGACGGGGTGCCGAAGGAGTTGGAAGAGGCGGCCTGGACGGACGGCGCGTCGTCGTTCCAGTCGCTGCTGCGGATCGTGCTGCCGCTGATGGGGCCGGGGGTGGGGGTGGTTACGGTCTTCTCGTTCGTGATGATGTGGGGGAACTTCTTTGTGCCGTTCATGCTGCTGCTGAGTCCGGATCAGATGCCGGCTTCGGTGAGCATCAATGACTTCTTCGGGAATCGGGGGACGGTGGTTTATGGGCAGTTGGCTGCGTTCTCGGTTATTTATTCGACGCCGGTGATTTTGTTGTATGTGCTCGTCGCGCGGAGGTTGGGCGGGGGGTTTGCTTTGGGTGGGGCTGTTAAGGGGTGATGGGGGTGGGGGCCGGATCCTTGTCCGTTCTGTCGGCCCAGTTGAGGGCTTGGGTGGCTTCGGTGGGGGCGTTGGCGCGGGTGTAGGCGTCGGCGGCCTGGAGCCAGCAGGCGCGGGCGTCGGAGGGACGGTGGGCAGTCTGGTGGGCGAGGGCCAGGTTGTGGAGGGTCTGGCCTGCCCGGTACCAGTCCTCGAACTCCCGGTAGGTCTCCAGGGCCTTGCCGTACGCCTCGACCGCCTCCCCCGCCCGGCCCTCCTCCTGCAGGGCGAGGCCGAGGTTGTTCCACGCGGTGCCCTCGCGGTGGCGGTTCCCGGCGGCCTGGTGCAGGGCGCGGGCGCGGGTGTGGGCGTCGACCGCCTCCGCCACCCGGCCCGCCCGCCGCAGGGCGGTGCCGAGGTTGTTCCACGCGTCGGCCTCGCCGTGGCGGTCCCCGACCGCCTGGAACAGGTCGCGGGCCCGGGTGAGGGCGTCGATCGCCTCCCCCGCCCGGCCCGCCTCCTGCAGGGCGATGCCGAGGTTGTTCCACGTGTCGCCCTCGCCGTGGCGGTCCCCGGCCGCCCAGTACAGGTCGCGGGCCCGGGTGAGGGCGTCGACCGCCTCCGCCACCCGGCCCGCCTCCTGCAGGGCGAGGCCGAGGTTGGTCCACGCGATGGCCTCGCGGTGGCGGTCCCCGGCGCGGTGGGCAGCTTCCCGGGCGGCCCGGCTCACGGTGATCGAGTCGTCGAAGGACCGCCGCCAGGACAGGTACTCCGCCAGGCTTGCGGCCAGCCGCACCGCCGTGTCCGCGTACTGCTCCTCCGACGCCCACTGCACCGCCGCCACCAGCCCGGCCCGCTCCCCGTCCAGCCACTCCAGCGCCTGCGCCCGGTCGGTGAACCGTTCCGGCGCCGGCATCCCGGGCAGCCAGCGCAACCGGTCGTCGGCGGCCTCCGCCCACCGGCAGTAGAACTCCAGCAGCCGCCCCCGCGCCGCCTCCCCCTCCCTCACCAACTCCGCATCCCCTGCCACCACACCCGCCCCGAACGCCCGCACCAGGTCATGCAGCCGCCACCTCCCCCGCCCATTCCCCCGCTCGACGAGATGCGTGCGCGTCAGCGCGTCCAGGGCGCGGGTCGGCGGAGCGTCTGCCTCGGTCAGGACGGTGACGACCTCGGTGCTCACGTCAGGCCCTGGGGCAAGAGACAGCAGGCGGAGCAGGCGGGCCTGCTCGGGTGGCAGACGTCGGTATGACAGATCGAAGGCGGCGCGGACACTCCGCTCGCCATCGTCGAGGTGGGTGAGCCGGTCGCGGAACTCGGTGAGTTCGGCGACGAGTTCGGCTACGGGCTTGCCCCGGTCCAGCACCAGCAGAGCAGCCGCGATCTGGAGGGCCAGCGGCAGATGCCCGCAGCGGGAGGCGAGTTCCGCGGCTGCCTCGGGCCCATCGGCGACGCGGCTGTCGGACGGGTCGGCGATCCGCAGGGCGCGGTCGAGCAGGGCGTAGGCCTCCTCCGGCGTCAGCTCCTCCAACGGCAGGAGTCGCGCGCCCAGTTGGGGCAACTTGTTGCGAGAGGTGACCAGAAGACGGTGCCGCGTGTTGCCGGGAAGCAGGGGGCGCACCTGCTCCGGAGAGGACGCGTTGTCCGCCAGGATCAGCACCGCGCCCCGCTCCCGAGCACGCTCGGCAAGGGTCGAACGGTAGAGCGCGGCCCGTTCGTCCGCAGTGGCCGGGATGTGCTCCGGAGCCGTACCCAGCGCACGCAGCAAGGCCTCCAGCGCCTGGTCCGCCGTAACGGGATCGTCGTCATACCCGTGCAGGTCCATGAAGAGCACCCCGCCCGTGAACCAGCCCCTCCCGCACGCCTCGTGCGCCGCCTCCACCGCGAGCGCCGTCTTGCCGATGCCGCCGAGCCCGGACACCGCCGCGACCAGCACGGCGGCCGGCCTCTCGGGCGCGGACGGGTCGAACGCGTCCAGCAGCGCACGCAGTTCGCCGTCCCGGCCGGTGAAGCCGACCGCCTGCGCGGGCAGGGCATCCAGCGCGGTGGGCGCGGGCCCGTGCTCGTGGTATTCCGCCTTGGCGGTGAAGGACCCGGGGAACTTCGCTCCCCGGAAGTCGAGGTGGTCCCCGTCGTACTCGTTCGTCATCGCGCCGTCCCCCGTGCCGCCTCCGAACATCGCGTGACATCACGGTACGCCGCACCCACCCCGCCCAACACACGCTCTGGACATGCAACTTGGCAGTACCGTTGAGAGCGTGCCGGAGCCAATGCCCACCGTAGCGATCCTCACCGCGCTGTCCCTCGAATACGACGCCGTACTCGACCACCTCACGGATGTCGAGAAGCTCACGCATGAGCGCACCGGCACGCGGGCCAGGCGAGGGAAGCTCCCCGGCACCCCCTGGCACGTCGCCCTGGTCGACATGGGCGAGGGCACGCTCACGGCCGCCACGATCACCGAGCGGGTGATGACGTGGCTCGACCCCGAGGCCGTGCTCTTCGTCGGGGTCGCGGGCGGTCTGAAGGACGACATCGGCATCGGCGACGTCGTGGTCGCGACCAAGGTGTACGCCATCCACGGCGGCAAGCAGACGCCCGACGGTTTCCTGAACCGCCCCGAGGCCTGGCGCGCCTCACACCGCCTGGAGCAGGCTGCCAAGGAGGCGTTGCGCGGGAAGGCCCACTTCAAGCCGATCGCGGTCGGGGACGTCGTCCTCGCGGACAGCGACTCCGAACTCGCCCAGCGCATCAGGGCGAGCTACAACGACGCCGTCGCCATCGAGATGGAAAGCTCCGGCGTCGCCCACGCCGTTCACCTCGCCGGTGAGGCGGGCGCGTTGATCATCCGAGGCATCAGCGACAAGGCCAACGCGGACAAGTCCCGTGCGGACGCCGAGGGTTCACAGCCCCGGGCCGCCGCGAACGCGGCCAGGGCGGCGGTCGCCGTACTCCGCGAGCTGGAACCGAAGCCGACTGCCCCGCAGCCTCGTGACTCCGACTCCGACACTCGGGAGGGTCCTTTTCGCAGCTCCACGGACGCCCCGACGTACGGCGGAGACCACCTCGACTTTCGGGGGAGCACCTTTCCCGGCCCCTTCACCGCCAAGTCGGTCGGCCAACCACCGCACGGCGACGGACAGTAGCCCAGACGAAGGCCCGCACCACGGAACCGGTACGCCACAGCAGTCCCACGGCCCGGTACCCACCGCGACCACCACCCTCCCGCCCCGCCCCCTCGGCTTCACCGGCCGATCGGCGGAAATGGGCCGCCTGCTCCCCCACCTCGAACCCGCCCCGGACGGAGCCGCCGCGCTCCCTCTCCTCATCTTCGCCGTCACCGGCATGGGCGGCATCGGCAAGACAGCGCTGGCGGTGGAGGCCGCCCACCAGGCCTGCGCGAAGGGCTGGTTCCCCGGCGGCACGCTCTTCGTCGACCTGCGCGGCTACGACGACGCCCCCGTCACCGCCGACCAAGCCGTCCTCGCCCTCCTCGACGCCCTCGGCATACGCGGCCCGGATCTGCCACAGACGACGGCGCACCAGTACGACACGTACCGCAAACTCCTCGCCGAGCGACAGGATCGGACGCTGCTGATCCTGGACAACTCCTCGGACCCGTCCCAGTTCCTCCCCCTGCTGCCCGGGACGGACCACCACCGGGTGTTGATCACCTCCCGAGACCGCCCGGACTCCATCCCCGTACGCCTCATCGACCTCGAAACACTGGCCCCGGACGACTCCGCCGCCCTCGTGACCCGCGCCCTCCACAACGCCGACGAACGCGACGACCGCCCGTCCCGGGAGCAGGACGCTCTCCGCGAACTGACCTCCCTCTGCGGCCACTTGCCCCTCGCCCTCCAGATCGCCGCCGCCATGCTGCGCCGACGCCGCCACCGCGGCATCGCCTCGCTGGTGACCGAGATCAAGGAGGCCGGCGACCCCACCGCCGTACTCGACAACGGCAGTCGCGGCACCGACCTGTACGGCCGCTCGCTCGTGCTCCGCCCGGTCCTGGAGACCTCGTACCGCCGTCTCCCACCCGACCAGGCCCGACTGCTGCGCCTGCTCGCCCTCGCCCCCGGTACGGAAACGGGCACGGAGGCCGTGGCCGCGCTGGCGGACCTCGACGTGCAGGCCGCCCTAGGCCTGCTGGAGGACCTCGCCGCCACCCATCTGGTCACGCCGGTCCAGGGCTGCGAGGGCTCGGCTTCCGGTGTGCGGTGGCGGTTGCATGACCTGGTGCGGGCGTTCGGGGTGGGTGTGGTGGCAGGGGATGCGGGCTTCAGGGAGGAGGGGGAGGCGGCGCGGGACCGGGTACTGGAGTTCTACTGCCGGTGGGCGAATGCCGCCGACGGCCGGTTGCGGTGGCTGCCGGGGAAGGCGGAGCCGGAGCGGTTCGCGGACCGGGCGCAGGCACTGGAGTGGCTGGACGGGGAGCGGGCCGGGCTGGTGGCGGCGGTGCAGTGGGCGGGAGAGGAACGGTACGCGGATGCGGCGGTGCGGCTGGCGTCATGCCTGGCGGTGTACCTGGACTGGCGGCGGTCCTTCGACGACTTGATCACCGTCGGCCGTGCCGCCCGGGAGGCCGCCCACCGCGCCGGGGACCGCCTCGCCGAGGGCAGCGCGTGGAACAACCTCGGCAGCGCCCTGCGGCAGGCGGGCCGGGCGGAGGAGGCGGTCGACGCCCACACCCGCGCCCGCGACCTGCACCGGGCCGCCGGGGACCACCACGGCGAGGGCATGGCGTGGAACAACCTCGGCAGCGCCCTGTGGCAGGCGGGCCGGGCGGAGGAGGCGGTCGACGCCCACACCCATGCCCGCGACCTGCACCGGGCCGCCGGGGACCACCACCGCGAGGGCACCGTGTGGAACAACCTCGGCGCCGCCCTGCGGCAGACGGGCCGGGTGGGGGAGGCGGTCGAGGCGTACGGCAAAGCCCTGGAGATCTTCCGGGAGTTCGAGGACTGGTACGGGGCAGGCCAGACTCTCCGCAACCTGGCCCTCGCCCACGAGGTTGCCCACCGTCCCTCCGACGCCCGCGCCTGCTATCTCCAGGCCGCCGACGCCTACACCCGCGCCAACGCCCCCGACCGAGCCACCCAAGCCCGCATCTGGGCCGAAGAACAGGATTGACGTCTCTCCCGGCTGAAGCCGGGAGATTCCCGCCTGGCCGCCGTTGTTGAGCGACGGCCTTCGGGTGGTTCCTGTTTCATCACCCACCGCCCGG